>NZ_JBAGKV010000003.1:0-315053 GCF_037049705.1 Janthinobacterium sp. LPB2021202312-11-4 | reverse complement strand
CTAAGGAAGTGTCTCGCCAAGAACAGCGCTAGCTCTGTTTTCCCTTTATTGCAATGGAGGCAATAACTATGTCTGGTTCTACTCAACAAAATGTTGGTTTGTTCCCGCTCGCCTATCGAATTGGCACCGGGCAACCGGGTGCGCAAAGCCTGGCACTCAATCTGTTGGTATTTACCCCGGAAGAAACCGTCAGCGGTACGGCATCGATCACTCAGGCCACCAACCCGCCGCTCGATGTGCATTCCGATGTCTGGGGCGAATACACCTACCTCACCGTCATGTCCCCCGGGGTCAGCAAAATCCTGATCGTCGGCCAAGGCAATCACGGCGGCACGGGGTCCAATTCCATCGTGAATTTCAAGATACGCCTGGTGGTGGGCACCGACTGGAAAGAAGGGGTCGCCAACTATTCGTATTTTGATGGCCAACGCTGGATCGAGATCAATAACGTTCCCGCCCACCTCAGCGACTCGGTGCGCTCCAGCGCCTTCCCGCCGCTGGAACCTGGCCCGGTGATTCCACCGCATTCTTCGTACCCACCGATCCTGCCGCTGTACGCCGCGCCCATTCAGAGCGCCATTGCCAGCGGTGACCTGGCCCAGATGAAAAACCTGGCCAGCCTGGCCAAGCAACAACTGGATCAGCAGCCTCAACTGCAAAGTGCACTGGAAGCCGCCAAGGGCGAAATCAGCCGGCTGGAACGCCGCTGACCTGGCCACTGAATGCCTGGTTTGTCCTGAATACACTTAAGGGAGTTGCACCATGTCTATTGGACTTTTTCACACTCGCCTCAACGTCAGCAATCACCTGCTCGGCGCCCCGGTCCTGAGCCTCGACCTGCTGGTGGATACGGTTAAAAAGAAAGTCAGCGGCGTCGCCAGCCTCTACCAAAGCACCTACCCGCCACTCAACTTCCGCGCCCGGGTCTGGGGTGAATACTCGGAAACCAAACTGCTGCCAGCCACCGAAAACCACATCATCCTGACCCTGGATGGCAGCCCGAGCGGCCCGCTCAGCCAGATCGCCCAGACCTTTCATTTGAAGGGCATCCTCGGTGCCGACTGGGTCAGTGGTTTTGTCGATTACCGCTACGACGAGCAAGGCACCTGGCACGTGGTCAAACACGCCGCCGTCAGCCCCTCGCCGGTGATCGGACCGGAGCAGCCGCACCATGCCCAGCCGCTCTACGCCGTGGCAGTGCAGCAGGCGCAAGCCAGCGGTGATCTGGCGCAGTTGAAATCGGTGGTGAGCAAGGCGGAACAACAACTGGCTCACGGCGGTGCCCTGCGCAGTGCGCTGGAGCAGTTGAACGCCGAAATCGCCCGTCTGGAAGCCCGCTAACCGGTCCTCAATCGACAAGCACCGTGGCGAGGGTGCTTGCTTCCGTTGGACTGGGCAGCAGTCCCCTTCTTTTCAGGTAGAAAGGAGGGTCCGCTTCGCGGCCCGGCGGGAGCACGCTTCCTCGCCACAACGGTGCGCAAGGATTTGCCATGTCAGACAATCGCCCCGCGCGCTACCTCAGCGAAACCGACCTCAAACGCTACGTGCCGGTGCATGTGGTTTGGGAAATCACCCTGGCCTGCGACCTCAAATGCCTGCATTGCGGCTCCCGCGCGGGCCATCGACGACCCGACGAATTGAACACCCGGGAATGCCTCGACGTCATTGACTCCCTGGCCGCGCTCGGCACCCGCGAAATTACCCTGATCGGCGGCGAAGCCTATTTGCGCAAAGACTGGACCCGACTGATCCAGGCCATCCACGACCACGGCATGTACTGCGCCATCCAGACCGGCGGGCGCAACCTGACGCCGGCGAAAATGCAGGCCGCCGTGGACGCCGGGCTCAACGGTGTCGGTGTTTCACTGGACGGTTTGGCAGCGCTGCACGACGCCGTGCGCAACGTGCCGGGCTCGTTCGACAAAGCCGTGGACACCCTGCGCCGCGCCAAACAATCCGGGCTGGCGGTGAGCGTCAACACCCAAATCGGCGCGGCCACCCTGCCCGACTTGCCCGAACTGATGGACCTGATCATCGACGTCGGCGCCACCCACTGGCAGATCCAGTTGACGGTCGCCATGGGCAATGCCGTCGATCACCCGGAGCTGTTGCTGCAACCCTATCAACTGCTGGAAGTGATGCCATTGCTCGCACGCCTGTATCGCGAAGGCGTCGATCGCGGCTTGCTGATGAACGTCGGCAACAACATCGGTTACTACGGCCCGTATGAACACATGTGGCGCGGTTTCGGCGACGAGCGCGTGCACTGGAGCGGCTGCGCCGCCGGGCAAACCGTGCTGGCGCTGGAAGCCGATGGCACGGTGAAAGGCTGCCCATCGTTGGCCACCGTCGGTTTCTCCGGCGGTAACGTGCGCAACATGAGCCTGCACGACATCTGGCACTACAGCGAAGGCATGCACTTTGGCCGACTGCGCTCGGTCGATGACCTCTGGGGCTACTGTCGCAGTTGCTATTACAACGACGTCTGCCGTGGCGGTTGCACCTGGACGTCGCACTCGTTGCTCGGCAAACCGGGCAACAATCCTTACTGCCATTACCGGGCGCTGGACCTGCAAAAACGCGGGTTGCGCGAGCGGATCGTCAAACTCGAAGACGCGGCGCAGAAGTCCTTCGCGGTCGGGCGTTTTGACCTGATCACCGAACGCATCGCCACCGGTGAGACGGTGAACAGCGTCAGCGACAGCGGTCAGGTGATCAAACTGGCCTGGGCCAACCAGGGCAAGCACGCCCCGGACGAGGGCCGCATCCCGACGCAACTGGCGCTGTGCCGGGGCTGTTTGCAGTACATCTTTGCGCATGAAGTGACGTGTCCGCATTGCGACGCGGATGTGGCTGCGGCGGAGGTCGGGCATCAGGTGGATCGGGCGCGCCAGCAAGCGATCATGAATACGCTGACGGGGTTGTTGGGGTTGCCGGATAGCAGGTTGATTTAGCGCCAACCAGGCAAAAAATCGCAGCCTTCGTCAGCGCCACAAGCACGTAGGAGCTGCCGAAGGCTGCGATCTTTTGATCTTCCGACCAACCCCACACGATGAACTAAACTCCGATATTCGCTCAGAAAAATCAGCCAAATGTCGCGCATCCTGCTGTACATCCTCGCCTCGATTGCAGCGCTTTACCTGCTGCTCTGCGCCGCGCTGTTCGTGTTCCAGCGCTCACTCATCTATTACCCGCAACCCGGCACCATCGCCGCCCCCGAAACCCGGCTCAAACTGTCGGTCGCCGACGCCGATTTGCAAATCTCGGTCCGCCCCCACGATGGCCCCAAAGCCTTGATTTACTTCGGCGGCAATGCCGAGGACGTCTCCCGCAACCTGCCTTCGTTTTCCCTGGCCTTCCCGGATCACGCGCTGTATCTATTGCATTACCGGGGCTATGGCGGCAGTTCCGGGTCACCCTCCGAGGAGGCGATCCAGCGCGATGCCCTCGACGTGTTCGACCGGGTCTACGCCGAGCATCCACAAGTTGTCGTGGTCGGGCGCAGCCTCGGCACCGGCATCGCCATTCGCCTCGCCAGCCAACGCCCGGCCGCGCGGCTGATCCTGATCACGCCCTACAACAGCCTGCTGGAACTCGCCGCCCGCCAGTTCCCGATGTTCCCGGTGAGGTGGCTATTGAAGGACACCTTCGACTCCGGAAAATACGCCGCACACATCAGCGTGCCGACGCTGGTGATTGCCGCTGAACAGGATGACGTGATCCCCCGCACCAGCACTGAACGGCTGTTTCGGCACTTTGCCCCGGGGGTGGCGTCGATGAAGGTGATTACGGGGGTGGGGCACAACTCGATTTCGGAGAGCCCCGAGTACCTCGAATTGATCCGCGCCGGGTCAGGCGTGTCGCCGCCCTGATACCTTGCGACCGCCCCCCTGCTTCGCTGACTGTTGCCCCAAACCAAAAAAGGATGACCGATGTTCATAGGCGGATTGAAGCCCAACTCCGATCTGGCCTTCGCAGTCCCGACCGGCCAAAGACGCGGTGTTGCTGGTATCGCGCACACCTGCGCAGACTCGATAACCGTGATCGAGCAAGGCCCGGACCAAGGTGTTTTCCAGGTGACCCAGACATAACGCACGCATTGGATGATTCCTTGACCGAAATGGACAAGCACCATCCTGGCGCCTGTCCCAAGGGTCGCGCGTAGGAGTTGCCGAAGGCTGCGATCTCTTGATCTTAAAAACCTCACACCGGCCGACGCACCGCCCTAACCTTGCCACTGCCCCCACCGCCACAAAAAAACTGCCCCCCTCCATCTGATTCCAATCCCGAAACCCCAACACCGAGCGGCATTTCCAAGCACTCCAGCACTTCGCCGGTGGCCGGATCAACCCGCCGCAACTCGCTCTCATCACCCTCCCAGGTGCCATGCCACAGCGCGCCTTCAACCCAGGTCACGCCAGTGACAAAACGGTTGGACTCGATGGTGCGCAAAATCGTCCCGGTGTCCGGGTCGATCTGGTGAATCTTGCGGTCGCGGTATTCGCCGACCCACAGCGTCCCTTCGGCCCAGGTCAGCCCCGAATCGCTGGGGCCGGGCGCGGGGATGGTGTGGAGCACGCGGCCGGTCTTGGGGTCGATTTTCTGGATGCGGTCGGCGGCGATCTGGAACAGGTACTCGCCATCGAACGCGGTGCCGGCGTCGGCGGTGATGTCGATGGCACGCAGGGTCTGGCCGCTGGCCGGGTCGAGGGCATTGAGTTTTTCGCCGCTGGCGAACCAGACGTGCTGACCGTCGAAGGTCACGCCATGCACGGCGTCGACCCCGGCAAAGGGCCCATATTCGCGGATGATTTCGGCTGCTGAGTGTTTCATGGTGATGTCCTCGTCACGGGTGTGTGAAGTGATCCTAATCACTGGGCAACGGCGCCGTGAGTAACAAAGTCGTCGCGAAACCCGGCACCGGCGGCGTCATCCAGCGCCGCGCCCGGCCACGTCCGAAGGCTTGCACCTTGTTGTCCATCGCCAGCGTGTCGAGGATGCGTTGCACCGTGCGCTGGCTGCTGCCGAGGGCCAGCGCCAGGGCTGAGCTCGACCAGGCTTCACCGTCGGCCAGCAAGGCAAACACGGCAAACACGGCGGCGTACTTTTCTTCGACAGGCTGCGCCAGCACCACCACGTCACTCGAATTGCGCACCGTCAACCCAAACCCGCGCGAGGTCGCAGTCACGCTCGCCAAGGGTTCCAGCGCCGCCCGCAGGCGCCCGACTTCAACGCGCAACCGGGCGCGATGGGACTCGTCGCTGAGTTTCAGGCGAAACGCTCGGGCGATCAGCACGTCTCTCGGCACATCCGCCGGCCAGGCCTCGGCCAGCGCCCGTGCGAGGGCGAACAGCACTGGACGCGTGGTCAGGGAAACCGACAGGCCGGCGCCGCGCACGCTGTAACGGCAGGCGTCCACCACCAGCGCGCTTGAAGCGAGCAAGACTTCAACGTCCCCCAGCAATAACGGACGCTCCTGACCGTGGGCGATCAACCGTGCGACGGGTGTATTGAGGATCAGGATGGCGTGTTCGACTTCAGCGCTCAGGGCAGGAATCGCGGCATCCCGCGCAGCCATTTCGGCCCGATCCAGCGCCGCCCGTGCGTTGTTCGATTGCAGGCGCCGCATGGCGATCCCGGCCTCCACCAGTTCATGCACCGCGCGCAAGGCTGGCGGTAGTGGCGCGGGGTCAAGTGCGGCGAGGTTTTGCTGCGCGTCGTCCAGACGCCCGATCAGCAACAAACGCCGAATCTCCAGGTAGCGCGCATGGGCGGCGTTGACCCCGTCGCCGTGGGCCTCAAGGGTCAGTCTTGCCGTGTCGAGGGCTTTTACCGGCCAACCGAGATCCCGAGAGGCCAGGGCAATTTCCGCCTCGGCCACCACACAGCGCGCCCGTGCCAACGCTTCCTTCGGTCCGAAGGCCCGCGCCGCCCGTTGCACCAACGCTCGGGCCCGGACCAAGTCGCCAAGTTGCGCCATCGCAATGCCCCGCAGCGCGAGCGCCGCCGCGTCCTCACGCAACGCCACGCGGTTCAATGCGCCTAGGGGATCACCCGCCGCCAGTGCCCGTGCCGCTGCGGTGATCAGCGAGTCCATTTCAGTCGCACCACTTTTTCACTCCCGGCGCTCGACGCACCGTGTTCAGTCCAGGCACTGAAAAGTAGCAGCACACGAGCACAATCGCCCTGCCCTTGGTCAGCCCTAATCTGACGGGCGCTTCGTGGCGAGATTGACGGCCCCACCTCCTGCGCCTACTCAATTGGAAGGAACCCTGTATGAAACTCAATAGATTCGTCATTGGACTGGCCCTGTCGGCCGCGCTCGGGGCTTCAACCTGGGCCATGGCCGACGCAGCCAAACCGACCATCGTGCTGGTGCACGGCGCGTTTGCCGATTCGACGAGCTGGAACGGCGTGATCAAAATCCTCGAAAAGGACGGCTATACGGTGGTCGCCGCCGCGAACCCGTTGCGTAGCCTCAAAGGCGATGCGCAGTCGGTCACCGACGTGCTCAAAGGAATCCAGAGCCCGGTCGTGTTGGTCGGTCACTCCTACGGCGGGCCGGTCATCAGTGAAGCGGCCTACGGCCAAGCCAATGTGAAAGCGCTGGTGTACGTCTCGGCTTTCGCGCCGGACAAGGGTGAAAGCGCGTTCGACCTCACCGGCAAATTCCCCGGCAGTACCCTCGGCCCGACCCTGGCCAAACCCGTCGATCTGGCTGATGGCGGGAAAGACTTCTACATCCAGCAAGACAAATTCCACGATCAGTTCGCCGCTGACGTCTCGGTTGCCGATGCTCGCTTGATGGCTGCGACGCAGCGTCCGGTCACCGAAGCAGCGCTCAAGGAAGCCGCAACCGATCCCGCCTGGAAGACCACTGCGTCCTGGTGGGTCTATGGCGACAAGGACAAGAACATCCCGCCGCAAGCGATGAAGTTCATGGCTGAGCGGGCTAACTCGAAACAGACGGTGGTGGTTAAAGGCGCGTCTCACGTTGTGATGGTTTCTCATCCGAAAACGGTTGCCGAGGTTATTGAAGCGGCGGCCAAGGCGCCGTGATGGGTGGTTTTGCTTAGGAATGGCGACTGCGTCCGAGTTGAAAAACTGGGGCGCTTTTGCTGACCTCTTCGCGGGCAAGCCACGCTCCCACAATGGACGCGCAACCGTTGGTGGAAGCGAGGCTTGCTCGCGAAGAGCCCTTGAAAACCACCGCCAGCCCACCTGACAGACCACTCGCATCAGACTTGACCGCGCATGCCAATCAATGGGAGAAAGTGCACGACCTGAAACATTTGGTAACAACTAGACTCAAGGAAGATTCATGAAGACCCTCCTGTGTTTGCTGGTCGCCACCGGCGTCGGCGCGGTGTTGCAATATGCTGGCGTCCCCCACGGTCTGTTGCTCGGCTCGATACTAGGCAGCGCGTTGATCGTCAGTAACCTGCGCTTTTCCCCTTCCCTGCCCCTGGGCCTCGGCTATGTACAAATCGTACTGGGCACCGCCACCGGCCTGATGTTCACCGCGTGGGACAGCCACACCGCCGCTGCCATGTTGCCGAGCCTGGGCTTCCTGTTCCTGTGCCTGGCCGCGCAGATCAGCGTCGCCGGTTTCTGGCTGCTCAAGGTCTCGGGCTGGAACCTCAAGGACTCGATGCTGGCCGTCTACCCCGGCGCACTCGCCGCCGTGTTCGATCTGCTGGAGTCCGAACGGGCGTCGAGCAAAGTCATTGTTGTGCACCTGGTGCGACTGCTGTCGATCACGGTGCTGGTGAGTTTCCTGATTCCCGGGGTGCCCAACCTGGCACTGGCCGACGCGGTCCCGTTGACCCTGAACAGGCTGCTGACGGTGTTGTCGCTGATCATTCTGTGCATTGGGGTCGGCCGCGTGCTGCTACGGGTCGGCGTGCCGGCGCCGTTCATGCTCACGGCCATCGTCGCCACCGGTTTCTACGTGAAAATGGGCTATCTCAACGGCTTCCAGATGCCCCAATGGAGCGTCGACGCCGCCACGGTTTTGCTCGGCGTGCTGATCGGCTCCAAATTCAGCGACATCTCCCTCAAGGACCTCATTCGCCATGGCCGCGCCGGTGTCATGTCCGTCGGCCTGATGATCCTCATCGCCGCCGCATTTGCCGGCCTCGCTTCGCGCGTCCTGGGCAGCGACCCGCTCTCGCTATGGATGGCCTACATGCCCGGCGCCATCGAAACCATCGCCATCGTCGCGTTCGCGGGCGGGCTGAATGTGGTGTTTATCCTGACCCATCATTTGGTGCGGATGGTGATGCTGCACTTCGCCCCGGCGTTGCTGGTTCAGGCACGGCGTTGGCGGGAGAGTGAGTTGTAGGTGGGGCGAAGATTGCAATCATTGATATTCAAATGCCCCCCGCCCGCTGAACAGGGACGGGGGATCACAATAAAAACCTGTTTCTAACAACACAATTGTTACGCACCACAAACTTAACTTTTAGCGCCGATTTTATTTTCGAGTTCAATATCAAGTTGATAAAGAATTCGATCCGCCAGTTCAAAAGGAAGCTTTTCTGAAGACGCGTTGTGCATCGTATCCAAATAATCAAAATAAATTTTGACAGAATTTGAAATATACGACTTCATCCTTGCCTCACTCGCTGGCTTGGCAGGCTTGGCTGGATAAATACGTTTACCCGGAAGCAAAACGCGATAAACCCTATCGTCAATGATTTGAAAAACCTTCGGATTGAGAAAGCGCAGAATGGTCGATGCCATGGGTAAACGAACACCTGACGACAACAGCAGCTTTTTCAATATCAACTCTGACTGACGATGCTGTTTCGGCTCCAGTTTCGCAACGCCTTTAAGCTCCTCGAGCATATCGGGATTAATGTAGGGATACCTGCTGAGCTTCCATAAAACAATCTCGAACAATATCTCCTGATTGAAGTCATCCGCACTGATTTCGTCGAGTTTTTTCGTCAATTCAGGATGATATTTGTATTTATTGAGCAGGGTTTGAGGGTCGTTGCCCCAAACATGGCTGTACTTACTGACTATATCTGTCAAACCAGAACTCCATTTTCAAGTATCAACAACGGCTGTAGTCAATTTATCGCTATGACTTGGCAGCATTACGTAAACGACGTTTTTTCCATGCGTAGCCCATTACTAAACCAGCAACCGCCATGCCAAGCAATATTGATGCTATCAACTCAAGCGCTTCATCGTCGATGCCCAAAATATTCCAGTGACTGAGTGCATACAGTTTTAAATCCGGAACGTAATTGAGCCCTGCCATCAACAGAATGTAGCCCAACATCATAAAAATGAATGTTTTATTTTTTTTGTCAAAAAACCAGAGGGATAAAAGAACCCAGAGGAATGCCCCGAAGACGGCAGAGACAAGGCCTTGCCACAAGTTGGTAAACAGCGAGTAATAACTACCGAACAACAGCGAAAGACCATCTTGCCAATTCCATAAAGCAAGGGAGACAAGCGCCAACAGGCAGGTCAAGAAGGCCCCACCCCAGAAAACTTCGATAGAGATAACTTCCTTTAACGCTTTCTTGATTCCCGATGGAGTAACTCCAACCAACAAAAACAGCGCGACAACGGTAGCGGCCAACCAACTGAGAGAAACACCTGTCACAATCTTATATCCTTATTCAGGTAGGCAAATGAAAGCCAACATGGAGCAACGGTGTAGTTCCATTACTTTGCCGGATCTTATCAAGACAAATGGCAGGATGCCATCATTCGCTTGGCAAGCGATACGAAGATTGGCTTGCTCTTGGCAGACGCTCTCCTCAACCTCCCCGTATTCCAAGGACTCAGGATAGGGCATGGGTCTTTTCAGTCGTTTAAAAGCCTTCTCGAGGCACGAACCAAAAGAACAGCTCGTGGATAGACAGTTTGACTGTTGATGTACGGCAACGATTAACGCCCACAAAAAAACCCGCGAACCATCAATGGTTCAGCGGGTTTTCTGTCCTTACACCGGAGAGATCGTGGCAAGGACGCCTATCAAAATGGTCAACACCAGAAACCCACCCAGGAAAATCGCCATCTTAGCCATAAGGCCTCCTACCTCTTGAGTTTGCGGCGCAACAGGCGCAGTGAGCGGTGATCGTCTCAGGGCGGCCGGGCCGGTGAGGCATTCTGGGACTTGGGCTGATCTCGTTACAGAGGCAGATGGCGCAGGAAAATACGGATCAGATCATCCCGCCCCCTGTAGGAGCAAAGCTTGCTCGCGATAACGGCATCACAGTCGACATCGATGCTGGATGTGCCGCCGCTATCGCGAGCAAGCTTTGCTCCTACGGTTTTGGGGGAAACCCGGGCAAAAAAAGCCCGCTGACAGTCGCCTGTTCAGCGGGCTGTTGTGCTGCTTGATTTACTTCAGGTCAAACCGATCGAGGTTCATCACCTTGACCCATGCCGCCACAAAATCCTTCACAAAGCGCTCCTTCGCATCGCTGCTGGCATACACCTCCGCCAACGCCCGCAACTGCGCATTCGAGCCAAAGACCAAATCCACCCGGGTCGCCGTCCACTTCACTGCACCGGTTTTGCGGTCGCGGCCCTCGAACTCTTCCTTGGCGTCCGAGGTCGGTTTCCACTCCACGCCCATGTCCAGCAGGTTAGTGAAGAAGTCGTTGGTCAACGCCTCCGGCCGTGAAGTGAAGACACCGTGTCGGGTCTGGCCGACGTTGGTGTTCAGTACGCGCAAGCCGCCAATCAGCGCGGTCATTTCGGGCGCGGTGAGGGTCAGCAGTTGCGCCTTGTCGATCAGCAGCTGTTCGGCCGGCACGCGGTAGCGGGTTTTGAGGTAGTTGCGGAAGCCGTCGGCGATCGGTTCAAGGAAGCCGAAAGACTCCACGTCGGTTTGCTCCTGGCTGGCGTCCATCCGCCCCGGCGTGAACGGCACCGTCACGCTGTGGCCGGCGTTTTTCGCCGCTTGTTCGACGCCGACACTGCCGGCCAGCACGATCAAGTCGGCCAGGGAGATTTTCTTGCCGCCGCTGTTGAACTCGTTCTGGAGGCTCTCCAGTTTCGACAGCACCACCGCCAGTTGCCCTGGCTGGTTGGCCGGCCAGACATTTTGTGGCGCCAGGCGCAGGCGCCCGCCGTTGGCGCCGCCACGTTTATCGGAGCCACGGAAGGTCGACGCCGCCGCCCACGCGGTCGAGACCAGTTGCGAAACGCTCAACCCCGAAGCTTGGAGTTTGCTTTTTAGCGCGGCGATGTCGCTGTCGTTGACCACTTCATGGTCGAGCGCCGGGATCGGGTCTTGCCACAGCAGTTCTTCGGCGGGCAATTCCGGACCGAGGTAGCGAGAGAGCGGCCCCATGTCGCGGTGGATCAGTTTGAACCAGGCGCGGGCGAACGCGTCGGCGAGCTGGTCGGGATTGGCCAGGAAACGCCGGGAAATCGGCTCGTAGATCGGGTCGAAACGCAGGGCCAGGTCCGAAGTCAACATGGTGGGGTTGCGGCGTTTCGACGGATCGAAAGCATCCGGGATGATCCCGGCGCCCGCGCCGTTTTTGGGGGTCCACTGATGCGCGCCGGCGGGGCTTTTGGTCAGTTCCCACTCGAAGCCGAACAGGTTTTCCAGGTAGTTGTTACTCCACTTGGTTGGGGTTGTGGTCCAGGTCACTTCCAGGCCGCTGGTGATGGTGTCCGGCCCTTTGCCGGTGCCGAAACTGTTCTTCCAGCCAAAGCCCTGCTCTTCCAGGCCGGCGGCTTCCGGTTCTGCGCCAACATTATCCGCAGGCCCGGCGCCGTGGGTTTTACCGAAGGCGTGGCCGCCGGCAATCAGCGCCACGGTTTCTTCGTCGTTCATGGCCATGCGGCCAAAGGTTTCACGGATATCGATGGCGGATCTGACCGGGTCAGGCTCGCCTTCCGGGCCCTCAGGGTTAACGTAGATAAGGCCCATTTGCACGGCGGCCAACGGGTTCTCAAGGTTGCGGCCATGCTCGGTGCGGCTTTCCTCGTTTTTCCCCGGCTCGGCGACCAGTGGTCCGTCGCCAGGGGCTTCTACCGGGGCGTTTTCTTTGCCATAGCGGGTGTCGCCGCCCAGCCACTTGTTCTCGGAACCCCAGTAAACGTCTTCGTCCGGCTCCCAGACGTCAGCGCGCCCACCGGAATAGCCAAACGTCTTGAAGCCCATGGACTCCAGCGCGACGTTACCAGTCAGCACAATCAAGTCAGCCCAGGAAATGTTCTGGCCATACTTCTGCTTGATCGGCCAGAGCAACCGCCGCGCCTTGTCGAGACTGACGTTATCCGGCCAGCTATTGAGTGGCGCAAAACGCTGCTGACCGGAACCCGCCCCACCACGACCGTCACCGGTGCGATAGGTACCGGCCGCGTGCCAGGCCATGCGGATAAAAAACGGCCCGTAGTGACCGAAGTCCGCCGGCCACCAGTCCTGGGAATCGGTCATCAATGCATTCAGGTCGGCTTTGACCGCCGCAAAATCGAGTTTCTTGAACGCCTCTGCATAGTCGAAGCCTTCATCCAGCGGATCGGACAGGGAGGAATGCTGGTGCAGGATTTTCAGGTTCAGTTGATTCGGCCACCAGTCGCGGTTCGTCGTGCCACCACCAGCGGCGTGATTGAACGGGCATTTCGATTCGTTTGCCATGTAAGAGCTACCTTCGGTCGTGTTCATCCCGCTACCCGGCCCGAGCTGGGCCTGCAATAGCAATGAGAAATCAATGACATAGGCTGCTGGGCCAGGCAGTTCGATCAACTGCTGTTTAAGGCCACACGGGAAATCTGGAAATTGGCGAACGATTCGCCAGCACGCGGGCCCACGGCAAGCCTGTGACTCTTTCTTATCTCTTTATCAGGTATCAAGCGACCGGCCGACGCCAGCGCAAAGGTAAGACTAGACCGTCTGGGGAGGACTGCTAATAGGCGCAGTGTTGGGGGGTGATAGGTGAAATCTTTTCTTGGGGCTATTCAGGTTATGACGGCGGCCCGACCCATTGGGTCAGGCCCCCGAAAACAGCTCAATCAAGCCGCGTTGGCTTCCTTCTTCAGGCTGTTCATGTCAATCACAAAGCGGTACTTCACATCGCCCTTGAGCATGCGTTCATAGGCTTCGTTGATGTCCTGGATGTTGATCATCTCGATGTCCGACACAATCCCGTGCTTGGCGCAGAAATCCAACATGTCCTGGGTTTCCTGAATCCCGCCGATCAACGAACCGGCCAGGCTGCGGCGCTTGAAAATCAGGTTGAACACCGTCGGCGACGGGTGCGGGCTGTCCGGGGCGCCGACCAGCGTCATGGTGCCATCGCGCTTGAGCAGCGAGAGAAACGCGTCCAGGTTGTGCGGCGCGGCGACGGTGTTGAGGATGAAGTCCAGGGTGTTGGCAAACTTGGCCATCTCATCCGGATTCTTCGATACCACCACTTCATCGGCGCCCAGGCGCAGACCGTCTTCACGCTTGTTCGGCGACGTGGTGAACAGCACCACATGCGCGCCCATGGCATGGGCAATCTTCACCGCCATATGCCCCAGGCCACCGAGGCCGACCACGCCGACTTTCTGCCCAGGCCCGACCTTCCAGTGGTGCAGCGGCGAATAGGTGGTGATGCCGGCGCACAGCAGCGGTGCGACAGCGGCCAGGTTGGCGTCGCCGTGGGAAATGCGCAGGACGAACTTCTCCTTGACCACAATGCTGTCCGAGTAACCACCAAACGTGTTCTCGCCACCAAACACCGGGCCGTTGTAAGTGCCGGTGAAACCGTTCTCGCAATATTGCTCTTCACCTTCCGCGCACGACGCGCAGTGCTGGCAACTGTCGACCATGCAGCCAACGCCCGCCAGATCGCCGACCTTGAACTTGCTGACATTCGCGCCCACCGCCGTCACCCGACCGACAATTTCATGGCCCGGCACCGACGGATACAACGTGTTCTGCCACTCGTTGCGCACGGTGTGCAGGTCGGAGTGGCAAACGCCGCAATAAAGGATGTCGATCTGCACATCATCGGCGCCCGGGGCACGACGTTCGAAGGTGAAAGGCTTGAGCGAGTCCTTGGAGCCTTGCGCGGCATAGCTGTAAGTCTTGGTCATTGCGATCACCTTTTAAATCAGAGGTTGAATACAAGAGGAGTAGCGTAGTAGCTGAATCGTTCAAGTGGATGACAGATCGTCAAACGCCTGGGCGGCTATGTGATGCCGCGTTGCGGACAGGATAGGACTTGGGCCGGTGTGAGCGATGGCCGCATTCTGCTGAATGATTGCCTAATCCCGCCGAACTGGGTTCAGCAGCCGTGGCTCGACAAAAGTAATGGCGAATTAGTAGCATGCACGTCCAAACGGAAGAACATCCAGGTTACTTCCCGATCACGGACGACTATCAATGAACAAAAGTGGTTACCTCTGCCTTGCCTTTATGACCGTGGTAGGCGGCATGAGCTTTTTCCTCCAGCCTGAGGCCGCACTGGCATCTTTCGCGCTGATCGCACTGTTTTCGTTTGGCTACTTCGTCTTTTATCTGATCAGAAACAACCTGCACCACGGCATCATCAAAAGCCTGTTGCTGTCGGTCCTGGTCATGGCCCTTGCCGTGATTCCGGTGCTGGGCTGGATCGTGATCATCGGTTTCGTCATCTACAACGTCTCCAAGGCCCTGGATGGCCTCAAAAGCCTGATCCCGGACGTGCTCGCCAGCCTGGTGATCTACGGCCTGCTGTGCTCGCGGCTGGCCTTCGAAATCCGCGACCCAATGGCCATCGCCCTGCTGGCCGGCGCCTACCTGATCGCGTCGATCCTCTACTGCCGCAGCCTCAACGGCCTCTCCACCGAACATGCGCTGTTCAAGATGAGCGTCATGTGGCTCTCGATCCCCTTCGCCGCCCTCACCATCATCTCGATCGTCTCGGCCCTGGGTAACCTGTTCCGCACCGTCAGCTCCACCATCACCCGCAGCGTCATCTCGCCACAAATGGTCTCGGCACACATGCGCGGTGGCATCCCCATCGACGCGTACACCCGTAACATCAGCACCAGCGTGACCAGCACCGTGACCAACATCGCCCCAGGCGCGGGCATTATCGCGGCGGGCGTCACCGGCGAAGTCGCGCAGAACGTGAAGAAAGAAAAGGCGTGATCACACGCCGCAATTTATAGGCTTAACCGTTTTTCGACAGGAAACCCTGCGCATGATGTTCAAAAAGCTTGAAACACCGACAAACAAGTTGGGATTCGTGGTGTTCTGCCTGTCGCTGGGGCTGTGTGTGTTTGCCTTTCTGGTGACCTACAGAACCTATTACCACTACGACGGGTATTGGCTGGCGCATCTGGTGTTTGATCAGTCGTACCAGTGGCAACAAACCACCTTCAAGTTTGGCCTTGCAGGGGCGGCGATCGGCGCGACGTTGGCCTGGAATTATCTGGAACTGGTGAAACGGGTTTATCACTGGGTCTGGAAAAACTGAGGCCGAGCTGAAGCGATGCACGCCAACGCCCCCACCTGTGCGCCGGCATGACTCAGGTGAAACACTGTCGCTCGCGCAAAAAATCCTCCAGGTCCCTGATCGGTAGTGGCCGGCTGAACAGATAGCCTTGCACCTGATCGCACCCGTTTGCCGTGAGGAACGCCAGTTGCTCAGGGGTCTCCACCCCTTCGGCGATCACTTGCAGGTTGAGGCTGTGGGCCAATTCAATAATGGTTCTGGCGATGGCCGCGTCCTGGGGGTTACTGGTCACTTCGCGGATGAAGGCGATGTCGATCTTCAGTTTGTCGATCGGAAATCGTCGCAGGTACGCGAGGCTTGAATAGCCGGTACCAAAGTCGTCGATGGACACCTTGACCCCCAGTTGTTGCAGGGTTTGCAAACTGGCGATGGTGTGCGACGTGTTCTCCATCAGCGAGCTTTCCGTCAGCTCGATCTCAAGCCAGTGCGGATCGATCCGATGGTCAATCAGCGCCTGCCGGATGCTGGCGATCAGATCACCTTCGATGATCTGGTGGCCGGAGACATTGACCGCCACCTGAAACGGCCCCTCCCCTGCGCGTTGCCAATCGGCGATTTGCTTGCACACGCGGGTGATCACCCAATTGCCGACCTGGGTAATCAGCCCGAGGCGTTCCAGCATGGGCACGAACACCGCCGGCGAGACATTGGCCTGCCCCGCACGCGGCCAGCGCAACAGCGCTTCCAGCCCGCACACACAGCCGTCGGCCAAGCTAATCTTGGGTTGGTAAAACAGCTCGAACGCTTCCTGCTTCACCGCTTCACGCAAGGCGGTTTCCATCACCTGTCGCGCCGATGCCTCTTCATTCATTTGCGCCGTGTAGAAACGATAAGTATCCCTGCCGACCTTCTTCGCCCGGTGCATGGCGGTATTCGCGTGCTTGATCAACCCATGTGCGTCGTCCCCGTCACTCGGGTACAGGGCGATACCAATACTGGCGGTCATCGCCGTTGACTGACCACCGAGCTGAAAAGGCTCGCGCATCGTGTCGCGTATGCGCTCGACGGTGTGCAGCGGGTCCGCCTGGCCCTCGCGAATCATCAGGATCAACGCAAATTCATCACCGTCCATGCGCCCCAATGTGTCACTCACATTAAGGCAGTTGGCCAGTCGCTGACCCAGCTCCGCCAACATTCGATCACCCAGCAGGTGGCCCCAGGTTTCGTTGACGCTACTGAAGTCGTCCAGATCGACGGTCACCACCGCCAGTTGCCAATGACTGAGTGCCGCTTGAGTCAGGCCCATTTGCAAGGTGGTGAAAAACAGATTGCGATTGGGCAGCCCGGTCAACGTGTCGTAATGGGCCATTTTCAGCATGCGCTGATCGGTTTCCTTACGCGCAGTGATGTCCCGCGCAATGCCGACGATGATCCAGTCATCCCCGGTTTTGTAGGCCTGGCGATGAACTTCTACCGCAAGCAAACTGCCGTCCTTGCAGCGGATACGGGTTTCCGTGGCTTCGTTGGGTACTTTGCCGGCGATGATCTGGTCATACAAAAATTCGAGCTGTTCGAGGGGGGCTTCGCTGAGATCGGCAGGTGTCTTGCACAACAGCTCTTGCGGGCTGTAGCCAAACACTTCGCAGGCACGTCGGTTGAACTCGATCACGCGCATGGTGCTGCGGTTGATCAGGAAAATAGCGTCGCCCGACGCGTCCATGGCCGAACGAAAACGCTCAAGGTCGATGGTGCGCTGTTGCAGTTGCTCTTCCAGCATCAGGCTGTGGCTTTTCAGATAATCGCCAAACGCTTTGAGCCGCAGCAGGTTGCGCACCTTGAGCCACAACTCGGCACTTTCCACAGGCTTGCTGAGGAAATCTTCAGCCCCCGCTTCCAGGCCGGAAATCCGCGCACTGTGCTCGCCGAGGGCCGACAGCATGATGATCGGGATGTTCGACGTGGCCTTGTTGGTTTTTAACTGGTGGGCAACTTCGAAACCGTCCATGCCCGGCATCATGATGTCGAGCAGGATCAAGTCCGGCGGTTGTTGCGCAACCATGAGCAGGGCCTCTTCGCCCGAACTGGCCGTTAATGTCTGATACCCCTGATTCTGCAACAGGATCTGCAGCAGTTTGCAGACATGGGGTTCATCGTCGACGATCAATAATGTAGCGGCAATATCGGACATGTAGAGAGCTCAAGTAGAGGGCTGTTGAGGCAGATTTTTTTGCAGCAACGTATCGATGACCCGGTAGAGCTCTTTGTAGCGTAACGGCTTGATGATGTAGGCATTGCAGCCCGCCAGGCGAGTTTTTTCCTCATCTTCCTTCATGGCCATGGCGGTGAGTGCAATCACCGGAATCGCCGCTGTCAGCGCATCAGTCTTGAGCAACGACGTGGCCTTCAGACCATCCATGCCCGGCAACTGGATGTCCATGAGAATCAGCGCCGGCTGAAGCTCACGCGCCAGCTTCAAGCCGGTTTCCGCATCCGACGCGCAAATGACGCTGTGACCGGCACTGGTCAGCAGCAACCGGGCCAGGCGCATATTGGCGGCGTTGTCTTCGACGATCAGGATTTCAGCCATGGCGCCTCCACATTGAGTGAGTCACGGATAGGCAACCACGCCACAAATCGGGCGCCTGTGCCCTCAAGACTGGCCACGGCGACACTGCCGCCATGCAGCTCGGTCAGTTGCTTGACCATCGCCAGGCCCAGGCCGGTGCCCTCGAATTTTCGCGCCAGACTGCTATCGATCTGACTGAAGGCCTTGAACAACTTGTCCATATCGCTCTGAGCGATGCCGATGCCCGTGTCGCTGACACTCAGCTCCAGAAATTCCTCATAGCCGCAGGCCTGGAGCAGAAAGCCGTGCGTTGGCCAGTCCCCCGCGACCGTGCCCACTTCATCCCTCGGAACCTGGCGCACCGCCAGGGTCACCACGCCACCTGGCGAACTGAATTTCACCGCATTGGCCAACAGGTTGTAGATGATCTGTTTGGTCTTGCGCAGATCGAGTTCGAAGGTGCCGAGATCGGTATCGGTGTCGAGTTTCAACTGGATACGTTGCAGTGCCGCCTTCTCGCGCACGATCAATAAACTGTTGCTCAGCAGGCTTTGCAGTTCGACGGGCTCCAGCTCGAGCTCCATCATTCCGGCTTCGACTTTGGACAGGTCGAGGATGTCATTGATCAGCGACAGCAAGTGTTGGCCGCTGGTGAAGATGTCGCCGATGTACTCGCGCTGCGTCTCGGACATATCACCGACCATGCCGTCCTTGAGCGCTTCGGAAAAGCCAATGATGGCGTTCAGCGGCGTGCGCAGTTCATGGGACATGGTCGCGAGAAACTCGGACTTCATGTGGCTGGCGTGTTCGAGCTCGATATTCTTCTCTTCCAGGGTGCGCTCGAAGCGCTTGCGCTCCGTCACATCCCGGGCGGCGGCAAACACACCTTGCAGCTTGCGGTCGCGGTCATGAAAGGTCGCCGCGTTATAGGAAACGACGGTTTCGGTGCCGTCGTAAGCGCACACGGTGAGTTCGTAATCACTGACTTTGTTTTCACTGAGTACACGCTTGATCGCCGCGTCGGCACGGGCCGGATCGGTGAAGAAGTTTTTGCACGGTGCGCCAATCAATTCGTCCCGTGTCCGGCCCGTCAGCGCCATCATTTGTTTGTTGACGTCGGTAATGATGCCCTGGGGATTGGTCATCATCAGGGCGTCGATGTTCGACTCGATCAGCGAGCGCGTATAAAACTGCTGATCGCGCAGACGCTGATCCAGCAAGGCCTGGGCGGCTTCTTCCTGCTTGCGCGCGGTGTTGTCGGTGCCGATCAGCAAGTAGCCGATGATGGTTTCGGTGCTGTCGCGCAACGAGGTGACCGACACCATCGCCGACAGCCGGCTGCCATCCTTGCGGATGTAGGTCAGTTCATAGATGTCTTCAATACCCCGGGACGCCTTGAACACCAGCGCTTCGAAACCTGGCGTGATCGGCGTTTTGAACTCCAGGCTGAGCGCCGTGGCCCGGCTAATCAATTCGTCGGCATCGGAAATGTCCGCCGGGGTGATCTGGTTGATCACGTCTTCGGACAGATAGCCGAGCATGCGTTCGGCGCCGACATTGAAGATCTGGATGACGCCTTTTTCGTCAGTGGCAATACTGGAAAAGTAGGCACTGTTGAAGATGGCATCTTGAAGAGCGCCGGTCTTGAGCAGGGTTTGTTGCCGGCGAAACTCAACAAGCTTCTCGGCTCGAGACTGCGGCTCGGTGGAAGGACGATCGACTGACGGTTTGTCCATTGATGCGTTTCCCGTTAACTCGCGAACCTGACCGTAATGACGGTGCCGTAAAGCGTGCTTACGGAAATCGCCCAAATGAGCGACTAGAGGTTTTTACACCATAGCAGAGGTGGTGCATTGAGGTTACGCAGGGAAGCTTTCATTAGTCTTTCAGGTCACGGGGTTTGTTGATCAGGTACAACGTGGGCCAAGTCATCCAAGTGGCGTGCACGCTGAATACCGTAGTGACAGAAAAGCCCGCTGACGGGTATTGGGTCAGCGGGGTTTTTACTGCACAACGGGCCAAGCGCGAGCAACCTCCCTCGCCACAAGGTAGTCGCCAATTTCAGATGTCGCGTGGCTTGCGAGAGCCAAATCCAGGCCACAAAAACGCCCACTGACCGTTACCGGTTCAGTGGGCTTTTCTCAATCAGGCTTCTACTTACAAAGCCATATCACTCGCAGCATTAGGCTTAACAGCCTTCGCCGGTTCAGCCGGAGCAGCCACCGGAGCCGCCAACTGCGGGATCGCCGGTGGCGGAGTCAGCTGCAACACCTTGGCGGTGTAAGCCCACTCCTCAGCCACTTTGGCCGGATTGCCGTTCAACTGAGTGCCATAGCTCGGCACGATCTGGTGCAGCTTTTCCTGCCAGGCCGGGGTCGCGACCTGATCCTTGAAGACCTTTTGCAGCACGGTCAGCATGATCGGAGCGGCAGTCGATGCGCCTGGCGAAGCGCCCAGCAGGCCGGCGATGGAGCCGTCAGCCGAAGCTACGATTTCAGTACCCAACTTCAGCACGCCACCGGCCGCTTCATCACGCTTGATGATTTGCACGCGTTGGCCGGCTTGCCACAGGCGCCAGTCTTCGGCTTTGGCGTTCGGGAAGTATTCTTTCAGGGCGTTCATGCGGTCTTCGTCGGACAGCATGAGTTGGCCGGCAAGGTACTCAACCAGTGGGTATTCCTTGATGCCGACTTTGGTCATTGGCCAGATGTTGTGGGTGGTGGTGCTGGTCAGCAGGTCCAGGTACGAGCCTTCTTTGAGGAACTTGGTGCTGAAGGTCGCGAATGGGCCAAACAGGATCACGCGCTTGCCGTCCAGGACACGGGTGTCCAGGTGCGGAACCGACATTGGCGGTGCGCCAACGGAGGCTTTGCCGTAGGCCTTGGCCAGGTGTTGTTCGGCGATGGTCGGGTTTTCGGTCACGAGGAACGAGCCGCCAACCGGGAAACCTGCGTATTCCTTGGCTTCAGGAATGCCGGACTTCTGCAGCAGATGCAGTGCACCGCCGCCCGCGCCGATGAACACGAACTTGGCGTCGGTTTCGGTGGTGGTGCCGTCTTTCAGGTTTTTGTAGCTGACGCGCCAAGTGCCGTCGGCGTTCTTGGTGATGTCCTGTACTTCGCTGGACAGCTTCAAGTCGAACTTCGGTGTGGCTTGCAGGTGCGCAACGAATTGGCGGGTGATTTCGCCAAAGTTGACGTCGGTGCCGATCGGGGTCCAGGTGGCCGCGATTTTCTGGTTCGGGTCACGCCCTTCCATCATCAGCGGGACCCACTTCTTGATCACTTCCGGGTCTTCGGAATACTGCATGCCGGCGAACAGCGGGCTCGCTTGCAGGGCTTCGTAGCGTTTTTTCAGGAACTTGATGTTGTCATCGCCCCACACGAAGCTCATGTGCGGAGTGGAGTTGATGAACGAACGCGGGTTCTTCAGCACGCCTTGCTGAACCTGCCACGACCAGAACTGGCGGGAGATCTGGAACGCTTCGTTGATTTCAACGGCTTTCGGGATCTGGACTTTGCCGTTCTCGTCTTCCGGGGTGTAATTCAGCTCAGCCAGGGCGGAGTGACCGGTACCGGCGTTGTTCCAGCCGTTGGAGCTTTCCAGGGCGACGCCGTCGAGGCGCTCGACCATTTCCATCGACCAGTCCGGTTGCAGCTCGTTGAGCCACACACCCAGGGTCGCGCTCATGATGCCGCCGCCAATCAGCAGCACATCGACTTTCTTTGCCTCTTCCGCGTGAACGGACGTGATCCCCATCGACAAAGCCAGCCCCAGCAGGGCCGTGTTGAGTTTTTTAAGCATCTGTAGCACCTATGATAAAACGCCATCCGCCCTTCCATCCTCAGGCATGAGGCCCCTGGTTCACGGCATGCAGGCAGCATGTTCGTGGGTTCCCGCACTTGAGGATTGGAGGGTGGGCACACAAGGCCGATTGTTCCATCGACCTCAGTTTATATGTCCCTACTGAACTGACTTTTTATCATTATTGGCTTCAGCTACTTGAGCGACATTGATCCTGTTGGCACGTCTCAAGGACGCACTAACTGAATAGGTCAAAGCAAGTTGGCGCGCAGAATATCACGACACGGCAAACCCGCGCGTCTGGTTGCGACTTGGTGGTCTGTGTCTGTACCGGGGTTTATCGGCTTTTCTTTGCAAAACGTGACAAAAAATCGCGCCGATTGGGCGTAATACCCGTCAAATCACAGCGCCGCAAATCCCCGTAGGAGCTGCCGAAGGCTGCGATCTTTTGATCTTCGGGCCTGCAAGCCGCCGAAGGGCAAGATCAAAAGATCGCAGCCTTCGGCAGCTCCTACGGGGGGGTCGGGTGTTGTGTGATCAATTGCTGCAAGCTCAACGCATTGCCAAGGGCAAACCCGCTCGCCGTGTTATCAAAAATGCACCAGGTCTCGGCACCCGCCTCCACCGACATCCGGATCTTCGCCGCCAACGCCTGCAATCGACTCAGCTCATAGTCACTGTAATAAATCCGTGGCGAACCATGCAGTCGCCAATAACGTATACCCGACCATCCTCCCGGCGTGGTGCCACCGGTGACCGGCGATGGGTCGGCCGCGACCCGCCCGACCCTGTGCTCGATCAGTAAACCGTTAGCCCCTCGCCAGGATTCATGCCGGGGTTCGAGCACCACTGCGCCTTCGAACCGTTGGCGAAGCGTGCGTAAAAACGCCGCCACAATGGCCGGCTCATAAGCCAGGGACGGCGGAAGCTGGATGAGCAGACAACCCAACTTGTCGCCCAATTGCAGGCATTGCGACAGGAACTCATCGAGCAGCCCTTCGCAGTGTTGCAAGCGTTGAACATGGGTAATGAGCTTGGGCACTTTGACCGAAAAACGAAACGCTGACGGCACCGACTCGGCCCAGCGTCGATAGGTTTGCGGCTGATGCAGACGGTAGAACGAGCTGTTGATTTCCACCGCCGTCAGTTGCGTCGCGTAACGCTGCAAGTGGGTGCCCGACTCGGGGAACAGCGCACCGTGGTCCCGGGGCACGCTCCAGCCGGCGGTGCCCACATACGACTCAGACACGGGACTAGGTTCCACCCCCAGCGCCCACAATGGAACTGGCAAACGCAACCCCCGCTTCACGCACCAGCACGCGCCATTCCGAGCCATTGATAAGCCCGGCGCGCTCCATCTCATCGGCGGCTTTCAGCAGTTCGTCGTAGTGCTCTTCGCTGTCCATGCGGATGTCAGGCTGGCGCAGCAGTGTGTACCAGGCGGCCAAGGCTTTGCGCTTTGCTTCGTCGTTCATGGTCAGGCTTCCTCGGGTCGTTTTCCCTTGGAAGCGTTGAGCCGAATCGCCGTTCCTCGCGCCCGACAGATGGCGGCAAACACCGGAATCGCTGGCTGCCCTCGCTTTAAAATATTTGCCAAGTTGTACGATGACTGACAAACTAACCAACTTCGATCACTCACAACAACAAGGAAACCCCCATGACAAAAGCCAAACTGCTGATCGGTTTTTTCTGTCTCTTCAGCGGCTACATCGCCGCTGCCCCGGCTGCCGCTGAGAAAGACGTGGCGCAAGCGGTCGATCACCTGACCCAAGCCATGCTCCACAAAGACATCCCGGAGCTGCAAGCACTGACCGCCGCCAATCTGAGCTATGGGCATTCCAGCGGTAAAATCCAGGACAAGAAAGACTTCATCGCGGACATCGAAACCGGCAAAAGCGCATTCAAAACCCTGGAAATGCAGAACCAGACCATTACCGTATCGGGCGATACGGCGCTGGTCCGCCACCACTTTTCCGGGCAGACGCTCAAGGGCACTGAAGTGGTGCCGACCGAGATCGAGAACTTGCAGGTCTGGCAGAAACAGCACGGCAAATGGTTGCTGGTGGGGCGTCAGGCATTTCGTATCTGACGGAGGTGATGGGCTCTGCCGTGTGTGTGCGGCGGAGCGTTACAGGTATTAGATCAGCGGAGTCTGGTCTGTCGCCTTCGCGAGCAAGCCCGCTCCCACAGGGGATTTGTGCATGACACAAGTCCAATGTGGGAGTGAGCTTGCTCGCGAAGAGGCCCTCAAAAACACCCCGATTTTCGCTTAGAGCCGAAACCGATCCACCGACTGTGATAGCTGCCCCGCCAGCGTCGATAACTCGTCCGTGGTCGAAGCCGTGCGACCAATCACCTTGCTGTTGTCCTCGGACATCCCCGCAATCATCTCCACCTGATGGGCGATTTCATTGCTGGCCAGACTTTGTTCGCCGATGGTGCGGCTGATGTCGTTGACCAGTTGCGTGGTGTTCAGCGTGGCTTCGAGAATCTCGCGGATGGCGCGCTCGACATCGGCGGTCACGGCCATGCCTTTGTCGACCTGGGCAACGCCGGCCTCCATGCTGGTCACCGCCTCGCGGGTGCTTTGCTGGATGCGCGCGACCATCGCGGCGATTTCCTGGGTGGAGGCGCTGGTGCGCCCGGCCAGACTGCGGACTTCGTCAGCCACCACGGCAAAACCACGACCCTGTTCACCGGCGCGGGCGGCCTCGATGGCGGCGTTCAGTGCCAGCAGGTTGGTCTGATCGGCGATGCCCTTGATCACCTGGATGATGCTGAAAATCCCCTCGGATTCCTTGTCCAGTGTGCGGATCACTTGGGCCGATTGCTGCGCCGAGCGAGCAATGCCGTCCATGTCGCTGACCACTTGATGAATCACCTTACCGCCGTCCTTGGCCAGCTCTTCGGCCTGGTTGGCCATGTTCAGCGCGCGGTTGGCGTGGCGGGTGATTTCTTCGATGCTGGCGGTCATCTCACTGGCGGCGGCAGCCATGGTGCTGGCGGCAACGCTTTGTTGCTGGCTGCTGCCGGCGACTTCATGACAGCCATTGCTCAATTGCTGGCTCATGCCACTGACGCCGTGGGCGTTGCTGCGCACCACTTCGATCATGCCGCGCAGATCGCGTTGCATGGTTGCCAGGGTGCGAATCAGGGTGCTGGCTTCGTCGGTCCCGGTGGGCTCGACGATCGGCTCGCTGAGGTTGCCGTGGGCGATGCTGTCGGCGATCCGGCTGGCGGAACGCAACGGCCCCAGGATGCTCAGGATCACCCAGCGCCCTTGGGCCAACAGCAGCAACAGGCTGGCGACGAGGACACTGCCGAGCGCGATGTTGGCGCGGCTGATGGCGTGTTGAGTGTTCTGGCTGGCGGCTTGGGTGTTGGTTTCGATCAGCTCGCTGAGCGCCGACATCTGGCCTTCCAGTTGAGTGAACGCCGCATTGAACGTGCCCAGTTGTTGTTGCGCCGCCTCCGGATTGTCCAGCGCCAGTCCGACGATCCGTTCCGCCGCGCTGATGTACGTGTCGAGGCTCGGCTTGACCTTGTTCAGGCCCGCCATGATGGTGTCGTTGACCGGCAGCTTGAGGTTCTCCCCCACCACCTCGCGAAACCGCGCCGCATGTTCTTCGATGGAACTGTGCACCTCGGCCTTGCTGCTGGTGCTTTTGCCCAGGCCCACCAGCATCGCCGACAACACATCGGCGCGCAGGGCATCGTGCATCATGTCGGCTTCAAGGTGATTGCGCAGCGCGGCCATGCCGACCTCGCTGTCATTTACTGCTTGCGCCATCTGAGTGTTCCCCAGGTAACTGACCAGGCTCATGATCAACGCCGTGAGCAGACCGGTCCCCATCAACAGAAGCAAACGTAATTTTATGGACACCTTGTGGTTCCCCTGTTGGATGCGGCGAATGGCAGCTCTGAAAGGGTTATCGACTCCACCCCCTGCTTATTGAAGCCTATTTCCAAACGCACGTTGGTTTTAGCCCCCGGTAGGAGCTGCCGAAGGCTGCGATCTTTTGATTTTGCTTTCAAAAACAAGATCAAAAGATCGCAGCCTTCGGCAGCTCCTACGAAGTTGTGTGCCGCGCATGGAACTCCTGAGCCCCGGCGCACCTCCTAAGTTATGTGCTACTTCCTATTTGCTATCCGCTGTTGGAGGACGACGCCATGCGCCGCATGCTCTTCATTACTTCGCTTATGTTGTGTCTGCCCATTGGTTCAGCCTTCGCCGTCAGCGGCAAGGACGTCGCCACGTCGGCAGGTGTTTCCGCATCGCTGTACTCGACATTCAAAGACCACAAAATGGTGATCCCGGCCCGGGATGACGTTTCTGCATTTGTCGCCAGTGACGGCGCGATCCGGGGCGTCTACATGGAGGCGGTGCTGCAGCAGATCCGTCAGGACAACCCTGGGCTGAACGCCACTGATGCCGACTTGGCCAACGCAATCCTCGTTCAGTACGAGGGGCCCGTCGCTCACTAGCCGTGTGCTCGACCGCGTGGCTGACAAGGGCAGGCCGACAGGGATGCCTGCCCTTGGAGCGCGCTTGAACGCTATGGGCAAAACCGATCAAGGGCCTCTATGATTGAGCCCATGACGACCTCTGCTCCGATCCGCTCCCCCTGCCCACCCGGCGCCTGCATTTGCGGGCGCGACCCGTTGCTGGAAACACCGGGCGCGGATGTGCGCATCCTGTTCCTGACCCGCCAGGAAGAGAAACGCCTGCTGGAGCGTCTGGAAAACCTGCAAAGCTTGGCCGACCTAGAACGCCTGCAACAGCGCATGTTCGATCAGTTGGGCATTCGCATTGCGATGGTTCCCAGCTTCAACGAAGTGCGCACCATGCGCGGCATCGGTATCCAGATCGACGAACTCCCCGGCTTATGCCGCAAGACCCGCGCCGCGATTCCGGCCGCCATTCGCCGCAGCCTGGAGAAGCGCCCGGAGATTGCTTACGAACTGCTGAACGCCAACGACTTGCTGCGCGATGCGTGAGTGTTTCACCGCCGCATCACTGGCCTGGAAAATCGTTCCCGTAGCCGAGAAACAAGATCATTGGTCATAAGCCAAGGGCGCATGCCTGATATGCCTGTTCGTGGGAGAACGGGGTGCACGCCAGCCAGGAACACGCTGGAAACGCAGGCGGAAGTTCAAGCGGCGTTGACCAATGAGCAAATGGGGCCGCTATTGGCCGCGCCCCTCGGCAAGTGACCTTAACGCAAGCGGCGAGCCTCCAGCTCGCCGCTTTAAACATCCGCGCGTCCATTCACAGATTGCGGACTTACAGGAACCAGCGGTATTCCCGAGTGCTGATCTCTTGCTGGAACGCCAGATGATCCTGGCGTTTGTTCTCGCAATACACATCAACGAATTCCGCCCCGAGCCCTTCGCGCAATTGCGGCTGATGCTGCATGGCGCGCACGGCGTCGAGCATTTCCAAGGGGAAATCGATACCGCTGTCGCGGTCGTCGTTGAGCGAAGGGATCGGTTCCTGCGCCGCGTCGAGCCCGCACTCCAGGCCCACCAGAATCGCCGCCAGCACCAGGTACGGATTGGCATCGGCACCGGCGAGGCGGTGTTCGATGCGCAGGTTTTTCGCGTCCGACTCGGGAATGCGCAAGCACGCATCGCGGTTCTCGAACCCCCAGCTCGCTTTGGTTGCCACGTTTACCGTGCCGGCCATGCGCCGCAGGGCGTTCTGGTTCGGCGCAAAAATCGGCATGCAGTGCGGCAGCAATTCCAGGCAACCGGCCACCGCATGACGCAGGGATTGTTGGCGATTGGCGGCCAGCAGGTTGTTGCCAGCGGCGTCATAGAGGCTGACGTGCACGTGCATGCCACTGCCGGGGTGCTGCAAGTAAGGCTTGGCCATGAAACTGGCGCGATAGCCGTGCTTGAGCGCGACCCCGCGTGTGCTGCGGCAGAACAGCGCCGCCCAATCGGCAGCCCGCAGGCCGTCGTCCAGGTGACCGAAGTTGATCTCGAACTGCCCAGGTCCCAACTCAGCGGTAATCACCGTGGTATCGATACCCTGGACCCGCGCCGCTTCGACCATTTCATCAAGGACCGGAGCAAAACGTGAGAGCCGTTCGATGTGCATGTTCGGTTGATCATCGGCATCGTCGGTCAAGCCGTCGCGGGGAAACTGCGGCAGGCCATCACGCAGTTGTTTGTCGAACAGGTAGAACTCCAGTTCGAACGCCACCACCGGATGAATGCCTTTGCCGGCCAGCCGCGCCAGGACTTGCGCCAGCACTTCCCGGGGTTCGAACTCAATCGGCTTTTCGGTGCCGTCCGAGGTGATCAGCATCTGGCCCAGCGACTGTGCTTCCCAGGTCACGGGTTTGAGTGTGCCGGGCACCAAACGGCGTACAGCATCCGGGTCGCCGTCGTGGAAGCAGTAATCGCCGATCTTGAACAACCCACCTTGCGCGCCCAGCAGCACACAGTTTTGCGGCAGTTTGAGCGCGCTGCCGGCGGCGACCTTTTCCAGCATCTCGACGGGGTAACGCTTGCCGTAGAAATGCCCCGGAATGTCCAGGGAAATGAGGTCGACGTAACGCACCTCGGGGTAGCGTTGGCGAAAGGCGCGCACTTCGGCCAGCAGGTCAGAGCAAGCAGCATCCATCGTTGGTGTTCCTTGTGTTGTTATCAGGTGTAGACCCACAGCACTCGCGTGAGCTGCTCGGTGAGGTTGCCGTAGCGGCAACGGGTGTGACTGTCGAATTGGAAACTGTCCCCGGCCCGCAACGTGACCGGTTCGTCGTCATCGCCAAGCCATAGCGTCAACTCGCCTTCGAGCACATAGCCGCCCTGCTCCGAGCTGTCGCTCAAATGCCGGTCGCCGCTGCTGGCCCCGGCCTCCAGATGACTTTCGAGCATCGAGAACGACGCTCTCATCTTCGGCGAGACCAGAATGTCGGTGATGCCGTTGGCGTAATACAGGGTGCGGCGTTCGTCCGGGCGGGTGACCCAGGGCAACTCTTTAGGTTTGGGCAAACTGTAGAAATAGGTGGTCGGCACGCCCAGGGTTTCGCTGATGGCCGTCAAGTCGGCCACCGTTGGCCGGGACAAGCCGCGCTCGACCTGAGACACAAACCCCACCGAACGGCCGATTTTGTCGGCCAGGTCCTTGAGGGTGTATTTCTTGTGCTTGCGCAGGTCGTGAATGAGGATCGCGAGTGCGGCGATTTCTTCTTGCTTGTTCATGCCTGGGCTTCCGGAAAATGACTCATCAAATGCTGTCGCGCAGCCGATACCAGGCCTTGCCGATGGCTTCCAGCGGCGCGGCCAGGTATTTACCGCCGGGGAAGCTGCCATTACTCAGGCCCTGATACAACGCCAACTCATCCGGCCGGCCGAGAATCGCATCGGCCACGGCGCGGGCGGCGGCCAGGGTCGGCAGCACGCCGTGGCCGGAGTAGCCCTGGAGCCAGTAGCGGTCGCCCTGACGACCGATGTCCGGCGTGCGGTTGAGGGTCAGGTCGATGTGCCCGCCCCAGGCGAATTCCAGCTCGACACCTTTGAGCTGCGGGAAGACCCGTTCCAGAAACGGTCGAGTGGCCCCGGCGATGTCTTTGGGCATGCCACCCAGGTAGGTGCAGCCACCGCCGAACAGCAAGCGGTGGTCCGGCGTGCGGCGGAAATAGTCGAGGACGAATTGGTTGTCGGTGACGCAGACATTGCTCGGCAACAGCGCGCTCGCCTGCTCCGGTGCCAGGGGCGCGGTGGCCACCTGATAAGTGCCGACCGGCAGTACGCAACGAGCGAGTTTGGGATCGAGTCGATCGACATAGGCATTACACGCCAGCACCAATACGTTCGCCCGAACGCGGCCGTGGGCGGTGTTCACCACGAATTGCCCGCCCTCCTCGCGATACTCCAGCGCCTGGCTTTGTTCATGGATAACGCCGCCGGCCTGTTCAATGGCGGCGGCGAGGCCGAGGGCCAGTTTCAGCGGGTTCAAATGCCCGCCTTCGGGGTCGTAGAGCCCGGCCTGATAACGCTCACTGGCCACCCACTGCGGCAGTTGTTCGCGGGGGATGAACTGCAAGCCATCGTGGCCCCATTTGTGACTGGCCTCCTGCTGCCACTCGGTCAACAGGCTGACCCGCCGGGGCATGACCGAAGTCCACAAATGCCCGGCGCGATAATCGCAGTCGAAACCGTGGCGCCCCGGCAATTCACGCAACTCCTGCGCCGCCCAGCGCATGCCATCCCACAAGCGTCGCGCGCGTTCGTAACCCAGCGCGGCTTCCAGCGGCGGCATGTCACACGACCATCCGAGAATCGCCTGGCCGCCATTGCGCCCCGATGCCGCCCACGCCACCCGACTGGCTTCCAGCAACCTCACACGCTTGCCCGCCAGGGCCAGGCGCAACGCCGTGTGCAATCCACTGAAACCCGCGCCGATGATCAAGACATCGGTGTCGTGTTCGCCTTTCAGTTCTGGCCGAATCGTCAGGCGATCAGCGCAGCTGTGGGCGTAGTAACTGGCGACATGCTGGGTGGATTGCTGAAACATGAGCGGTTCCGTGAAATTATGTTTTTATAATTTCATGAAAAACTACAGCATAAATTTCACACGAGCAACGTCGAAATGTTGATTTCATCGACATTGGTGAAGGCCGGCGACGATAAACCGTGGCACAACAATTTATTTTCTTGATATTTCGAGCTTCATACCTAGGCTCCTTCTGGGGATTCAAACATCGAGCGAGGATTTACCGGGGGGCTCATCTCGACACATTGATTAATGTTCGCAGGAGCTCGGCATGAACCGTAAAGCACTATCTACCGCATTTGCCGCAACGGCATTGCTGTCAATGATGACAGTGCCCATCACCGCAATCGCTGCCGACAAGCCGCCCCCGAACATCGTGGTGATCATGGGCGACGACATTGGCTGGTCCAATATTGGCGTCTACAACCAGGGCATGATGGCAGGCCGCACACCCAACCTCGACCAACTCGCCAATGAAGGCATGCGCTTCACCGATTACTACGCCGAGGCCAGTTGCACGGCCGGGCGCGCCAACTTCATCACCGGTGAACTGCCGATCCGTACCGGCATGACCACCGTCGGCCAGGCCGGCTCGCCCATCGGCATTCCCAATGAAGCCGTCACCATTGCCACCGCACTTAAATCCATGGGCTACGCCACCGGCCAGTTCGGCAAAAACCACTTGGGCGACTTGAACCAGTTCCTTCCGACCGTACACGGCTTCGACGAGTTCTTTGGCTACCTCTACCACCTCGACGCCATGGAAGACCCGGCGCACCCCAATTACCCGCAGGATCAACTGGAAAAATTCGGCCCGCGCAACATGGTCCACAGTTGGGCGGCAACGAGCGATGACGCCACGGTCATGCCGCGCTGGGGCAAGGTCGGCAAACAGAAAATCGAAGACGCCGGCACGCTCTATCCGGAGCGGATGAAAACCGTCGATGACGAGATTCGCGACAAGGCCTTTGCCTTTGTAGACAAGGCCAAACAGGACAACAAACCGTTCTTTCTGTGGCTCAACCCGACCCGCATGCACATCGTCACGCACCTGTCGGACAAATACGAAGCGCTGCGTAATTCGCAAAATGGCTGGTCGGAACAGGAAGCCGGCATGGCACAGCTCGACGACATCGTCGGTGAAGTCATGGCCAAGCTGAAAAAAGAAGGCATGGATGACAACACCATCGTGGTGTTCACCACCGATAACGGCGCAGAAAACTTCACCTGGCCGGACGGCGGCACCACTCCGTTTGCCATGGGCAAAGGCACCGTGATGGAAGGCGGCTTCCGGGTGCCGGCGATTGTGCGCTGGCCGGGCAATGTACCGGCGGGCAAGGTCGCCAACGGCATCATGTCCGGCATGGACTGGTTCCCGACCTTTGTCGCGGCGGCGGGCAACCCCAACATCACCGAAGAACTGCTCAAGGGCAAACAACTCGGCGACACCACCTACAAAGTTCACCTGGACGGCTACGACCAGACACCGATGATCACCGGCAAGGGGCCATCCAATCGGCATGAAATCTTCTACTTTGGCGAAAGTACCCTGGGGGCGATTCGCATCGATGACTTCAAGTACCGCTTCATCGATCAACCGGGCGGCTGGCTCGGGCCAAAGGATCAACCGGACATGCCGATCCTGACCAACCTGCGGCTCGATCCGTTCGAACGCATGGGCTGGGCGGAAAATCTGTCGGCCAACGGTTCGCTCTCGTACTTCGAATGGTTCAAATACCAGTTCTGGCGTTTTGTGTTTGTGCAGGATCAGGTGGGCAAACTGGCTATGACGGCGGTGGAGTATCCGCCGATGCAGAAAGGCGCGAGCTTCAACCTTGAAGCGGTCAAAGCCAAAATCGAAGCGGCGCGGGCAGCGATGTCCAAATAAGCAGTCGGGTTCACGGGTGGTCGCTGATTGCCACCCGCCTTCCTGAAACATAAAGGGGAACTCACATGCAGATAAAACCGTGCACCCTGCCCGCCGTCACCCTGCTCGCCCTGTGCTGCCAGCACGCTTGGGCGGGCGGGATCATGCTCTACGAAATCGGTACCGACAACGCCGGCCTGGCCAATGCCGGTGCCGCTGCCCGGGCCCAGGGGCCCTCGACCATCGCCAGCAACCCGGCGGGCCTGAGCTACTTGCACGGCACGCAAATCACCGGTGGCTTGCAAGTGCTCTACGGCAACCTGACGTTCAATCGCGACGCCAGCACCAACGGCACGGGCAGCGGCAGCGGTAACGCCCTCGACCCGATTCCCGGTGGCAGTTTCTTTATCAGCCATGAACTGGATGAGCACTGGAGCGTCGGTTTCGGCTCCTACGGCGACTTCGGGCTGGCGGCCAATTACGACAACGACTGGTCCGGGCGTTACTTCGCGCAAAACGCCAGCCTTGGCGGTTTGTCCCTGGTGCCCAGCGTGGCCTACCGCTTCAACGAGCAGTGGTCGGTGGGCCTTGGGGTGAAAGCCATGTATGGAATGCTGCAAACCCAGACCGCCATCGACCGCTCGCCCTTGGGCCTGACCGACCGCAGCGACGGGCAATTCAAATACCAGGACACCACCTGGGGTTACGGCGCCAACCTGGGGGTGATCTACGCACCGCAACCGGGCACGCGGATCGGCTTGGCCTACACCAGCAAGGTCGATCTGGATTTCGAGGATCGACTCAACGTCCACGGCGACGGTCCGGCGCTGCGACGGCTGGACGGCCTGAACACCAAGCTCGACATGCAGGTGCCACAAACCGCGACCCTGAGCCTGTTCCAGCAACTCGATGCGCAATGGGCATTGCTGGCGTCGGTCAACTGGCAGGACTGGTCCGAGTTCGGCGACGTGGCGGTGCAAATCGACACCACCGCCCTCGGCGCGCAATCGACCACGGTCAACGCCCATTACAAAGACACTTGGCAACTGGCCCTCGGCGCCCAATACCAGGCCACGCCGCAACTGTTGTGGAACGTCGGCGTCGCTTACGACAGTAGCGCCGTCTCGGACGCCAATCGCACCTTCACGGCGCCCATGGGCGAATCCTGGCGGCTGGCGACCGGGGCCACGTATGCGTTGAACAAGGACACCGACTTCAACGTCAGTTGGGCGCTGGTCTGGCTCGGCGACATGCCGGTCGATCAAACCAAATCCACCTCGGGCATTCGAACTTCCGGCCAGTTCGACAACGCCTGGATTCAAGCCCTGACCGGCAACATGACCTGGCGTTTTTGAACTACCGTTATCGAAAAATAACGACTTACCCCACGGAGCACACACCACCATGAACCTGTCCCGAAAATTGTTCGTCGGCGCCGCGCTGGCCAGCCTGTTGCTGGGCGGTTGTACCTCCAAAGTCACTGACCAGGCGCAGTACTCGGGCTTCTTGCCCAACTACAACAACCTGCAGGAAGTGACCACCCCCAGCGGCGGTAAAGCCATGCGCTGGGTGAGCCCGTCGTGGAACCCCAATGCCTATGACACCGTGGCTTTCATGCGACTGGAGCTTTATCCGGCGCCAAAACCCAATGACCGGGTCGACGCCCGGACCCTGGAAGAGTTGCAGAACTACATGACCAACAGCGCCAAGGGTGTGCTTGGCCAGAAATACCGCGTGGTCAGCAGCGCCAAAGCGGCACCGGCAGGTTCGAAAACCCTGGTGGTGCGAGCAGCGATCACCGGTGTGACCGCCGCCAACGAAGGCATGCAATGGTATGAAGTGGTGCCCGTGGCCGCCGTGGTTGGCGGGGTCAGCGCGGCCTCCGGCCATCGCACCCAAGACACCACGCTGTTCCTGGAAGCCGAGCTGGTTGATGCCAGCAACAATCAGGTCGTGGCCAAAGTCGTGCGCAAGGTGTTCGGCGAACAATTGAGCAATTCCAGCCAGAAAATCACCGTCAATGACTTCAAAGCGGCGATCAACAAACTGACCGCTGATTTGCAGGCATTCATCCGCTAACAACAGCACTGCTCCCCACGTAGGAGCTGCCGAGTGAAACGAGGCTGCGATCTTTTGATCTTGATTGTGAAAAAACAGATCAAAAGATCGCAGCCTCGTTTCACTCGGCAGCTCCTACGCGGGGGAGGTTTGTGGTTAGGCGGCGGGGCCCTTGGCCTGCTGCTCCAGATGCACTTGCAACTGCGGGTCGATCTTCAGCGCTGCGGCCAGTTCATCCAGGTAGTTGCGCTCGGCGTCTTGCTGGTCGTCCACCACCATCACGCTGGCCAGGTACATTTCGGCGGCGATGGCCGGGTCGGTGGCCGACCGCGCCACATCGGCGGCGTCCAACGGGCGGGCGACTTCGTCGTCGAGCCATTGCTGCAATTGTGGATCGTCGGTGTGGCGACCGATTTCGGTGCTGATCATCTGCTTCTCTTTGTCGTCGATCCGACCGTCAGCCTTGGCGGCGGCGATCAAGGCGCGCAACACGGCGTGGCTGTGGTCCTCGATTTCCGGGCCGGACAGCAAATCGGCGGTGCGCGGCGGCTGTTGCGGCGCGGACGCCTGGCTGCGCTGCCAGGTTTGATACGCCTGGAATGCCATCATCCCGAGGGACGCCAGCGCCGCGTAATTGGTGCCGCCCGAAGAACGGCTCTGGGTCGAGCCGCCCAAGGCAGAGCCACCGCCCAGCAACCCTCCGAGCAAGCCACCCAGCCCGCCGCCGCCCGCACCGGAACCGGCGCCACCGCCCAACAGGCCACCGAGCAAACCGCCGAGACCGCCCAAGCCGCCCTGGGAAGACCCAGCACCGCCGCCCTGTTGCGACATCGAGCCTTGGCCGGCCCGCAGAAGTTGTTCGAGCAAATCAGTGGTGTTCATGACGACATCCTCATCAATAGGCATGGCTTAAATCGGCTGTAAGTCAGCTGCAAATCAGTCAAGCAACAATAGTCCCCGCCAGCCATTGCGCCAGCACCGTCGGGCCGACTTGAACCCGCGCTCACACTCCTGACAGAAACTGACACTGCCCTCTTCTATGCTGCGCCAAACCCATCACGGAGCCGCCCCATGATCACGCCTCGCTACCTGCTGCTTTTTGTCGAAAACCCAGCCGTCAGCGCACGTTTCTACGAGTTTCTGCTGGACCTCAAACCCGTGGAAGAATCCCCGACCTTTGCCCTGTTCGTGCTCGATGGTGGTTACAAACTCGGCCTCTGGGCGCGGCATACCGCCGAACCCGCCGTAAACATGACCGGCGGCGGCATGGAGCTGGCGTTTCCCGCAGAGTCCGCCGAACAGGTTGATGAGCTGTTCGGCAAATGGTCCAGTCTCGGCTTGAGTATTCTGCAACCACCTACCGAGCTGGATTTCGGCCGCACCTTCGTTGCGCTGGACCCGGATGAGCATCGGTTGCGCGTGTTCTTTCCTCGCTAAACCGGTTGCACGAGGGGCCTTGCATCCAGTAAACAGCCATGCAGATTTATCCGGGGTATTTCTTGGCGGCAGAGCTAAGATCTATAGGTGGTGAACCTTATCCCCGGATTCCCGGTCGATACCTGCAACCCGACCCGGTTTGCCGACGCCCCCAATAGAAGGGTGCTGACTGGCTTGCTTCACTTTTTGGAGAACGCCCCCGTGATATCGACCGTACACATCGCCAGGCTCAAAGCATGGGGCGCCCATGGTTTTACCGCCACCGGCGTGGTCACCGCTTTCCTGGCCACCCTCGCCTTGCTGGAAAATCAGCCGACCAATTGCCTGCTGTGGCTGGGCGTGGCCCTGATCGTCGACGGACTGGACGGTGCATTGGCGCGCAAGGTCAATGTGCAATCGGTGCTGCCGAGTTTCGACGGTTCGATCCTCGACCTGGTCATCGATTACCTGACTTACGTGTTTATTCCGGCGCTGTTTATCTATCGTTACGTGCCGCTGCCGGATTACACGCTGCTGCTGACCGTGTCGCTGATTCTGGTGTCGTCGCTGTTCTGCTTCTGCAACGTCAACATGAAGAGCAAGGACAACTACTTCCAGGGCTTCCCCGCCGCCTGGAACGTCGTCGCGCTGTGCCTCTACATCATCGCCCCGTCGCCATGGGTGACGCTGTTGACCGTCATTGGCCTGGCGCTGCTGACCGTGACCCGGATGAAATTCCTGCACCCGTTTCGGGTGCGCAAGTTCATGCCGATCAACATTGCCGTGACCGCCATCTGGTTGCTGTGCAGTTTGTCGCTGGTGATCAATCACCCGCTGATCAACCCGCTGGTGATGGGGCTTTGGCTGCTGATGTCGGCATATTTCCTGGGGATCTGTATCTGGCGCACGGCGCTGGAGTGGTTCGACAGCTCCCGCCACAAGTAAGCGCCCATGGCCATTCATATCGTGCGACTGGGCTCACCCCGTGGGCCCGATGAAGGCCTGCGTTTGGGCACGGTACGCCGCCCGCCTCGCGGCGTGCCGAAAGCCGAATTCGCCAGTCGGGATTTTTATGACGTCTGGCAACCCCTGCTGTCCCCCAGCCCGGAACTGGTCGCCGAAGCGAAAGCCGCCCAAGACGACAAGGCCTGGGCCTCGTTCAAACGCAAGTTCAAGACCGAAATGAACCACCCGGCCCCCAGCCAATTGCTCGACCTGCTGGCGGCGCTGTCTCACCAATCGTCGCTGGCCCTGGGCTGTTACTGCGAAGACGAGGCACACTGCCACCGCTCGGTGCTGCGCGAATTGCTGCAAGCCCGGGGCGCACAAATCATCTGACTCCCCTCTGTAGGAGCTGCCGAAGGCTGCGATCTTTTGATCTTCGACGGCTCCTAAAAGATCAAGATCAAAAGATCGCAGCCTTCGGCAGCTCCTACGGGGATCGAGTCAGGTTGCGGGGATTATGGGGTAATCGCGACTTTCATCACGCCGTCGCGCTGATGGCCGAACAGTTCATACGCGGCTTCGATGTCATCGAGTTTGAAGCGGTGGGTCACCAGCGGCGACAAGTCGACCCCGCCGCTTTCCACCACCGCCATCAACCGGCGCATACGCTCCTTGCCGCCGGGGCACAGGGTGGAAACGATGCTGAAATCCCCGAGCCCGGCGCCAAAAGCGTCGAGGGGAATGCGCAGGTCGCTGGAATAAACCCCCAGGCTCGACAGACGTCCGCCCGGGCGCAGAACCCGCAGCGCCGACTCGAAAGTGCCCTGGGTGCCGAGCGCTTCGATGGACACGTCCACACCGCGCCCATCGGTCAGCGCCATGATCTGCTCAACCACGTCGCCGTCCTTGAAGTTGACCACATGGGTCGCGCCCAGGCGTTTGGCCACGGTCATTCGTTCGGCCACGGCATCGACGCCGATGATGGTGGTCGCGCCCTTGAGCCGGGCCCCGGCCACCGCGCAGAGCCCGATCGGCCCGAGGGCAAATACGGCGACGGTATCGCCGATGTTCACTTCGCCGCGCTCCGCCCCGGAAAACCCGGTGGACATGATGTCCGGGCACATCAGCACTTGCTCATCCGTCAGGCCATCAGGGATCGGACACAGGTTGGCCAACGCATCCGGCACCAGCACGTACTCAGCCTGGCAGCCATCAATGGTGTTGCCGAACTTCCAGCCACCGGCCGCGCGAAAGCCATGCCGAGTGTCCGGCCCGTCCTGAGAACCGCAGCCACACAGGCACGCGTAACTTTGCCCGCTCGGGGTGATGGCCCCGGCAATCACCCGCTGACCTTCGACAAACCCGCGCACCTGCGAACCCAGGCGTTCGATGACGCCCACCGGCTCATGACCGACGGTCAAGCCTTTGGCCACCGGGTATTCGCCGCGCAGGATGTGCACGTCCGTGCCGCAGATCGTGGTGGTGGTAATTCGGATCAGTGCATCCAGCGGACCGACCTCGGGGATCGGTTTGTCTTCCAGCACGATCCGGTTCTTTTCAACGAATATCGCCGCTTTCATCTTCGCCATGATGATGCCCTCCAGTGGTTGCGCCTGCGCTTGAGTTCAGCACGAACCCCAGACTGCGCCGAGGTAGCGGACCGGAGGTTGATCGATGTCAATGGTTATGGGGGCCGACGCTGCAACCGGGCGCCGGTCAGACTGGCGGCTGACCAACACAAAAAAGCGCTACCGGCTGACGGTTTTCACCCAGTTCCAGTGCACGTTTCATTGCCGCATCGTCAAACCCCATTACCACGACAGAGCCCAGCCTTTGCGCCGTCACGGCCAGGTACATGTTTTGCGTGACCGCACCGGCCTCGAAGTCGACATAACGCGCGCCCCTCAGGCCATCCGCTTGCTGTTCGGCAAAGTGCTGGAGTGCCAGATCGCGATTGCTGATGATCACCACCACGAAGGCGGCGTTTTCCAGCCAGGTTTCATCGCCCAGCGCGGCTGAATTCAGAACCCCGGCCTCCAGGTGAGGGCCGGACAACGTGAGCTGTGCCAACTCTGGGTCGAAGGTATAGAAGCCGGATGGCAGCCCTGAGACCTGCCGAGCGATAACGCCCAGGGTCAATGGATACAGAGCATGTGCCGAGGGCGCCGCACGTTTGCCCTCTAAAGAAGTGCGCCCCTGCCCGGCAGACAGGATATTGAGCAAGGCACTCAAAGGGACAGGTTCACCGGTGTAATGTCTGATACTGCGCCGACGGGCGAGCAGGCTCAGCAGGGCTGTTGTCGTCAAAGCATCCATTGCACGTGCATCCTGATTTTGCGGAACACCGATTAAAGCAGAGTGGACAGGCCCCGTCCCATGCAGGTAGCGTCGCCCCTTCCATTTGAAGGCCCCACCATGCCCCTCATCGTCGAGTACAGCAACCCGCACCACCGCGCCGCCGTCATCCAACTCTGGGAAACCGCGTTCGGCTACGAAACCGCGCACAACACCCCAAGCCTGGTGATCGACAAGAAACTGGCTGCCGCTGACAGTCTGTTTTTTGTGGCGCTGATGCAAGGCGTGGTTGTGGGGACGGTCATGGCGGGATACGACGGCCATCGTGGCTGGCTCTACTCGGTTGCGGTGGATCCGGCGCAACGCCGACAAGGCCTGGGCGCCAGCCTGGTGCGCCATGCCGAGCAGGCACTGACAGCGCGCGGGTGCCTGAAAATCAACCTGCAGATTGTCAGCAGCAATGACAGCGTGAAAGGTTTTTATGCGTCGCTGGGCTACGCGGTCGAGCCGCGCATCAGCATGGGCAAGAAGCTAGAGGCGAACATCCCGAACTGAGCCCCCCGTAGGAGCTGCCGAAGGCTGCGATCTTTTGATCTTGATCTTTTGACCTTGACCTTCAAAAGATCAAGATCAAAAGATCGCAGCCTTCGGCAGCTCCTACCGGGGGGCCTTATTCAGCGTCGGGTGATGACCACTTCCAGGTATTCACCTGGCACCACCAGCGATGCCTCCGCGGCGCGGTTCGTCCGGTTCAGCAGTTCGGTAAAGTCCCTTTCCAGTGCCATCGCGCCGTCAACCGGCAGCGCCGCGAACGCCTTGTGGACCGGCCCGTACCAGGCGCGGAAGGTGTCGATGAAGTGTGCCGCCGAGCGGTAGCGAAAGTTGAAGGTTCGGCGGGTGACCTGGGTCAGGAAGTCGTGGTCGTCGAAGTGGCTGTGCAACCAGGCTTCATCGCCCCAGTTCGAGGGCGGCTGGGCTCCGGGCGGTGGCGGGACGTGGCGGCCGAGGGTCTTGAACATCTGCCCGACAAACCCTTCCGGCGTCCAGTTGGCCAGGCCGATGCGCCCACCGGGGCGACAGACCCGCGCCAGTTCCGTGGCCGCCTTGGCCTGGTCCGGGGCGAACATCACGCCGAAAGTCGACAGCACCGCGTCGAAACTGGCGTCGTCAAAGGGCAGCGCTTCGGCATCAGCGACCTGGAAGGTCACCTCCAGATGCTCGGCCCGCGCCCGGTCCTGGCCGCGTTCCAGCAGCGCGGCCACGTAGTCGGTGGAGGTCACGTCGCAGCCCCGGCGGGCGGCGGCCAGCGTCGCATTGCCGTTGCCGGCGGCGACGTCCAGCACACGCTCGTCGCAGCGCAGGTCGCAGGCTTCGGCCAGTTGCTCGCCGACAATCTGCAACGTGGTGCCGATCACGGCGTAGTCGCCGCTGGCCCACGCGACCATTTGGCGATTTTTCAGGGCAGTCAGATCAATAGGTGTACTCATGAAGTGTGGCTCCCTCGCGGGTTGGAACACGGATCAGGTTTTGACGGACAGCTACTCCGCCGTGGTGGGATCGATGATGTTCACGACCTCCGAGACGCTGTTGGCCGGAAAACCGCCCTGCCTGGCATGTTCCCGGATGAGTTCTGCGTTCGGCGCGATGTAGACGCAGTAGATCTTGTCGCCGGTGACGTAACTTTGCAGCCACTGCACCTCGGGCCCCACTTCACGCAAGGCCCGGATGGACTTTTGCGAGACGGCTTTCAAATCCCGTTCCGACAGCGACCCGGCGCCCGGAATCTCCCGCTCTATGACGAACTTCGGCATGGCAACCTCTCTTTCTTGTTATGGGCATGGGGCCGGCAGTGGCCCCGTTCGTCAACTATCGCGCCAGCGCGGGCCGGCGTCCTGCCCGATCGTCGGCCAACGCTGCCCGATCGTCCGGAGCTTTCGCGCCGAGGGACAACCGGCTCACAATCAAACAGCCCTCGCCCACCCGGGAAATCACCATGGACGCCCTGTCACAAACCCTGCGAGTCGTGCGTCTGATCGGCGCGATTTTCATCAACGCACGATTCACCGCGCCCTGGTGCTATCAATCGCCCAGCGCTGATTCTGCGGCACCGTTCCTGGAGCCCGGCGCGGAACGGGTGGTGATTTTTCACCTGATCACCGAAGGCGAGTGTTACGTGGAACTCAGCAACGCCCCGCCGCTGCGGTTGACGGCGGGGGATGTGGTGGTTTTCCCCCAAGGCGACGCCCATCGCATGAGTTCCGAACCGGGCCTCGATCCGGCCACGGGCGCGCGGCTGGACGCGGTGCTGGCGCGGCGTCCACGGCAATTGAGTTATGGCGGGGGCGGCGCGGTCACGCGGTTGGTGTGCGGTTATCTGGCGTGCGATACGCGCCTGGCGGGCATGATGCTGACCGGGCTGCCGGCGGTGATCCGGGTCAATGTGCGCGGCTCCAATGCCGGGGTCTGGCTGGAGTCGTCGGTGCGTTACGCGCTGGCCGAAGCGCGGTCGCCACGGCCGGGGGGCGAAGGGGTGCTGGCGAAACTGGCCGAGGTGTTGTTTATCGAAGTCCTGCGCTTGTACATGAACGAACAAAGCGAAGGCCGCACCGGTTGGCTGGCGGGCGTGGGCGACCGGATCGTCGGCGCCGCGCTGAATGCCCTGCACACAAGACCCGCTCACTGCTGGACCCTGGATGAACTGGCGCGCACCGCCAACACCTCGCGTTCAGTACTGGCCGAGCGGTTCCAGCAACTGGTCGGCAGCTCGCCGATGCAGTACCTGACCCAATGGCGAATGCTGCTGGCTGCCAACCTGTTACGTCGCAGCAACACGTCATTGGCGCGGATTGCCGAAGAGGTCGGCTACCAGACCGACACCGCGTTCAGCCGCGCGTTTCGCCGCGAGTTCGGGGCTCCGCCGGCGGCATGGCGGCGCGGTCAGAGTGGCGCTCATTAAGTAGCCACCAGCGCCACCTGATATAAACCTCAGGCAAATTGACTTAAAAAATCAGTGAAACCGCATTAGCGATTTAAACTGCGCAACCCAATAACAGAACGTTAGCTATCAGCCGACTATTTCAAAGTTGCGGCCCCGAAACGGGCAATAAATACTTCTTCAGGAGCCTTCAGTGCCAATTCACCCGTCTGACCTGCAAGCAGCGCTTGGAGATGCTAGTGCCTCCCTTCAACGAGTTCTCTCCTCGATTCAGAACACGGTGTTTCCTGAACCGACTAGTGTGATGATTGAAACCAATCAACTCAGTGAAACTTACATAAAGGAAAAACTTGACGTTGTTCCGGCGGGTCATGCATTGGCAATGGCAGATACTGATTTCATCTATGTCCTCAGGATTCTCGATGAGGATTATTCGCTCATTCCAAGTATTGATCGGGCATTTCGTGATGCCCGTGCAGCGCAAGAATCAAATGAGCACGAAGGAAAAAAAGATTTCTGTCGAGTCAATGGCAATGTCAATGAGTCCAGTACTCTTTATGTAGGCCGTTCCCAAAAACTTCGAAGCCGGTTGAAACAACACCTTTCTGACGGGAACAAGGGTACGTATGCAATGCATATGCTTCGTTGGGCAACCTCAATCCAGGCAAGAATCGAAATAGATTTCTATCAATTTGACGCACTGGACAATCTTCATGTTCAGGCGCTGGAGGAAGGTCTCTGGACGCACTTCAAGCCTTTATTCGGGAGGAAGGGAGACAAGTAGCCAGACGCTGAACCTTGCGCAGTCATTACCTTAAGCCTGCGTTTAACCGCTTGATAATCGACCTACAGAAAGGACTCAACCCATGCAACCGCGCCTCGACTGGCTCGCCCATCACCCGCAGCACTGCGACACCTTCGCCGGGTGGATTCATCAGCAATTCCATTACGAATACGCCGAGCAACCGTTGACCGACTGGCAACGGGAGTTTGCCGACGGGCAAACCAGTGGCGACTGGAAAGGCCTGATTGCCCTGGACGGGGATCAATTGTTGGGCGGCGCGGCCCTGGCGAAGGCCGATCTGGCCCGTCGACCGGACCTCGGCCCGTGGCTGGCCTGTGTGTTTGTCACTCCCCTGACGCGGGGCCAAGGCCTGGCGGAACAGTTGATCGAGGGCATTTGCGCGCAAGCCAAAGCCAACGGTGTCGCGACGCTTTATCTGCACACCCAGGACAAGCGCGACTATCACGCCAAGCGTGGCTGGGCAGTGCTGGAACGTTTTCAGGCGTGGGACAAAGAACAATGGCTCATGGTCCGAAACCTGTGAGCCATTGAGGCAATGCCTTACGCGGCGGGTGCGTTGGCCTCTTGCAGCAACTGCTGGATCATCTGTTCCTGAGCGTCGTAGCGACCTTCGCCAAAGTTGCTGTAACGCACCTGCCCCTTCGCATCGATCAAGTAGTGGGCGGGCCAGTACTGGTTGTTGAAGTTGCGCCAGATCGTGTAGTTGTTGTCGATGGCCACCGGGTAGGTGATGCCGAGTTTTTGCACCTGATCCTTGACGTTGTCGATGATGCGTTCGTAGCCGTATTCCGGGGTGTGCACGCCGATCACCACCAGACCGTCATTGGCGTACTTCTGCGCCCAGTCCTTCACATAGGGCACGGTGTGCTGGCAGTTGATGCAGTCGTAGGTCCAGAAGTCGATCAGCACCACTTTGCCTTTCAGGGCTTCGTTGTTCAGGGCCGGCGAATTCAGCCATTGCACGGCGCCATCGAGGGACGGCATTGCGCCTTGGGCGGTGTCGGCCCGGGCCTTGCTGACGAAGTAGTCGAGCACCTTGGGCACGGTTTCCAACAGCCCTTGTTCGACGCGATTGACGCCTTCGGACGAGGCGCCGGCCAGCAGCGAGTTGTCAGCCCCCGTGGAGATCACCGCAGCAGCGGCCAGCACCGCGACACCGGCACCACGGCGCAACCAACCGGTTACCGGGATTGACGGCTTCAAGCGATTGACCAGCCCGCAACCGGCGAAAATCAACGTGCCCAGGGATAATGCGCTGCCCAGACCATAGGCCACCAGCAACAGACTGGTGTTGGCGTTGGCGCCTTGCAGCATTGCGCCGGTGAGGATCACGCCGAGGATCGGCCCGGCGCATGGCGCCCAGAGCAAACCAGTGGCGATGCCGATCATCAGCGAACGCAGCGACCCGGACATTTTTCGGGTGTTCGGGGCCAGGCGATTGCCCAGCCGCACAAACGGCCGTGCCAGCCAGGCGCCGATGCGCGCAGAAATCAACGACAGAGCGAACAACACCATCACGATCAACGCAACATGGCGACCAGTGTTGTTGGCCTGCACCACCCAATCGCTGCTGACCACCGCCAGGCTGGAGATCAGCGCGAAGGTCAAAGCCATGCCGGCCAGGGTCAGCAGGATCGATGAACGGTTGCGCTCGACGCCGGCAAACAGGAACGGCACGACCGGAAGGATGCAGGGGCTGAGGACGGTCAAAATGCCGCCCAGGAATGCGATGAGGAGCATGGGGCTTCACCTGAAAATTGATAGACCAGACACCCCCCGATCCCTTGTAGGAGCAAAGCTTGCTCGCGATAGCGCTGGGTCAGGCGCCATCAAAGTTAAATGGGCCGGCCTCTTCGCGAGCAAGCTTTGCTTCTACAGGAATCGGGGATGTTCACGGGAATTGGGTGGCAGGTTAATTGCCGTCGTGGCAATCATCGGCAAACTTGCGGTAGTCCAGAACCTGGGTGTCGCCCCGGGAATCGAGGTAGGTCAGTTGCGCATTCACAACCCCGCAGGCCGGACCGGCGTCCTGTTGCATCGACACGACTTTCTGGATGTCCAGATGCGTGCCGTAGGTGTAGGTTTGCGGGGTGACAGCGGCTTCGGCACGAGCCGACACGGTGCAGATGTTCAGGGCGGCAAACAGGCACGCGGCGCAGACGGCTTTGGTGTTCATGGCGGTTTCCTCAAGGCTTCGTGGGTGGGGCCGAGGCGGTTGGGCTTGCCTCGATGGAACCCATTAAAAGCCTGTGAGGTATCCGCTCTGTGTCGGGAAAACGCCTGAATAAATCGCTACGTATCAGCGCCGCCACCCGATACACAGCGATACAAAACCTGAGAAAACCGAGGTTTTTGCGTCTGCGTGTATCCGTCTACACGGCAGATACACTGCAATACAAAGGGCAGCGGGCGAACGGGCCAAGGCTCGATAGACTGCGCAACATCCCCCACTGATTAGAGGCCTGGCCCCATGGAACATGTCGATCACATTCTTATCGTTGACGATGACCGCGAGATTCGGGAGCTGGTGGGCAACTATCTGAAGAAGAACGGGTTGCGCACCACGGTCGTGGCGGATGGGCGGCAGATGCGTTCGTTCCTGGAGACCACGCCGGTGGACCTGATCGTGCTCGACATCATGATGCCGGGGGACGACGGGCTGGTGCTCTGCCGCGAGCTGCGCGCCGGCAAACACAAGGCCACGCCGGTGCTGATGCTCACCGCCCGCAACGACGAAACTGACCGCATCATCGGCCTGGAAATGGGCGCTGACGATTACCTGGTCAAGCCCTTCGCCGCCCGTGAATTACTCGCCCGAATCAACGCCGTGTTGCGCCGCACACGGATGCTGCCACCGAATCTGGTGGTCACCGAAAGCGGTCGCCTGCTGGCCTTCGGCCGCTGGCGGCTGGACACCTCGGCCCGGCACTTACTCGACGAGGACGGCACCATGGTCGCCCTCAGCGGCGCGGAGTATCGGTTGTTGCGGGTGTTCCTCGATCATCCGCAGCGGGTGCTCAACCGCGATCAGTTGCTGAACCTGACCCAGGGCCGCGACGCCGATTTGTTCGACCGCTCCATCGATTTGCTGGTCAGCCGTTTGCGTCAGCGCCTGCTCGACGACGCCCGCGAGCCGGCGTACATCAAGACCGTGCGCAGCGAAGGCTATGTGTTTTCCCTGCCGGTGGAAGTGCTCGGTGCCTCTTCATGAAGCTGCAGTGGCCGCGCACGCTGGCGTCACGCCTGTCGCTGATCTTTTTAATCGGGCTGATCCTCGCCCAGGCGCTGTCCTTCGGCGCGCAGTATTACGAGCGTTACGAAAGCGCCAAAGACACGATGCTCGGCAATCTGGAAACCGACGTTTCGACCTCCATCGCCATCCTCAATCGCTTGCCGGCGTCAGAACGTGCGGGCTGGCTGCAACAACTGGAACGGCGCAATTACGGTTACCTGCTGAACGAAGGCTCACCGGGCACGGCCATGGGCGATACGCCGATTGCGGTGACCTCGATCCAGGACGCCATCGGCAAGGACTACCCGCTGACCGTGACCGACCTCCCCGGCCCGCAGAAACACTTTCAGGTGCACCTGAAACTGGCGGACGGCAGCCCGGTGACGATCGACGTGCGGCCGGCAATGGTGCCGTTGTCGCCCTGGCTGCCGATCGTGTTGCTCGGGCAACTGGCGCTGATGCTTGCCTGCACCTGGCTGGCCGTGCGCATCGCCATCCGCCCCCTCACCCGCCTCGCCCTGGCCTCGGAAACCCTAGATCCCAACACCCATGCGGTGCTGCTGGACGAAACAGGCCCGACTGAAGTCGCCCACGCCGCCCGAGCGTTCAACGCCATGCAGGCGCGGATTGCCGCTTATTTGAAAGAGCGCATGCAACTGCTGGCGGCGATTTCCCATGACCTGCAAACCCCGATCACCCGCATGAAACTGCGCGCCGAATTCATGGACGATTCCACGGAGAAAGACAAACTCTGGAACGACCTCGGCGAGATGGAACACCTGGTGCGCGAAGGCGTGGCGTATGCCCGCAGCATCCACGGCGCCACCGAAGAGGCCCGGCGCACCGACCTGGATTCATTCCTCGACAGCCTGGTGTTCGACTATCAGGACATGGGCAAAGACGTGCAATTGGGCGGCAAAACCTCAGCGGTGATCGACACCCGGCCCCACGCCTTGCGCCGGGTGCTGGTGAACCTGACCGACAACGCACTGAAATTCGCAGGAGCCGCCGAATTGCAGGTGCAAACGCTGGCGGGTGGCGGGTTGTCGATCAAGGTTCTGGATCGCGGACCGGGGATTGCCGAGGACGAACTGGCGCAGGTCATGGAGCCGTTTTATCGCGTGGAGAGTTCGCGTAACCGCAGCACCGGCGGAACCGGGTTGGGCTTGGCGATTGCCCAGCAGTTGGCGCTGGCGATTGGCGGGACGTTGACGCTGAGCAATCGTGAGGGTGGCGGGTTGTGCGCGGAACTCCGGTTGCCGGGTTAGAAGCAACGTCAAAAGATCGCAGCCTGCGGCAGCTCCTACACCGATCCCGTAGGAGCTGCCGAAGGCTGCGATTTTTTGATCTCATGCCAAGGCCAAAACCCCATCCCGGTGCATCTGCCGCAACAACGCCAAACCGTTTTCCATAAATTCACTCAACCCGACCGCCCCCGCCTCCACCGCCACCCCGTGCAACTGCGCCTGCCCATCCATCTCCGGGAACTCGCCAATCCGCTGCAACAACCGCCACGCCAACGGGCTCAATTCGGAAAACTTCACACTGAAATCCTCAGCCCGTCGCACCAGCAACAACGTCGGCTGAACCGGCGCGGCAGCAGGCCGATAATCCGGCCCGAGCAAATGCACCGGCCAGGCATACGCCAACGGCCAGGCCAAGGGCGAAACCCGCAGCGGGCGCTCCAGCAGCAACCCGGCATCGCTAACGGGTAACGGCAGCTCATCAGACTGCTGCAACGCCATCTCAACCCACTCGTAATGCGCCAGCTCGGCCATGAACAACGGCCAGACACCTTGCGGTTCGCACGCCAGAAACGCGACAAATTCCTCGGCAATCTCGCCAAATTTCGGCGTGCGGGCGCGGTGGTCACGCAGGAAGGCCCGCACCAGCAGGCGCCAATCGTGGTCACCGAGGATGTTCACCAACACCGGGAACGTCCCGCTGAGCAACGTCGACAGATTGTTGAGCACCAGGTCGCGATAAACCTGCGCCCGTGCGGCGTCCATTTCGGCCGGCGGCGCGCAATGTTCGGGATCGCGCAGGTAGCGGGTCAAGACATCTTGCTGCTGATGCAACGACGGCTTATCCATGGTTCACCTCGATACCTTGCAAGCGGCGAATGGTCCGCAACTCTGCCGCCAGTTCCGAGTACGCCGGGAAGTTGAAGTCACGCTCGAGCAATGTCGGTTGCGCGCCGAACCGGGCGTAGGCGTCGGCGAGCAACGACCAGACCTGGGGTTTGACCGAAGCGCCGTGGGTGTCGATTTTCAAGGTGTCGGATTCATCGAAATGCCCCGCCACATGCATCGCCACCACACGCCCCGAATCAATGCCGGCCAGAAACGCGTGCGGGTCAAAGCCGTGATTGATTGCATTCACGTACACATTGTTGACGTCCAGTAACAGGTCGCAATCGGCCTCGCGCAGTACGGCGTTGGTGAAGGTCAGTTCGTCCATGTCCTGCCGGGGCGCGGCGTAATAGGAGACGTTCTCTATCGCCAGCCGCCGGCCAAGAATGTCCTGGGCCTGGCGAATCCGCGCGGCCACGTGCTGCACCGCTTCTTCGGTGAACGGCAGCGGCAGCAAGTCGTACAAATGCCCGTCATCGCTGCAATAACTCAGGTGCTCGCTGTACGTCGGCACGTTGTAGTGATCGAGAAAACCCCGGACTTCCTGCAAAAACCCGACGTCCAGCGGCGCCGACCCGCCCAGCGACAGGGACAAGCCATGACAGGACAACGGATAGCGCTCGGCCAATGCCCGCAACGCCGCGCCATGAGCACCGCCGATGCCGATCCAGTTTTCCGGGGCGACTTCCAGAAAGTCGAAATCACCGGACGGTGCGGCCTCAAGGTCTTTCAATAAACCGCGACGCAGGCCCAGCCCGACGCTGGCCTTCGCGGATAGAGGAGCAATTGGCATGGTGTTGATCTCATCCAGTGGGAAATAGATGAGCCAAGTTAAGCGCCGGGGTGTATCAGGGCTGTGTGCGGTTTCAGCACAAAACGTCAGCCGATGTATCCCCAACCAATCCATACACACTGCAATACACGGACGCTGCCCCTGTAGGAGCGAGGCTTGCCCGCGAAGAGGCCCGCACATTCAACATCAATGCTGGCTGACACTGCGCCTTCGCGGGCAAGCCTCGCTCCTACAGGGAATCAGGCCATGTCACTTTCGTCGCCTTGGGCAGTACCGCACGAGCAGCGGACTAAACTTGATAATTACCCCGCAGGGGTTCATTCCCACGACCACCGCCCAGGGACGCACGCCTCGCTAAACACTGCCTCTGGACCGTGATCCTGCCACAGGAGCACACGTGATGGACGAGGCCAGACTTAACGATTTCATGGGCAAACTGGTGAACGACATGGGCGGCGCGGCGATGCTGGCCAATGTCATTCTTGGCGAAGAACTGGGCCTGTACCGGGCCATGGCCGACAGTCAGCCCGTCAGCCCCGAAGCACTTGCCGACAAGACCGGTTGCCACCCGCGCCTGGTGCGCGAATGGCTCAGCGCCCACGCCGCATCCGGTTATATGGAACACCGGGACGGCCAGTTCCGGCTGCCCGAAGAACAAGCCCTGGCGCTGGCCATCGAAGACTCGCCGGTGTACATCGCCGGCGGTATCGGGGTGGTGGCGTCGTTTTTCCACGACAAGGACAAACTGATCAGCGCCTTTCGCGGCAACGGCGCTTTGCCGTGGGGCGAGCATCATCCGTGCATGTTCAGCGGCACCGAACGGTTCTTCCGTCCTGGCTACAAGGCGCATCTGGTGGCCGAATGGCTGCCGGCGCTGGAAGGCGTCGTGGAAAAACTGGAGGCCGGCGCCAAAGTGGCGGACATCGGCTGCGGCCATGGCGCCTCGACCGTGATCATGGCCCAGGCCTTCCCGGATTCACGGTTCGTTGGCTTCGACTACCACGCCCCCTCCGTGACCGTGGCCACCCAGCGCGCCGAAGAAGGCGGCGTCGCCGGCCGGGCGCGGTTCTTCCAGGGCACGGCGAAAAGTTATCCGGGCACCGACTATGACCTGGTCTGCTATTTCGACTGCCTTCATGACATGGGCGACCCGGTGGGTGCGGCGCGGCATGCCTACGACTCGCTGAAGCCGGACGGCACGGTGTTGCTGGTGGAACCCTACGCCAACGATGCCCTGGACGATAACGTCAACCCGGTCGGACGGCTGTTTTACGCCGCATCGACCTTCATCTGCACCCCGAACTCGCTGTCCCAGGAGGTCGGCCTCGGGCTCGGCGCCCAGGCGGGTGAAGCGCGATTGCGAAAGGTGTTTACCGAGGCCGGGTTCAAGCATTTCCGCCGGGCCACGCAAACCCCGTTCAACCTGATTCTGGAAGCCCGCAAATAACCCCACCCCCGTAGGAGCTGCCGAAGGCTGCGATCTTTTGATCTTGATTGTGAAAAAAAAAGATCAAAAGATCGCAGCCTCGTTTCACTCGGCAGCTCCTACGGACGGGTGCGTGGTGAGGTTGGGGGGGCGTCACGATTGTGCAACGGTCCGGGTGATCGGCAAATGCTACCCTGCACACACTCAAGGCCCCTCCGGAGTGTTGAACATGCTCGATAGCCTCATCCGCGAACAACTCGACCGCCTCCAGCAGTTAATGGCCGACCAGCCATTCGCTGTCCTGACCGGTGCCGGCATCAGCACCCCATCGGGCATTCCGGACTACCGCGACAACCAGGGCGTGCGCCGTGGCCGCCAGCCGATGATGTACCAGGAATTCCTCGCTGCCCCGGAGTCCCGGCGCCGCTATTGGGCGCGGGCGATGCTCGGTTGGCCACGGGTGCGCCTGGCCAGCCCGAACGCGGCCCATGAGGCGCTGGCCAGCCTGCAGAGTTCGCGACAGATTGGCGGGCTGATCACCCAGAACGTCGACACCTTGCACGACCAGGCCGGCAGCCATGACGTGATCGAACTCCACGGCAGCCTGCACCGGGTGCTGTGCCTGGATTGCGGCCAGCGCAGCGAGCGCGATGCGATTCAACGCGTGATGGAAGCACAAAACCCGTACCTGGCCGGGGTCGATGCGATGCAGGCACCGGATGGCGACACCCTGCTCGACCCGGCATTTGAAGCGCGGTTCCAAGTGCCACACTGCCCCCATTGTGGCGAGGAACGGATGAAACCGGACGTGGTGTTTTTTGGCGAGAACGTCGCGCAGGTGACAGCGGCCAAAGCCATGGCGGCGGTTGAGCACGCGGCGGGGTTGCTGGTGGTGGGGTCATCGTTGATGGCGTATTCGGCGTTTCGGTTGTGCCGGGCGGTGGTGGATCAAGGCAAACCGCTGATTGCGATCAACCTGGGCAAGACCCGGGCGGATGACATCCTGGATATGAAAATCGAAGGTTCCTGCGAACAACTCCTGCCGCTCCTGACACAACGCCTTACCCCGTAGGAGCTGCCGAAGGCTGCGATCTTTTGATCTTGATCTTAAAAAACAAAGTCAAAAGATCGCAGCCTTCGGCAGCTCCTACGGGGGTTTGTCGTTAACTCAGGGTGTCAGGCGCTGGCCGAGGTTGGCTTCCTTGAAAATATCGAACAACGCCTGCGCCGCCGCCGACAGTTCATGCCCCGGTTTGGTCAGCACGCCAATCGCCCGTTCCACCACCGGGTCGCGCAAGGTGATGCAGTGCGCGCCCAGTTCCTGCATCTGCCGCACACACAACGCCGGCACCGCGCTCACACCCAAACCGCTGGCGACCATGCGCCCGACCGTTGCCAGTTGATGACTTTCAAATTCCACCGGCAATTTCATGCCCCGGGCCTGCAAGTGTTCTTCGAGCATCACCCGCACCGTGGACGGTCGTTGCAAGGTGATAAACGGTTCCTTCAACAAGGTCTGCCAGTCGATGTCGTCGAGTTTCGCCAGCGCCGAGTCATGGGGCACCACCGCGACAAAGCGGTCGATGTACAACGGGGTGAATTCCAGCGAAGTACTGTGGGCCGGTTCAAACGACACACCGAGTTCAACCTGGCGGTCGCGGACCATTTCCAGCACTTGCTCGTTGATCACGTCGTTGACCGTGACGTTGACCTTCGGGTAACGGGCGCGGAAAGTCTTGAGGATCGGCGGCAGCAGGTTGCCGGCAAACGACGGCATCGCCGCCAGGGTCACGCGGCCGCGTTGCAGGGTGAAGCGTTGACGCAGTTCATCTTCGGCGTTGTCCCAATCGGCGATCAGGCGCCGGGCCAGCGGCACCAGGGATTCGCCTTCGGGGGTCAGCGCCACGTTGCGGGTGTTGCGGCTGAACAGGCGCCCGCCCAGGCCTTCTTCCAGGGCCTTGATGGTCAGGCTCAGCGCTGATTGCGACAGGTGCAAGCGCTCGCAGGCCACGGCGAAACTCAGGCTCTGGGCCACGGCCAGGAAGGCGCGGATCTGCTTGACGGTCATGGTCGCTTCGCTCCAGTTATAAGCGTAGGAGCTGCGAAGGCTGCGATCTTTTGATCTTGATTTCCGACGGTTTGAAGCTCACAAAAGATCAAAGTCAAAAGATCGCAGCCTTCGGCAGCTCCTACGGCGTTGATTGGTGAGTTTTATCTATCAATCAACCTTAAAAATCAACTTAACAAATGAATCCCCCGGCGCGACACTCATCCCCACTACGGCTAGCCAGCCGCCCATAAAGAATAAAAGAGGTGCATATGGCAGGTTTCGACAAGCGCGTGAGTTCCTACGAGGAAGCCCTTGCAGGTCTTGAAGACGGCATGACCGTGATCGCTGGCGGCTTCGGCCTGTGCGGTATCCCGGAAAACCTCATCGCCGAGATCAAGCGCAAAGGCACCCGCGACCTCACCGTGGTTTCCAACAACTGCGGCGTCGATGGTTTCGGCCTCGGCGTGCTGCTGGAAGACCGGCAGATTCGCAAAGTCGTCGCCTCTTACGTGGGCGAGAACAAGATGTTCGAGGAGCAACTGCTCAGCGGCGCCATCGAAGTCGACCTGACCCCCCAAGGCACCCTCGCCGAAAAAATGCGCGCAGGCGGTGCCGGCATCCCGGCGTTCTTTACCGCCACCGGCGTCGGTACTCCGGTGGCCGAAGGCAAGGAAGTGCGTGAGTTCAAGGGTCGCAAGTACCTGATGGAAGAATCCATCACCGGTGACTTCGCCATCGTCAAAGGCTGGAAAGCCGACCATTTCGGCAACGTGATCTATCGCCACACCGCCCAGAACTTCAACCCCCTGGCCGCCACCGCCGGCAAGATCACCGTGGTCGAAGTCGAAGAAATCGTCGAACCCGGCGAGCTGGACCCGTCGCAGATCCACACCCCTGGCATCTACGTCGACCGGATCATTTGCGGCACGTTCGAGAAGCGCATCGAACAGCGCACCGTGCGTAAGTGATCCCCTGCCCCCGGACCGAATGAAGGAATAACAACAATGGCACTTTCCCGCGAACAAATGGCTCAACGCGTCGCCCGCGAAATGCAGGACGGCTTCTACGTGAACCTGGGCATCGGCATTCCGACCCTGGTCGCCAACTACATCCCCGAAGGCATGGAAGTCATGCTGCAGTCGGAAAACGGCTTGCTCGGCATGGGTCCTTTTCCGACTGAAGAAACCATTGATGCCGACATGATCAACGCCGGCAAGCAAACCGTGACCGCACGCATCGGCGCGTCGATTTTTTCCTCGGCCGAGTCCTTCGCGATGATCCGCGGCGGGCATGTCGACCTGACCGTGCTCGGCGCCTTCGAAGTCGATGTACACGGCAACATCGCCTCGTGGATGATCCCCGGCAAACTGGTCAAGGGCATGGGCGGCGCCATGGATTTGGTGGCGGGCGCCGACAACATCATCGTGATCATGACCCACGCGTCCAAGGACGGTGAGTCCAAACTGTTGTCCCAATGCAGCCTGCCGCTGACCGGCGCCGGGTGCATCAAGCGCGTGCTGACTGACCTCGCCTACCTCGAAATCAAGGACGGCGCGTTCATTCTCAAAGAACGCGCGCCAGGCGTCAGCGTCGAAGAAATCGTCGCGAAAACCGCCGGTAAGTTGATCGTGCCGGATAACGTTCCGGAAATGCAGTTCGCTGCCCAGTGAGGAATCTTTCCATGCAAGACGTCGTTATTGTTGCCGCCACCCGTACCGCCATTGGCAGTTTCCAGGGTGCCTTGGCCGGTGTGTCCGCCGTTGACCTGGGTGCTGCGGTGATCCGTCAGTTGCTGGCGCAAACCGGGCTCGACCCGGCGCAAGTCGATGAAGTGATCATGGGCCAGGTATTGACCGCCGGCGCCGGGCAAAACCCTGCGCGCCAATCGGCGATCAAGGCTGGCCTGCCGTTCAGCGTGCCCGCGATGACCCTGAACAAGGTCTGCGGTTCGGGCCTCAAGGCCCTGCACCTGGCGACCCAGGCGATTCGCTGTGGCGACGCCGAGGTGATCATTGCCGGCGGCCAGGAAAACATGAGCCTGTCCAACTACGTGATGCCGGGCGCGCGCACCGGTCTGCGCATGGGGCACGCGCAAATCGTCGACACCATGATCAGCGACGGCCTGTGGGATGCGTTCAACGATTACCACATGGGCATCACCGCCGAAAACGTCGCGGACAAGTACAACCTGACCCGCGAGCAACAGGACGCTTTCGCCGCCGCCTCCCAGCAAAAAGCCTCGGCAGCCATCGAAGCCGGGCGTTTTGTCGATGAAATCACGCCGATCCTGATCCCGCAGCGCAAGGGCGATCCGCTGTCCTTCGCCACCGACGAACAACCACGGGCCGGCACCACCGCCGAAGCCCTGGCCAAACTGAAACCGGCCTTCAAGAAGGACGGTTCGGTGACCGCCGGTAACGCCTCGTCGCTGAACGACGGCGCCGCTGCCGTGATCCTGATGAGCGCCGAAAAAGCCAAGGCCCTGGGCCTGCCGGTGCTGGCGAAAATCGCGGCTTACGCCAACGCGGGCGTCGATCCGGCGATCATGGGTATCGGCCCGGTGTCGGCGACTCGTCGCTGCCTGAGCAAGGCTGGCTGGTCGATTGACCAACTGGACCTGATCGAAGCCAACGAAGCCTTCGCTGCGCAATCCCTGGCCGTGGCCAAGGACCTGGAATGGGACCTGAACAAGGTCAACGTCAACGGCGGCGCCATTGCCCTGGGCCACCCGATCGGTGCGTCGGGTTGCCGGGTGCTGGTGACCTTGCTGCACGAAATGATCAAGCGTGACGCCAAAAAAGGCCTCGCCACCCTGTGCATCGGCGGTGGTCAAGGCGTGGCATTGGCGATCGAACGGGCTTAACGCGTTCAACAGACGGTGCGGGGACCCACGAATATCCGTTCACTGCCTGGCAAAACACCCGGTGCGACTGACGTCACACCGGGTCATACACATCTCTAAAAATACGCCCCCCGTAGGAGCTGCCGAAGGCTGCGATCTTTTGATCTTGCTCTTCAAAAACAAGATCAAAAGATCGCAGCCTTCGGCAGCTCCTACGGGGGTGTCGTTGTTTCGTTAGCCGAATTTGACCAGATTCAGGATCGGCAGCGGCCCGCCCGGGAATTGCGCCAGCCGTGCGCCAACGCTCAGTGTTCCGAGGTCAATCCCGCAGAACCCCAGCCGCTCGATCAGCTCTGCCACGGTTGCTTTCGCCTCGGCATCGTCGCCCGAGAAAAACAGCACCCGCTTGCCACCCTCCGCCGCCGGATCGCTCTCCAGCAACCGCGCCACCAGATGATTGAACGCCTTCACCACCCGTGCCCCCGGCACCCATTCGGCGAACACTTCACTGGACGTGCGGCCCTGCAAATCCACCGCTTTGAACGATGGCGCCTCAATCGAGTTGTTGGCGTCGAGCACAATTCGCCCGGCAAAATCCGGCAGCCCGGCCAATGCTGTCGGCAATTTCGACCAATTGACCGCCACCAGCACGATGTCCTGGGCAGCCGCTTCTTCGCGGGTGCCGGCACGGGCGGTGGGCCCGAGTTCTTCCACCAGCGCCGCCAGGGTGTGCGGCCCACGGCTGTTGGCGATGACCAATTCAATGCCCTGACGGGACAGGGCTCTTGCGAAGGCTGAGCCGATGGCGCCAGCGCCGATGATTCCGATAGTGCTCATGGTTGTTCACTCCAAGTGGGTTGTCGTTGGAGCGAATACTGCGCTTGCCATTAGGGCTTGATTAGCCGGTAATGATTTGAATGATCTTCAAGTATTGCTATCAGGTAATCGCCATGGAAACCCTCGCCAACCTCGAATCCTTTGTGCGCAGCGCCGAAACCGGCAGCTTTTCCGCCGCCGCGCGATTGCTCGCACTGACTCCGGCGGCGGTCAGTCGCAACGTGGCGATGCTGGAGCGCAACATTGGCGTGCGGCTGTTCCAGCGCTCGACCCGCAAGTTGTCGCTGACCGAAGCCGGAGAGCGTTTTTTGGCGAGTATCGGCGGCAATCTGGAATCGTTGCAGGCCGCGATCAGTGCGGTGAGCAACGAGCATGGCGAGCCGGCCGGCGTGCTCAAGGTCAGCCTGGCGCCGACCTTCGGCATCGGCCATATGCTGCCGCTGCTGCCGGGGTTCCTGGCGCGTTATCCGTTGATCAAGCCTGAGTGGCACTTCGAAAATCGTCAGGTGGACTTGATTGCCGAAGGCTACGACGCGGCCATCGGTGGCGGTTTCGAATTGACGCCCGGGGTCATCTCGCGACGGTTGGCAGCGGCGGACATCGTCGCCGTGGCCTCACCGGCCTACCTGGCCGGACGCACCCTGCCCGTCCACCCGACGGACTTGCTCGACCATACCGGCATCGTAATGCGCGGCATTCGCACCGGACGGGTTCGGCAATGGATGATGCGCGATGGCGCAGGCCTGGAAGCCAGCGCACGCCTGAATGAACACATCGTGCTCAATGACCCGGCGGCGATGCGCGAGGCTGCGTTGCTGGGCCTGGGGGTGACGCTGCTGGTGCTGCCGGACGTGGTCACACAGATCCAGCGCGGTGAACTGGTGCGGCTGTTGCCGGACTGGCATGCCGATGCGGGGCCGATCTCGCTGTACTACCCGAGCCGCACGCTGATGGCGGCCAAGACCCGGGTGTTTATCGATTTTGTGATGGAGGCGTTTGCGTGAAATGCAAAAGATCGCAGCCTTCGGCAGCTCCTACATGGGAATGCGTTCTCCTGTAGGAGCTGCCGAAGGCTGCGATCTTTTGATCTTCAAACCACCAACTGCAAAATCAACCAGGCATTCGCCGCACTGATCACCCCAAACAATCCCCACGCCAACACCCGCGTCGGCCACCGGTTCACAAACGGCCCCATGAGTTTTTTGTCGTTGGTCATGCTGATCAACGGGTACAACGCAAACGGCAATTGCAGGCTCAGCACCACCTGGCTCAGCACCAGCAACTTGCCAATCGCGTTGTCGCCCATCAGCCACACGCCGATAAACGCCGGGATCAGCGCCAGCCCACGGGTGATCAAGCGCCGTTGCCAGCAAGGAATCCGCAGGTTCAGGTAGCCTTCCATGATCACCTGGCCGGCGATGGTCCCGGTGAAGGTCGAACTCTGCCCGGAGGCCAGCAGCGCGACGCCAAACAGCACGCTGGCCAACGCGCCGCCCACCAGCGGATCGAGCAAGTGATAGGCGTCCTGGATGTCCACCACATCGCTGTGCCCGGTGGTGTGGAACGCGGCGGCGGCCAGAATCAGGATCGCCGCGTTGACCAGCAGCGCCAGCGCCAGGGAGCCGATGGTGTCGATGCGCGCCAGTTTGACCGCGTCCTGCTTACTGGCCAGGTCCTTGCCGATCAGCCGGGTTTGTACAATCGAGGTGTGCAGGTACAAGTTATGCGGCATCACCGTGGCCCCGAGAATACCGATGGCAATGTACAGCGGCGCCGCATCGCCAATGGCCGACAGTGACGGGGTGAAACCACGGGCGACGTCCGGCCAGTAAGGTTTGATCAACATCAGTTCGACGAAGAAACACACGCCGATGGTGGCGACCAGCACCAGCATGATCGCCTCCAGACGACGGAAGCCACGGTTCTGCAAGGCCAGCACCAGCAGCGTGTCAAACGCGGTCAACGCGATACCGAACGTCAGCGAACAGCCCAGCAGCAAATGGAACGCCAGGGCGCAGCCGAGCACTTCGGCGAGGTCAGTGGCAATGATCGAGATTTCCGCCAGTACCCATTGGGTGCGTGCGGTGCGGGTGCTGTAGCGATCCCGGGATAATTGCGCCAGATCCCGCCCGGTGGCGATGCCCAGGCGCGAACACAAACACTGGACCACCATCCCCGCCAGGCTTGCCAGCAACACCACAAACAGCAAGCTGTAGCCAAATCGCGAACCCGCTTCAATGGCGGTCGCCCAGTTACCGGGGTCCATGTAGCCGATGGACACCAGCAAACCCGGGCCGGCGAAACGCAGCATCCGCTTGAAGAACGACGCGCTCGGATCAACGACGACACTGCCGGCCACTTCCGGCGGACAAAACGGCGCCGTGGCGACTTTAGGCAAAAAACTGAATTTCACGCAAACATCCAGAAACAATTGGAAAGGCGCAGCTTAGACGTTCCACCCCCCTACAGGCTACACACCACCCCCCGTAGGAGCTGCCGAAGGCTGCGATCTTTTGATCTTGTTTTTTCAAGATCAAGATCAAGATCAAAAGATCGCAGCCTTCGGCAGCTCCTACGGGGTACCGTGGCGGCGGAAGAATAGGGTGACCTGACCCAGTTCGAAGCCGAACTTGGTCATGGCCGAACGATTGGCCATGGTGTCCGGGTCGAGCAGGTACATCCAGTCATCGAAATGCACCTGATAGACCTTGTCGTCCACCGGCAGGCTCAGCACATAGCGCCAGTGCAACGCATTGCCGGCCACTTCACCGCTGGACTCGCCAACCACATCCCCCGCCGTGCCACGCCAACGTCCAGGTCCGTCCGGGTGCAGGGTCCAGACCCGGGTCTGTTTGCTGCCGTCGCTGTAGGTAAAGTCCTCATGCATGATCAGATTCGGGCCGTCCATGCGGCTGTTGATCAGCACATGAAAGCGTTTGATCACCTCCCCCGAACGTTTCTGGAACATACCCCAGCCGTCGACCCGGCCGATAAAGAACCCCGGCAAATCGAGCTTCGGGTTTTGCTCTTTATAGCGCTGCACATCGACGCCGCCGCAACCGGCCAGGCACACGAACAACACCAGCATCAGCCGTTTCAGCATGGCGACCTCCTCAAGGTTTGGCGCTGCCCAGCAATTGCTGGCGCAACTCGGGATTACGGGTACGCGGGTCGAGCCAGATGTCGAAGAAGGCCCGGGCGAATTGCGGGTCTTTCACTTCATGTTGCAACTGCTGGCCGACAAAGAACCGCGCCCCCTGCCCCGGTAAATAAACCCCGGTGATCCGCGTGCCGGCCTGCACATCGACGAACGACTGCTGCATCTGCGCCTGCCAATCCGCCAGTTGCCCGGCGCTGACCGACGCGCCGGACAAGCGCTTGATTTCATCGACGCTGGCCTGCACCAGGTCATCCCGGGAAATGGTGCGTTGGTAGATCAGCTCCAGGGCAAACGGCTGATCCGTCGCCAGCGGTCGCGCGGCACTCCAGAGCCGGGCGTTGTAGACATCGAAGCCAAACACCCGAAATTCACCGGTACCGATGATCTGCGCGCCGGGCACGCCCTCCTGCCAATTGGCCAGGGCTTGGGTGGCGAGCAGGGGCAGCAGCCAGAGGCCGTGACGAAGGCGCGAAAGTGATCTGTTCATGGCGGCTCGATTTGCGCTGAAATCCTTCCTAAAACCTATACGCAAAAGGTCACTCTGTACAATTTTAAAGAGTCTGAAATTTTGTATACAAAACCCTCCCATTCCTAGAGCAATCCATCGTGGGCAATGCTAACGTGGCCGCCTCACACAGGTCGGAGGTGCGTGCGTGCTGATGCTCAAGCTGTTGGTGATTCCCGGGTTCCTGCTGCTGATTTCCCTGGCGGGCAAACGGTGGGGGCCGAGCGTGGCCGGTTGGCTGTCGGGGTTGCCGGTGGTGGTCGGGCCGATTCTGTTTTTCCTCGCCATCGAACAAGGCCAGGTGTTCGCCGCCCAAGCCGCGACCGCCGCCCTCTCGGCAATGTTCGCGATGATCGCTTTCTTCGTCACCTACGCCCAAGTCGCGCAACGAGCCCCGTGGCCCTGGGCGCTGGCGGTGTCGCTGCTGGTGTGGGCCTTGGTGGCCATCGTGCTGTCGGTGATCCCTCCGTCCCTGACTTTCTCGGTGATCGCCGCCGCCACCGCCCTGCTGGCCGCGCCTTATCTGTTTCCGTCGGTACAACCGATGGTTTCAGGGCCCAAACCCAAGTCCGACAAACTGCTGCTGCGCATGGCGGCCGGCGCCCTGCTGACCCTGGCGGTCACGCTGTTGGCCAGCACCGTGGGTGAGCGCTGGAGCGGTTTGCTGGCGGTGTTCCCGGTGTTGGGCAGCGTGATGGCGGTGTTCTCCCAGCAAACCCGTGGCCCGGCCTTCACTGCCGCGTTGTTGCGCGCCACCGCCACCGGCATGTATTCGTTCGCGGCGTTCTGCCTGGTGTTGGCGCTGACCTTGCCGCGCATCGGTTTGACGGCGTTTGCCCTTGGCGTGGCGGTGTCCGTGGGCATGCTTGGGGTAACACGACGTCTGCTGGCCAAACCGGCACCCGCCACTCGTTCGATATCTTCGAACGAGTAGACCAACAACCTCGTACGTCAATCGAACAAGTTTGGCCCACCATCAGCCTCAGTTCCTACCCACTGACTGAGGCCTACCCCATGAAATTCTTTTTCCACCCTTCGCCGAATCCGATGAAAGTCGCCCTGCTGCTGGAAGAGCTGCAAACACCTTACGAGCTGATCGGCGTCGACACCTTCAAAGGCGAGCAACATTTGCCGGCGTTCCTGGCGATCAACCCGAATGCCAAGGTCCCGGCCCTGGTGGACGGCGACGCGACGGTGTTCGATTCCCAAGCGATCCTGCTGCACCTGGCGCAAAAGCATCAGCGTTTTCTGCCGACCTCGGTCGCCGGTCAGGCTGAGTTGCTGTCCTGGCTGATGTTCATCGCCACCGGTCTGTCGCCGTTTTCCGGTCAAGCGGTGCACTTCCTGCACCACGCCCCGGAAGACCTGGCCTACGCGAAAAACCGTTACCTGAAAGAAGTCGAACGTCATTACCGTGTGCTCGACCAGCGCCTGGCCGACCATCAATACCTGGCCGGCGACACCTACAGCATCGCCGACATGGCGCTGTGGGGCTGGGCCAACTACGCGCCGTACATCCTCGGGGAAAACGGTTTGGCGGCGTACCCCAACGTCAAGCGCCTGTTCGACGATATCAGCGCCCGCCCGGCGGCCCAGCGTGCTCACGGTTTGAAGGAAAAACTGGTGCTCAAGGCTGAATTCGACGAAGAAACCCGCCGCAATCTGTTTCCGCAAAATCAGGCGTAGTAACCCGATTCAACTGACCCACCCCATGCCACTGTGGGAGCTTGCTCGCGAAAGCGGTGTATCAGCCAACGATGATGTTGACTGACACGGCCTCTTCGCGAGCAAGCCCGCTCCCACAGATTTTGCATTTGATCAGACAGGCTGCGGAATTCGGGCTGGAGTGACCTGCAACCTCCGTGGGATGATCGCCCCCTAGCGCGACCACCCCTGGAGAATTTCCCATGTCACTGTTCAGTAAAAAAGCCGTTGTCCTGTTGTTAACGGCGGTTGCCAGCCTGGGGGCCGTGAATGCTTATGCCGCCAAAGCCACTGGCGGCGACGCGCCTGCCAAAGTCTCGATGCTCGGCGGCAAATTCAGTTTCACCCTGCCCAAGGGATTCGTGGCCAACCCGCTGCCATCCGGCGCCACCGGTGCTTCCGGCACCATGTACGCCAACGAAGCCACCAAAACCGTGGTCATCGCCGCCGAAAACACGTTGCCACCCGGCGTTACCGTCAAGGACAACGACGGCGAATTCCTCGACAACACCGTGTCCGAATTCGATGCCGCGCAACGCAAGGCCCTGCCGGACTTCAACAAACTCAGCGAAAAAAGCCTGACCCAGAAAAGCACCGGCCTGGGCCTGCGCCAGGTGGACAGCACCGCCACCCAGGGCGGCGGCAAGACCCTGACCACCACACTGATGGCCGGGTCCGGCAGCCGGATGGCGGTGATTCAGATCATCTCCCGTCCGAACGACAAGGCTGGCCACGATACGTTGGTCAACCAGATCACCGGCAAGTAACCCGCACGACTCACGGGTTGAGGCGTTGTAACCAGGCGTCCAGATCCGCGATTTCGGCGGCGCTGATGTTGTGGCCCAAACCCTCGTAGCCATGAAACTCCGGCTTGAGTGAGAGCTTCTGCAACAGGCTGTCAGCAGCCGTGCCGTCGACATAAGGCAAGCGTGGGTCCTTGGTGCCATGGCCGATGAAAATCGCCAGTTTCTGGCGTTTTTCGTCCGGTTTGAGCTCAGCCTTGAGCACCGGCAGAATCCGCCCGCTCAACGCCGCAATCCCGCCCACCGCCTCGGGATGGCGCAAGCCTACTTCGTAGGACATGATCGCGCCCTGGCTGAACCCCACCAGGTAAACCTTGTTGGCCTCGGTGTGATATTTCTTCGCCGCTTGGGCGATGAAATCCAGCAACACCTGGCCGCTAGTCTTCAGATCATCGGTTTCACCGTTGTAGGCACCTTCGCCCTTCTTGCGAAACCACTGATAACTGTCCGCATCCAGCGCCACCGGGGCCTGCACCGACAAGAAGGTGTATTGCGCCGGCAAGTCGTCCTTGATCCCGAACAGGTCCTGCTCGTTGCTGCCGTAGCCGTGGAGGAAAATCACCAGCGGCTGGTTGTGCGAATCAGGGTTGGCCTGCTCAAGGTATTTAAGCGGCAGATCAGCTTGCAGCGGGGTTTGCGCGTAGGCCGTGGCGGATGCCAGCAGCATGGACAGAGCGAGAAACTTCAACATAAACCTTCCTTCACGGGGCTCAGGATTCGGGGGACACCCTAACACCTGGGGATTTTTGGTGTGGCTGATGCCGCCATCGCGAGCAAGCTTTGCTCCTACAGGTTACCGCTGATCCGTAGGAGCAAGGCTTGCCCGCGAAGAGGCCTTCAAAAGCAGCGAAAATCCCGGATCAGTCGTTGGTCAATTTGCCGACGCGAAACGCCTCACGCCCGGCAACCTTCGCCTGCCACGTCCCCGGCTGGGTATAGCGCCCACGATCAATCGCAAACAACACGCCGCTGGTCCCGGCCGTCACGGTGGTGACCCGGTCGTTCAACGGATCGACCACTTCAAACAGCGCATCGCCCTGCTCGACCCATTCGCCGGAATCACGCAGAAAACTCACCACGCCGTGGTGCGGGGCGAACAGGTACTCGGTGCCGGCGAACGGCATGCCTTCGCAGCACTCGCTCGGGGCCGCCGGCCAGGTGCCGGCGATAAAACCCTGTTCGGCGAGGAACCCCAGAATCGCCTCGCAATTGGCCTGGGCCTGATCGACGCGGGTGTCGCCCATGCTGCCCAGCTCCAGCGTCGTCGCCAGGTTGGCCGGTGGAATCGCCGCGTCCGGGAACAACTGCGCCAGGCGCAACCACGGTGTCGAGCACGACTCATCGAACGAGCTGCCGCCGGAGTCTTCGCACAACAACGCCACGCCCGCCTTCAACCGCGCCGCCAGGGACTGCCATTGCGGCCAGTGTTGCGGCAACGCGTACAGGTGAATCGCCGCGTCGAAGTCGCAGTGCAAATCCAGGGTGATGTCAGCTTCGCAGGCGTGGCGCAGTAACAAACGGTGCATGGCTTCCAGTTGCGAGGCCGGCGCCGGCAGACCGTCGAGCACCTGGCCCATGGTCTGGCGAATCAGCGCGATATTGGCCTCGGCATCATCGCCCAACTGAGCACCGATCAATGCGGAGACCGGTGCGCTCAGTTCGACGAACGCACGGTTGAAATTCTTGCCGCTGCCCAGTTCAAAGCGACCCATGTGCGCGCCTTGCAGGTGCTGGTCAAGACCGATGGGGTTGGCCACTGGCACCAGTTCGATCACGCCCTGCAACTGGCCCTGGGTTTCGAGTTCGGCCAGGCGTTTTTTCAGCTCCCAGGCCGTGCGCATGCCCGGCAGTTCGTCGGCGTGCAGGCTGGCCTGGATGTAAACCTTGCGGGTGCCCGTGCCATAACGAAACACGCTGAGGGTGCGTTCGGTGCCCAAATGGCTCCACGGCAATGGATGGTCGATACGTTGCATATACGGGTCCTGTCGATGCCTAAGCGTAGGAGCTGCCGAAGGCTGCGATCTTTTGATTTTGCTTTTAAAAACAAGATCAAAAGATCGCAGCCTTCGGCAGCTCCTACAGGGGAAATGTGTTCGCAGGATAGATCATGAAGGCATAAAAAAAATGGCCACCGCGTCAACGGTAGCCACTTTTTTATCCGGCTGGATTACTCGCCGCCGTACACATCAAAGTTGAAGTACTTATCCTGCACTTGCTTGTACTTGCCGTTGGCGCGGATCTCGGTGATGGCGGTGTTGAATTGGTCAGCCAGCGCCGTGTCACCCTTGCGCACAGCGATACCGGCGCCGCCGCCGAAGTACTTGGCGTCTTCATAGGTCGGGCCGACGAATTCGAAGCCTTTGCCGGCGTCGGTTTTCAGGAAACCGTCACTCAAGTTGACCGAGTCGGCCAGCATCGCGTCGATACGACCGGAGACCATGTCCAGGTTCGCTTCCTGCTGGGAGCCGTAGCGCACCAGCTCGATCCCGGCCGGAACCAGCACTTCGGTGGCGTAGCGGTCGTGGGTACTGGCGCGCAGCACACCGACTTTCTTGCCCTTGAGCTCGGTCAGCGGGTCTTTGACGTCGGAACCTTGCTTCATCACGAAGCGCGCCGGGGTGTGGTAGTACTTGATGGTGAAGTCGACGTTTTTCTTGCGGTCGTCAGTAATGGTCATGGACGACAGGATCGCGTCGATTTTCTTCACTTTCAGGGCCGGGATCAGGCCGTCGAACTCTTGCTCGACCCACACGCACTTCACTTTCATCTGCTCACACAGCGCGTCGCCGATGTCCACGTCGAAACCGGTGAGTTTGCCGTCAGGGGTTTTCATCGAGAATGGCGGGTAACCGGCTTCGATACCGATGCGAATCGGCTTGGCGTCTTCGGCCACAGCGGTCAGGGACAACATCGACAGTGCCAGGGCACCGAACATCACTAGCTTCTTCATTTATAACTCCTGTGTGCGGAGGCTTTTATTGGCAGCTTTCGATTGGTCGCTTTCGGTCGGGTGAAAACCGAAGTGGCCGGCAGTCTAGAGCGGTGGCTGGAGGGCAAATTGTGTTTAAGCGACAAATACTTATAGAAAAGTGGCCTGCGGATTGTGCGGTTTAGACCTGTGCGCCACGGCAGTGCAAGGACTGTAGGACAAGACTCTGTTTCGGATAAAACCTACAAGGTTTTGGCGCTGATCTGACTGAACAGTCGCAGCAAAAACACCGCCGACCTGTCGCTGGCGATGGCAGTGGTTTTGCGGCACATTGGTCGCCATTCTTCCATCCGCCAGAGAACCGTGATGCCCGAGTTGAACCTGATCCAGCACCACCCTGCCGAAGGTCCGGGGGCGATTGCCAAATGGGCGAGCCTGCGCGGGATCACGCTGAAGGTTTTTCGCGCCGATCTCGGGCAGTTGCCGCCCGTGGGTGCGGAGCCCGTCATTGTGCTGGGCGGGCCTTATGAATCCAACGCGGGGCCGGCGTGGCTGGAAGCGGAACGCCAGTGGCTGGCGGCCACCCTTGAGCAAGGCGCGGCGGTGTTTGCGATTTGCCTGGGGGCGCAGTTGTTGGCCCTGAGCCTGGGCGGGACGGTGCGGCGCATGGCCCGTCCCGAAACCGGCTGGACCACCGTCAGCTTCACGGATGGCCAGGCATTGAACGTGTTGGAATGGCACGAAGACGCGATCGATTTGCCGCCCGGCGCGCAGTTACTCGCCAGCAGCGCGGCGTGCGCGCAGCAGATGTATCGGGTCGGACCGACGCGGGTGGGGTTGCAGTTTCATCCGGAGTGGGATGCCGGTTCGGTGGCGATGCTTAACCAGCACTTTGCCGAGGAATCGCCGTTGCCACGGGATCAGGATGACAGTGCCGCCCATGCGGCGGTGTTTGAGTGGTTGCGGGGGACGCTGGATCAGTGGTGGGTTGCAGTGTGAAAAGTCATTGTAGGAGCAAGGCTTGCCCGCGATGGCGATCTCAAGGATGACATCGCGAGCAAGCTTTGCTCCTACAGCGGCTACCTCAACACTCGCAACTGACCACCGCGCTGGCCGGTCGCACCACCTCAACACTCAACTCAAACCCCTCATCGAGCCACCCCGTCACCCCGCCGATCATCTCCTTCACCGGGTAACCCAGCGCCGCCAGTTTCACCGCAGCCTTGTTGGCGCCGTTGCAATGCGGGCCGGCGCAATAGACCACGAACACCGTGGACGTGGGATAAATCGCCAATGTGTCAGCGCTCATCAGCCGCCCCGGAATGTTGATCGCTCCCGGTACATGCCCGCGCTCGAAGGCCTGCGGGCCCCGGGTGTCCACCAGTACAAAGTCCACCTCCCCGGCCTGTTGGCTGCCATAGACGTCGGAACAATCGGTTTCAAAGGTCAGGCGATTGCTGAAATGCATCAGGGCAATGGCCGACGGTGCTGCAGGAATGGCGCGAACCAGGCTGGTCATGGGTGTACTCCATCGTCTCGGTGGGTGTAGGCAAACTTTATCTGCCCGGCACTTGCGGCTACAGTGGCGCACAAGACACCTACCGGGAACTTTCCGCCAAATGCAGCCCCGCCCTGGATTAGTCGCGATTCTGGCCTACGACGGCCTCTGTACGTTCGAGTTCGGCATCGCCGTAGAGATCTTCGGGCTCGCCCGGCCGGAATTTGATTTCCCGTGGTATGAGCATCGAATCGCCGCCGTGGATGAAGGCCCAATGCGCGCCATGGGCGGCATTCAAGTGCTGGCGGACGGCGGCATGGAACTGTTGGAAACCGCTCGGACCATCATCGTTCCCGGTTGGCGCGACCGTGAGGCCCCAGTGCCCGAGGCGTTGCTCGTCGCGTTGCGCCAGGCCCATGCCCGAGGTGCGAGATTGCTTTCGAACTGTTCAGGGGTGTTTGTGCTGGCGGCTACCGGTTTACTCGACGGTCATCGCGCCACCACCCATTGGCGCTACACCTCGGAGCTGGCCGAACGTTTCCCGAATATTTTGGTGGACCCGGACGTGCTCTACGTCGATTCGGGTCAGTTGATTACTTCGGCCGGCAGCGCCGCCGGGATCGACGCCTGCCTGCACCTGGTGGCACGGGACTTCGGCACCCAAGTCGCCAACTCGGTGGCGCGGCGACTGGTGATGTCGCCGCAACGCACCGGCGGTCAGGCGCAGTTTATTCCTACACCCGTCAGTCCAACGCCCCGCAGCGATTTGTCCCGCGTCATGCAATGGGCCCGGGAGCGCTTGCACGAACCACTGGAAGTGCGTGACCTGGCCAGTGAGGCGGCGATGAGTGAACGCACGTTCCTGCGGCGTTTTACTGAAGCCAGCGGCCAGTCACCCAAGACCTGGTTGCAGCATCAACGCCTGGCCCGGGCCCGGGAGTTACTGGAGAGTACAAACCAGAACACCGAGCAGATCGCCGAGCATTGCGGCTATCGGTCGGTGGAAAGTTTCCGGGTGGCGTTTCGCAGCGTGGTCGGGGTGCCGCCATCGGTGTATCGGGAGCGGTTTGGTCGTGAAGCCCAAGTCATTTCTTGAGGTGTTGCCACTGGCCCCTTCGCGGGCAAGCCTCGCTCCTACGGATCACCTCGACCTGTAGGAGCGAGGCTTGCCCGCGAAAGCGTCCGCCCAGACGCCGCCAACTTCAAGGCTTGCGCAACAAATAGGTATCCATAATCCACCCATTCGCCAGCCGTGCCGCTTTGCGCACCCGCTCAATCTCATCCGCCACGTCCTTGAGCTTGCCGCTGATCAGGATTTCATCCGACGTGCCCAAGTAGGCCCCCCAGTAAATCTCTGTCTCCTTATCCGCCACCTGCTGGTAGGAATCTTCGGCGTCGAGCATCACCACCAGACTGTCAGCCTCACTCACCTGCCCCGCTGCCAACCGCCGGCCCGTGGTGATTTCAATCGAGCGACCAATGCGATTCAACGGCACCTTATGTTGCGCCGCCAACGCCTGGACGCTGGTAATGCCGGGGATTACCTCGAACTCAAACGCACAACGCCCCGAGGCCAGGATCGACTGCAAGATCCGCACGGTGCTGTCGTACAACGCCGGGTCGCCCCAGATCAGGAAACCGCCGCACTGACCGTCGGATATTTCCTCGTTGATCAGGCGTTCGAAGGTTTGTTGCTTGGCCAGGTTCAGATCTTCGACACTGGCCTTGTAGTCCACGTCGCCGCGTTCCCGCTCCGGGCTGTGGGCTTCGACGAAACGATAGGCGTGATCAGTGATGTAGCGCTCGCAGATCTCGCGCCGCAGGTCGATCAGCTTGTCCTTGCTCTGGCCCTTGTCCATGAGGAAAAACACATCGGCCCGGTTCAACGCCTTGACGGCTTGCATCGTGATGTAGTCCGGGTTGCCGGCGCCAATACCGATGACCAGCAAAGTTTTCATCAAAACGCTCCTTCAGGCTCGGTGCTCATCAAGCGTAGCCGCCAGCGTCCGGTGAACCGCAGTTCGATGGCCGACAACGGTTCGACATCGATCAGGTTGAACGCCTGGCTTTGCAGTACGTGGGTCAACGCCGCGCGAATAACGTAAGGATGGGTGATGGCGATGATATGGCCCGGTGTGGCCTCCAGCGTCGCCAGCCACGCCGCCGCCCGTTCGCCGAGTTGCATCACCGACTCACCGCCGTGGGGTGCGGAATGCGGGTCTTCGATCCAGTCCTGGAGCGCGTCGGGTTCATTCTTTTGCAGATCACCGATCCGCAGGCCTCGCCAACGACCGAAATCGCAGTCCCTCAACGCCTCGACCACCTGCGCATCGCTGCCGAACAGTTCGGCGGTCTGACGGGTCCGGGCTTCGGGACCACACAGCAGGCGCGGCGCCACCTTGGAGGTGCCACGACGGGAACACTTCGCCGACTGCCAAACCATTTCAACCGGCTCATCCGTAGGAAAACGCGACAGTTTTTGTGCGACGGTTCGGGCGTGGCAAATCAGGGTCAAACGGGTCGCCTGCACGGGCAATCACTCTTTCATTGGAAGGCAAAACGGCAACATGCCGCAAACAATTGCCCGATTGTGCCGCAAGACGATCGGTTAAGGCGCAAAACCTGTGGGGGCAGGTTTGCTGGCGAAAGCGGTGTGTCAGGCGATCCCCATGCTGGCTGAAACGGCCTATTAGCGAGCAAGCTCGCTTCCACAGAGATTTCAGGTCATTTAAACGGCGATCTCCGACATCGCTATGGGCAATGTCCTACACGCTCAGTCGACATCCGTGTAGCCCTTATGGCACGGGCCTTTCGCCCCATTTTGGAGCCTCGCCATCCCGTGTAAAAATTCACTAGACATGTAGCGTGAGTTACATAAATACTGTTTTAGCGAATTGTGAAATGAAACCGACACATCCATCCAGCAGGAGCCCGGATGCCCCCTCTTAGAGACCTGATCACCGATCCCGGCCTGGACCTCACGCCGTCGGAACGCAAAGTCATCCGCGCCTTGCTGGACCAGTACCCGCGTAACGGACTGGGCCCGATGTCGCGTCTGGCTGAACATGCCGGTGTCAGCGATCCGACGATTGTGCGGCTGGTGAAAAAACTCGGGTTTGGCGGTTACGCCGAATTCCAGGATGCCCTGCTCAGCGACATGGACCATCGCCTGCGCTCCCCCAGTACCTTGTTGCAGCCGCGCGCCCATTCGCAAAAAGACGATCCGTGGAGCCATTACCTGGCGGAAACCCATCGTTCCCTGGTGGAAACCCAGGCCCTGACCCAACCCGAAGATGTGCGCATCCTCGTGGAATGGCTGCTTGATGCCCGCCATCAGGTGCATTGCTTCGGCGGGCGCTTCAGCAGTTTCCTCGCCAACTATTTGCTCAACCATCTGCGCCTGCTGCGCCCCGGCTGTTGCGCCCTGGAAGACAACGCGCAATTGCCGGATCGCCTGTTCGACGTGCAGCGCCAGGACGTGGTGCTGGTGTTCGACTATCGCCGTTACCAGTCCCAGGCCATGCGCGTGGCCAGTGCGGCGAAAAATCGTTATGCGCGGGTGGTGTTGTTTACCGACATCTATTCTTCGCCATTGCGGGAAATGGCCGACCTGATCATCAGCGCCCCGGTGGAATCGGTGTCGGCGTTCGACAGCATGGTCCCGGCGCTGGCGCAGATTGAAGCGCTGATTGCCTGCCTGACCTTGCGCAGCCCGGACCTGGCCGATCGCCTGGAAGGCATCGATGCCCTGCGCACCGACTTCGACACTCATTTGCTGGAGGAAAAATAAGGATGTTTACGCTCCCCCACCACTCGCCTCGCGACCTGCCGTTTGTCACCGATCACACCGCGCTGCTGTTGGTCGACATGCAACGGGCCTGGCTCGAACCGCAGTTCGACCCGCACCTCAATGACCCCGATGCCGAATACTTTCTGACCCGTACCCACATGCAAGTGGTGCCCAATCAACGGCGGCTGCTCAGCGCGTTTCGCGGCGCTGGGCAGAACGTGCTGCACACCCTGATCGAAAGCCTCACCGCCGATGGCCGCGACCGCTCGCTGGACCACAAACTCTCGGACATGCACCTGCCCAAGGGCAGCCCGCAAGCGCGAATCATCGACGACCTGACGCCGACAGAAAACGAAGTGGTGCTGCCCAAGACGTCGTCCGGGGTCTTCAACTCCACCAACATTGACTACGTGCTGCGCAACCTGGAGGTGCGGCATCTGGTCATCGCCGGCATCGTCACCGACCAATGCGTGGACATGGCGGTGCGTGACGCCGCCGACCGTGGTTACCTGGTGACGCTGGTGGAAGACGCCTGCGCCACCTACAGCGCGCAACGGCATCAGGCCTGCCTCAACGCGATCAAAGGTTATTGCTGGATCACCGACACGCAAACCGTGCTCGGCCGTTTGCAGGAGCTGCAGCCATGAGCGCACGCCTGGTGCCGGTGCCGATGACCACGATTGTCACCACCGACCTGATCGGCGTGACCCGTGGCCGTTCCTTTCCCACCGACGAACTGGAGCATTACCTCGCCGCCGGTTGCGGTTGGGTGCCGGCCAACAGTGCGCTGACCCCGCAAGACATCATCGCCTCGACCAATCCGTGGGGCGCCTACGGTGACTTGCGGCTGATCCCGGACTTGAGCAGCCGGGTGATCGTCGCCAATGGCCCCGATGCCAACGCCCCGGCGCTGGATTTCATTCACGGCGACATTTGCGAAACCGATGGCCGACCGTGGGGCGCTTGCCCGCGCACGTTGCTGCGTAATGAAGTGGAGCGCTATCGAGCGGAACTCGGGGTGCAGGTCAACGCGGCGTTTGAACATGAATTCAATCTAGCCTGCGGGGCGGCGGAACACCTGGCGTTCACCCTTGAAGCCCAGCGCCAGGGCGCCGAATTCGGCGGTTGGCTGCTCAGCGCCTTGCGCGCGGGGGGCGTCGAGCCGGAAATGTTTCTGCCGGAATATGGCAAGCATCAGTACGAAATCACCTGCCGCCCGACACTCGGTGTCGCGGCCGCCGACCGCGCGGTGAACGTGCGCGAGATCACCCGGGAAATCGCCCGGCAAATGGACCTGGACCTGAGCTTCGCGCCCAAAACGGCCGAACACGCGGTGTGCAACGGCGTGCACTTGCACATCAGCCTGCAAGACCTGGAAGGGCAGCCGTTGCTGTACGACGCCGGCACCATCAATGGCCTGTCGACCCAGGGCCAGCATTGGGCCGCCGGGGTCTTGCAATATCTGCCGGCACTCTGCGCATTTACCGCGCCGACACCGGTGTCCTACGAGCGCTTGCAGCCCCATCACTGGAGCGCTTCCTATGCCTGCCTCGGCCAGCGCAACCGCGAAGCGGCGCTGCGGATCTGCCCGACCGTGAGCCTGGGCGGCAAATCCGTGGCGGCGCAGTACAACCTCGAATTCCGCGCCATGGACGCCACCGCCTCGCCGCACCTGGCCATGGCCGCCGTCCTGATTGCCGGCCGACTGGGCATCGAACAACGCCTGGCGCTGAACGCAATCACCGATGAAATCCCCGATGCGCTGAACGACGAACAACGCCGGGCTCGCGGCATTGTTGCCCTACCCGCCTCACTGCCCCAGGCCCTGGATTGCCTGCGCCACAGCGAGGCGCTGATCGAAGCGTTGCCCAAGGCCTTGCTCGACACCTATTTCGCCCTGAAAACCGAGGAACTGACGCTGACGGAACAGCTCTCGCCCGCCGACCTTTGTGAGCACTATGCGCGTCTCTACTGATTCCGTTGAACAGGGGCTTTTCACGCAGCCCCCGTACACCCTGAGCCGGGAAACCTCCGAGCACCCGTTGATTCTGGTGTGCGAACACGCCAGCCATTTCATTCCGCCGGCATTGAACGACCTGGGCCTGAGCGCTGAGGCTGCCCGCGAGCACATTGCCTGGGACATCGGCGCCCTGGCGCTGGCTGAGTGCCTGTCCGAAACCCTCGGCGTGACGCTGCTGGCGGCGAATTACTCGCGACTGTTGATCGACCTCAATCGACCGCGCCATGCACCGGATAGCATTCCGCCCCAGAGCGAGATTTATCAGGTACCGGGCAACCAGCAACTGGACGAAGCCACCCGGGAATACCGGCGGCAGACGCTGTTCAAGCCGTTTCATACGCGGCTGCAAACCTTGATCGACAAGCGTATCGCGCAGGGTCGTGCGGTCCGCGTGGTGGGCATTCACAGTTTTACTCCGGTTTATTACGGCCAGCCCCGGCCCCTGGAGGCCGGCGTGTTGTTCGGCGAAGCCAGGGAGTACGCCCAACGGGTGATCGAAGGGCTGAGTCGCCATCCACTGAAAGTGGCCGGCAATCAGCCGTACAAGATCGACCCGCTGGGGGACATGACCGTGCCGGTGCACGGTGATGCTCGCGGGCTCGAATCGGTGTTGATCGAGGTGCGCAACGACCTGCTGCGCACCCCCGAAACAATTAAACGCTGGGCCGATTACCTGGCCCCGCTGCTGTAGGCAAACAAAAGCGCTGCGCGCAGTACGCGATAAAAACCAAAACTGACCGATGTGATGGCAAGGAGAGCGGCTTCATGGAAATAGAAGAATTCGGCTACAAGCAGGAGTTGAAACGTAGCCTGAGCCTGACGGACCTGGTGGTGTACGGGATGATCTTCATGATCCCCATCGCCCCGTTTGGCGTGTATGGCTATGTCAACGCCGAGGCCCCGGGGATGGTGCCGCTGGCCTACATCATCGGCATGGTCGCCATGCTGTTCACCGCCCTGAGCTACGGCAGCATGGCCCGGGCTTTTCCGATTGCCGGCTCGGTGTATTCCTACGCGCAACGGGGCCTGAATCAACACGTCGGGTTTATCGCCGGTTGGTTGATGCTGCTTGATTACCTGTTGATCCCGCCGCTGTTGTACGTGTACGCGGCCATGGCGCTGAATCACCTGTACCCGGACATCCCGAAAGTCGGTTTCATCCTGGCGTTCCTGGTCAGCGCGACCTTCGTCAACCTGCGGGGCATCACCTTCACCGCGCGGATGAACATCGTGTTTCTGCTGGCGCAACTGGTGGTGTTGGGGATTTTCCTGTTCTACGCCTGGAATGCCCTGCACAACGGTGGCGGTCACGGTGAGCTGACCTTGGCACCGCTGTACAACCCGCAAACCTTCAACTTTGCCCTGCTGATGCAAGCGGTGTCGATTGCGGTGCTGTCGTTCCTTGGCTTCGATGCGATTTCCACCCTCGCTGAAGAGATCAAGGGCGACCCGGGCCGCAGCGTCGGCAAGGCTGCATTGATTACCTTGGTGGTGATGGGCGTGATCTTCGTCGTACAGACCTGGATTGCCACGGACCTGGCGGCCGGCATGGGCTTCAAGTCCGCCGACACCGCGTTCTATGAAATCGCCGAAATCGCCGCCGGCAGTTGGCTGGCGACGCTCACCGGCGTGGCGACTGCGCTGGCCTGGGGCGTGGCGGTGGCCATCACCTCGCAAGCGGCGGTGTCGCGGCTGCTGTTCGGCATGGCGCGGGACGGCAAACTGCCGAAAGTACTGGCCAAGGTCCATCCGAAACACAACACACCGTACATCAGCATTTACCTGGTGGCCGTGTTGTCGCTGGTGATCTGCTACCTGTTCATCAACTCGGTGGACACCCTCACCTCGCTGGTGAACTTCGGCGCGTTGAGCGGCTTCATGCTGCTGCACCTGACCGTGATCAATTACTACTGGCGCCGGCAGAAGTCCGGCCAGGTGATCCGTCACCTGCTGTGCCCGGTGATCGGCTTCGTGATCGTCGCAGCCATCATGTACAACATGGGCGTCGATGCACAAAAACTCGGCTTGATCTGGATTGCCCTGGGTCTGGTCTACCTGTTTTTCCTGAACAAGCTCGGCGCCAGCACGACGCTGCCCGACCCAAGCAACGTCTGACAACAAAAAGGGCGGCGTCTGACACAAAATCAGGCGACCGCCGCTTTAATGCGTGGAAACCGACAGTGATAGTCAGGTTCGACGGCACGCCGCCGAACCCTTTGATACAGGAGTACATCCATGCTGGTCTTACGCCCAGTCGAGTTAACCGACCTGCCCCAGTTACAACAACTGGCCCGTGACAGCCTGGTGGGCGTCACGTCCCTGCCCGATGACAGCGAACGCCTGCGCGAGAAGATCCTCGATTCCTGCGCCTCGTTCGACAAAGACGTTGAAGGCAACGGCCCGGAGAACTACTTTTTCGTCCTCGAAGATTTGGCCAGTCAACGCCTGGCCGGGTGTTCGGAAGTCCTCGCCACCGCCGGGTTCAGCGAGCCGTTCTACAGCCTGCGCAACCGCCACTTCACCAGCGCCTCCCGGGAACTGAACATCGAGCACGGCGTGCCGGCGCTGTCCTTGTGCCACGACCTCAGCGGCCACACCTTGCTGCGCGGCTTTCACATCGATGCCGAACGGGTGGGCACGCCGTTTTCCGAGTTGCTGTCGCGGGCGCGGTTGCTGTTCATCGCCGCCCATGCGCCGCGTTTTGCCGAGGCGGTAATCACGGAAATCGTCGGCTACAGCGATGAGCAGGGCCAGTCGCCGTTCTGGGATGCCCTGGGCAAGCATTTTTTCGACCTGCCGTATGTCGAGGCCGAACGGCTTTGTGGCCTGGAAAGCCGCACCTTCCTCGCCGAACTGATGCCGCAATACCCGATCTACGTGCCGATGCTGCCGCCCGCAGCCCAGGCCTGCATCGGCCGGATTCACCCCGATGGCCAGGAGGCGTTCGACATCCTGGCGCGCGAAGGTTTTGAGACCAACAGCTACATCGACCTGTTCGACGGTGGCCCGACCCTGTACGCGCGCACCTCGAACATTCGTTCCATCGCCCGCAGCCACACCGCAGTTGCCCAGTTGGCCGAGGGCATCGACGCCCGTGGCAGTTACCTGGTGAGCAACGATTCACTCAAGGATTTTCGAGCCATCGTCGCCGAACTGGATTACAACGCCGGACAACCGGTCGGTTTGAGCGCCGAGATGTGTGCCGCCCTGAACGTGACCGATGGCAGCCCGATCCGGCTGATCGCCCTGTGAGCAACGCCCGGCCCCGCGCCCAACGACAGCGCCCGAACAGGCGCGCAAAAGGAACTGCCTCATGATCGTTCGTCCGGTTCAAATCACTGATTTGCCTGCCCTGCTGGCGCTGGTGCAACAGGCCGGCCCCGGGTTCACCACCCTGCCGGCCAATGAAGATCGCCTGACCCACCGCGTGCGCTGGGCGCAACGGACTTTCGCCGAACAAGTCGAGCGGGCTGACGCCGATTACCTGTTCGTGCTTGAGGACGACGATCAGCGCGTGGTCGGGGTCAGCGCCCTGACCGGCGCCGTCGGCATGCGCGAGCCCTGGTACAACTACCGGGTCGGGTTGACGGTCAGCTCGTCGGCGGACCTGGGCATTCAGCGGCACATTCCGACCCTGTTCCTGAACAACGAAATGACCGGCCAATCGGAACTCTGCTCGCTGTTCCTGCGGCCCGATCAGCGCGAAGGTTGCAACGGTCGATTGCTGTCGCTGGGACGCTTGCTGTTCGTCGCCGAGTTCCCGCAACTGTTTGGCGACAAACTCATCGCCGAACTGCGCGGCAGCGCCGACGAACAAGGCCGGTCGCCATTCTGGGACAGCCTGGGGCGGCACTTTTTCAAAATGGACTTCAGCTACGCCGATCATTTGTCGGGGATGGGCAACAAATCCTTCATCGCCGAACTGATGCCCCGTCAACCGCTCTACACCTGCCTGCTCACCGAACAGGCCCAGGCCGTGATCGGCAAGGCGCACCCGAACACCGAACCGGCGCTGAAAATCCTCAATGCCGAAGGCTTTGCCCATAAGGATTACATAGACATCTTCGACGGCGGGCCCGTGATAGAAGCCCAGGTCTCGAAAATCCGTGCGGTGCGCGACAGCCAGCCGCTGGCGCTGGCCATCGGCACCCCGGACGACCAGGCCCCGGTGTGGCTGATCCACAACCGCCGCATGGAAAACTGCCGCATCACCGCCGCCAGGGCCCGGCTAGTGGGCAACAGCCTGATCGTCGACCGCCTCACGGCCAAGCGTTTGCAGTTGCAACCGGGGGATTCGGTACGGGCGGTGCCGTTGTTGAATCAGCAGCAGCAAGCCGTGGCGGCCTGATTAGTTTCTGAAGCCTCCCACATCCCTGTGGCGAGGGGGCTCGCCCCCGTTGGGCTGCGAAGCGGCCCCAAAACCTGCCACCCCATTTTTACTGTTGTACCGCATCGCCTGATTGACGACGGCTTCGCAGCCGGACGGGGGCAAGCCCCCTCGCCACCGGTATTTCAGCGCTCGCACGATCACTTTCAGCGCAAGCCCCCTGCCATAGGGTGCGGTATCGTTTCACCTGTCCGAAAATTCGTCATCCTCCTGACCCCGCTCGCGTGATAGCCTTTTGTTCCTTCGGCGTTGACACTTTTGCTCAAGCCCTTCCATTCCAATGCAGTGGTGGAACTTATATGTCCAGGCTTTCTCATCAAGATTTGCGCCGTAACTTTCGCCAATTGCTGGCTTCCGACACGTGCTACCACACCGCCTCAGTGTTCGACCCGATGTCGGCGCGCATTGCCGCTGACCTGGGTTTTGAGGTCGGGATTCTCGGCGGCTCGGTCGCCTCGTTGCAGGTACTGGGCGCCCCTGACTTCGCCTTGATCACCCTCAGCGAATTCGCCGAACAGGCCACCCGCATCGGCCGCGTGGCCCAATTGCCGGTAATCGCCGACGCCGACCACGGCTACGGCAACGCCCTCAACGTGATGCGCACCATCGTCGAACTGGAACGCGCCGGCATCGCCGCCCTGACCATCGAAGACACCCTGCTGCCGGCCCAATTCGGCCGCAAGTCCACCGACTTGATCGGCGTGGCCGAAGGCGTCGGCAAGATTCGCGCGGCGCTGGAAGCCCGGGTCGACAAGGAAATGGCCATCATCGCCCGTACCAACGCCGGCATCCTGCCAATCCAGGAAATCATCAGCCGCACCCAGCAATACCAAAACGCCGGGGCCGACGGGATTTGCATGGTCGGCGTCCAGGATTTCGACCAACTGGAAAAAATCGCCGAGCACCTGAGCGTGCCGCTGATGCTGGTCACCTACGGCAACCCGGCGCTGCGCGACGACAAACGCCTCGCGGAACTCGGTGTGCGGGTGACCATCGACGGCCACGGCGCCTACTTCGCCGCGATCAAGGCCACCTACGACAGCCTGCGCGAACAACGCCAGATCTTTACCCAGGCCTCGGATTTGAGCGCGACCGAGCTGACGCACACCTACACCCAACCTGAGGATTACATCCGTTGGGCGGAAGAGTTTATGCGCGTCAAGGAGTGATGCGTCGGACGTCACGACGCCTTCGCGAGCAAGCTCGCTCCCACAGGGGATCTCGGCTGAACACATCATTAGTGATCAACACTGGATCAATGTGGGGCTTGCTCGCGAAAGCGCCAGCCGCAACACTGCTAAATAGAGGCCTTGTATCCCTCCTCCCGCTGCACCGCCCGCTTCTGGATCACATTCAGCACCGCGCAACCTTCTCGCGCCAACAAATGTACCGCCCGGGTAACGCGGGTCAGGTCGCAATCGGACGTGTCCTTGAGGTTGAGGCTGGACAAAGTGTCCATAAGGTCACGAACCACGGTGAAACGGTGCATGGCACAGGCAGCCATCTCGCTTAATTCTTTTTGGGTATTGATGAAGAGCACCGGGGTTTCGGCGTCATAGGTATCGATGGGGAGAAAACGGGGCATAACTTCGAACATAGGGACAACTCCAGGTTGAGCTTCCACCGTTCGCGGCCAAGCGATTTAAGGTGGCGGCTGTGTGCGGGTTGGCCGACCGGTACCTGAAAGACCCGGCACACCCGCAGGTGTCCCGCGCACAGCCGCCATAACACGCATGACGCTGTTGCGTTTCAGATAGTCGACCGGCCAAGGTCGTTCGCGGTGTTTTCCGCGAGCCCGAACTATAGGGGTCGATACCAAAACGCGGCAACAGGGTACGTTGTAGGAAACGTCTTGAAAAGTTGTACGCCGGCGAATGATCGCCCGCACCCGCTGTAGGAACGCTAATTCACCAATCGCGCAAACTCTTGTGACGAGGGGGCTTGCCCCCACTCGGCTGCGCAGCAGTCGTAAAATCGGCGGGGGCGGTTTACCTGAAAAAATGCGACTACAGGTTTTTGGAGCCGCTTCGAAGCCCGACGGGTGCAAGCCCCCTCGCCACAGGGGACTGCATCCACTCTGAGGAAGCGTGTTGTGGCTTAGTGCTTGGCCAACTCCATAATCATCCGCGACAACAGATAAATCCGCGGTGCCACGCTTTCAACTTCCGCGTATTCCTCCGGCGTATGGATGTTGCCGCCGACAATCCCGAAGCCGTCCAGCGTCGGCGTGCCCACGCCCGCAGACAAGCTCGCATCCGCCGCCCCGCCGCTGCCTTCTTCGGTCAACTTGCGGCCAATTTCGCCGTAAATACCTTGGGCCATAGCCATCAAGCGATCGGACTCCGGGGTTTGTGGCATCGGCGGCAAGCCGCGTTGCAGGGTGGTGGTGACTTCGGTGTCCGGGATCAACTTGTCCTGGGACACCCGCGCCAGGTCTTTCTCGATGCGGTCGAACTCTTCCGGCACCGCTGCGCGCACGTCAGCCTTGGCGGTGGCCTGGTCCGGGATCACGTTGGTGCGGTCGCCGGCCTTGAGCACGGTGAAGTTGATGGTGGTTTTTTTCGCTTCGTCGCCCAGTTTGCCCAATTGCAGGATCTGGTGCGCCGCTTCCATCGCGGCGTTGCGACCCAGTTCCGGCGCGACGCCGGCGTGGGCGGCTTTGCCTTTCACTTCGACCACTGCGGTGGCGCTGCCCTTGCGCCACACCACCAGGCCATCTGCCGGGCGCCCCGGTTCGAGGTTGAGGGTCACGTCGTGGGCCTTGGCGGTTTTCTTGATCAGGTCGGTGGCGACGTCCGAGCCGGTTTCTTCGCTGGCGTCCAGCAGGAAGGTGATCTGGGCGTAGTCCTTGAAGTCGAGGTTCTTCAGGATTTTCAGCGCGTAGATTCCGGCGACGATGCCGCCCTTGTCGTCCATCACGCCCGGCCCGTAGGCACGGCCGTCCTTGATGTGGAACGGACGCTCGGCAGCCGAACCTTCCTTGAACACGGTGTCCATGTGCGCCATCAGCAGGATTTTTGCCTTGCCGGTGCCTTTGAGCGTGGCGATCACGTGGCTGCTTTTGTCCGGCGTGTTGGGTACGAGTTCGATGCTGAAACCGAGCTTTTTCAACTCGTCGACGGCGATGTCGCGCACTTGGCCCAGGCCGGGCTCATAGCCGGAACCGGAGTCGATATTGACCAGTTTTTCCAGCAGCTTCAGGGCTTCGGCCTTGTATTGCTCGGAATCGGCGAGGACTTGTTTGTGCGGTTCGGCGAAGGCTGGGGAGGTGAAAGCGCCGAGGGCGAGGGTCAATGCGAGACTGGTGAGTTTGAACGTCATGAATCGATCCTTGTTTCGTGTCGGGGGGTGAAAAACACCCTACCTGACAACGGCGCGAGGCTCTATACCGGATGCGACATCGAGCGTTTGGCTTTAGACCCAGAGTCGGCGTTCGCGAGCAGGCTCGCTCCCACAAGCGATCTGAGTGAGGCACAGGTCTAGTGGGAGCGGGCTTGCTCGCGAAAGGGTCGTGTCAGTCGACATCACCATTGACTGACACTGCACCTTCGCGAGCAAGCCCGCTCCCACAGGGGATTTGTGGTGACTCGGTTAGACCGAATCAAACAATTCACGATGCGGCTTGCCATCGCAGCAAATCACCCGATTACGCCCGGTGGTCTTGGCTTCATAGAGCGCCTGATCCGCATCGTTGAGCCACAACGTCGCATCGATATGCGCCGGATTGAACGCGGCCAAACCAATACTCAGGCTGACTTTCAGCGCCGGACTTTGCTCATAACCCAACGTGGCGAAGCGATCACGCAACGCATCCATCGCGGCGGCGGCGCTGTTGAGCGGCAAGTCCGGGAGGATCACGCAGAACTCGTCACCGCCATAACGCCCGGCCACGTCCGCCGCCCGCAGGTTCTGCTTGAGCATTTTGCTCAACTGGCGCAGGACAATGTCGCCGGCGACATGGCCGTAGGTGTCGTTGATGGTTTTGAAGTGGTCGATGTCGATCAGCGCAATCGCACCGCCCTGATTCTGCCGTTGGCAGCGCTGGAATTCGACTTCCAACTGATCTTTCCAGGCGCCATGGTTCAGCAGGCCGGTGAGGCTGTCGGTGCGGCTCAGGGCCAGCAATTCGCGTTTTTGCCGGCCAAGGGTGATGGCCTGGCGAAAGCAGATCCAGCCCAATGCCAGCGGGTACAGGCACATCAATGGCAAGCAGGCGTAGAGCTGCAATGGACTGGTTTGCGGAATGAACGCGGGGGTGAATACCAGGAAACCGACGCCCAGCCCGAGGATTTGCGCCACGGTCCCGGCCAGGAGAAACCGCAAGCCACCAATGGCTACGTTGTTCATGGCCATCATCGAAATCGTGGTCGCGCTGGGCAATGGATTGAATTGCATGGCCGCGACCCAGAAGCCGCCGAGAAAGGCGTCCACCAGCAAGTTACGGTGCTCGGCATGATAAGGAAGTGTGGCGCGGCGAGCCCACTGGTAAGCCAAATGCGGCCAGACAGCGGCGTTGAACAACATCAGCCCCCAGACCCAGGGCGCCGGATCGAGCGGGTACATCGCTGCGCTCACGCACAACAATCCCAGGGCCAGCCCCAGGGTTCGCGATGTGTAAAGCCTCCTGGCCAGTGAAAGTCCCTTTCCTCCCGTTCTTGCCATAGAGGCCTCTGCCACCTGACGGAATCTGATAACACCGGGGGTTGCGGGTGTGAAAGGGAGTCTATCAGGGCGACGGCAAATAGCCATCACCGGCTGGCGGTGAATACCGCGCTATCTGTGATCAATGACACCACCTGCCGAGGTCCGCATTCTCCTGTAAGAGCAAGGCTTGCCCGCGATCAACGATAAGGCGGTCTATCAGGTTCACCGCGTTATCGTTGATCGCGGGCAAGCCTTGCTCCTACAAACAAAAGCGGGGGCATGGGCGCGCAGATTGGCTATACATGATGGGAGGGTTCGTTAAACAACCACAAAAAAGGAGACCCATGCAGACCTATCAGGTGTTGATCATCGGCAGCGGTTTTGGTGGCCAGTGTGCGGCGGTCAATTTGCTCAAGGCGGGGATCAGTGATTTTCGCCTGTTGGAACGGCGGGACTTTTTCGGCGGCACCTGGTGCCAGAACACCTACCCCGGTGCCGCCGTCGACGTACCCTCGCCGCTGTATTCGCTGTCCTTCGCCCCGTACCGGTGGACGCAGATGTTCGCCGAACAGGCTGAACTGCACCGCTACACCCAACATGTGGTGGAGCACTTCGGCCTGCGCGAAAAAGTGGAACTGGACGCCAATGTCGAGGCCATTGAATGGGATGACACCGCAAAACGCTGGTCGGTGCACACCGCTACGAAAGGCACGTTCTACGCGCAGTTCCTGATTAACGCGACAGGACCGCTGAGCCAACCGGTGATCCCACACTTCGACGGCATGGAGCGCTTCCAAGGCAAAACCTTTCACACCAATCATTGGGACCATTCCTACGACTACAGCGGTAAACGCGTCGCCATCGTCGGCAGCGGTGCCAGTGCGGCGCAGGTGATCCCGGCGATTGCGCCCGATGTCGAGCACCTGCACGTGTTCCAGCGCTCGGCACACTGGGTTTTACCCCGGGCCGACCGCACGTTCGGGCGCTTCCAGCGCTGGCTGCTCGGATTGAAACCGGCCTACAAGCTGCTGCGCTGGATGATTTACTGGCAATTCGAAACCCGGGTAATTGCCTTCAAGTACTCCAAACCGGCAATTCATCTGGTTCAGCAGCAGGCCCTGCGCTTCCTCAAGCGCCAGGTGCCCGACCCCGAATTACGCCGTAAATTGACCCCGGATTTCACCATCGGCTGCAAACGGGTGGTGGTTTCCAGCACGCTGTACCCGGCGCTCAGCCGGCCGAATGTAACGCTGCACAGTCGCGAACAGGGGATTGCCTCCCTCGATGAAACCGGGATCAACACCCTGGACGGCCAGCACATCGACGTCGATCTGATCGTCTGGTCCACCGGTTACGACGCCACCGACGGGGTGATTTCCTACCCGGTCACCGGCAAGCACGGCAAACGCCTGAAAGACTTCTGGGCCCAGTACCCTCGGGCGTATCTGGGCACCAGCCTGCCGGACTTCCCCAACCTGTTTATCGTCACCGGGCCCAACACCGGCATCGGCCATACCTCGGCGCTGTTCATCATCGAATCCCAGATGAATTACATCCTCGGCTGCATCCGCGCCTTAAAAGAACAAGGCCTGCGCAGCATTGAGGTGCGCCCCGAGGCGGAACGTACCTACACTCAAATGATCCACCGGGAAATGGAACGCACAGTGTGGAAGTCCGGGGGCTGCCACAGTTGGTATCAAAGCAAGAGCGGTCATGTGATCGCCATGTTTCCGGGATTCAGTTTCAGCTATCACCGCTTGACCCGAACGCTGAAACCCGCTGACCACATTCTGTCCTGATCACGTAGAAGGAACACGTCTGATGCTTGTGTTGGTTGTCGCAATTGCGGTTTTCGTGGCCTGGAGCTGGTTGAGTTACCCCGCCGTCGGCCACTGGCTGTATGACCTGAGCATGGCCCTGGAGGCCAAGCTGTATCGGCTGCACAAGATTGTCGTGCCGATCAGCGAAATGACCGTCTCAACCTGGCAGGGCGGACCGTATGAAGCCTCCAGCGCCATATTGATGCTGCACGGCTACAGCGCCGACAAGAACCTCTGGCTGCGCTTTGCCCGGCACTTTGTCGGCGACTACCGGGTGATCATCCCCGACCTCGCCGGCCATGGCGAAACCGGGTTCAAGGCTGGCGGCGGCTACGACATCGGCGTGCAGGCCAAACGGATGATCCAGTTGCTCGACGTCTGCGGGGTCGAGAAAGTGCATGTGATCGGCAACTCCATGGGCGGCTACATTGCGGCGTGGCTGGCGGCCACTTACCCCGAGCGCATCGCCTCGGTGGCGCTGATCGATCCGGCGGGCGTCACCGCCCCGGAAGTCAGCGACCTGGAGCGCCAACTGGCCAAGGGGCACAACCCGTTTTTGATTCACTCCAGAGAAGAGTTCCAGCACTTCTACGCCATGACCATGGCCAACCCGCCATGGGTGCCGGGGGTGGTGCTGGACGCCGTGGCCCAGCGCTATGAACAAAGCCGCGACGAACTGGCGGAAATCTTCCAGGACTTCCGCGCCAGCCCGCCGATGGAAGCAAAACTCCCCGACATCAAATGCCCGGCGCTGTTGTTGTGGGGGCGCAAGGATCGGCTGATCGATGTCAGCAGCGTGGCGGTGTGGAGCAAGGGCATTGCCAATTTGCGCGTGGACATTTGGGAAGGCATTGGGCATATGCCGATGGTTGAACAACCGACCCGGGCGGCGCGGTTGTATCGGGAGTTTCTGGGGCAGAAAAACTAATGAGTACTCCTGCGCCTGGCTGGAAAGGCATTGATGGATCAGCGCGATGAACATTCTGTACGACGAACTTATCGACGGCCCGTTGCCCGACGTCGACAAAGCCGCCCTGCTCAATCTGCTGCACCAGCAAATCCCCGACCTGGATATGCTCTGGCGCGAAGAAGAACTCAAACCCTACGAATGCGACGGGCTCTCGGCCTATCGCACCACGCCGATGCTGGTGGCCCTGCCCCGGCGATTGGAGCAGGTACAAAAACTTCTGGAAATCTGCCACGCCCAACAGGTGCCGGTGGTGGCGCGCGGGGCCGGCACCGGATTATCTGGCGGCGCCTTGCCTCTGGACAAAGGCGTGCTGCTGGTGATGGCGCGCTTCAACAACATCCTGCACATCGACCCCGCCGCCCGCACCGCGCGGGTCCAGCCGGGGGTGCGCAATCTGGCGATCTCACAAGCGGCGGCGCCGTTTGGTTTGTATTACGCGCCGGACCCGTCCTCGCAAATCGCCTGTTCCATCGGCGGCAACGTCGCGGAAAACGCCGGTGGCGTGCATTGCCTCAAGTACGGCCTGACCGTGCACAACCTGCTGAAACTGGAAGTGCTCACCGTCGAAGGCGAACGCCTGACCCTGGGCTCTGAAGCGTTGGATTCCCCGGGTTTCGACCTGCTCGCACTGTTCACCGGCTCCGAAGGTTTGCTGGGGATCATCACCGAAGTCACGGTCAAACTGCTGCCCAAACCGCAAGTCGCTAAAGTCCTGCTCGCCAGTTTCGACGCCGTGGAAAAGGCCGGCCGCGCCGTGGCCGACATCATCGCGGCCGGGATCATCCCCGGAGGCCTGGAAATGATGGACAACCTGGCCATCCGCGCCGCCGAAGACTTTATCCACGCCGGTTACCCGGTGGACGCCGAAGCCATCCTGTTGTGCGAACTGGACGGCGTCGAAGCCGATGTCCATGACGATTGCCTGCGCGTACGCGAGGTCATGCAGCAGGCCGGCGCCACTGAAGTGCGCCAGGCCCGGGACGAAGCCGAACGCGTACGTTTCTGGGCCGGGCGCAAAAATGCCTTCCCGGCCATCGGTCGATTGTCGCCGGATTACTACTGCATGGACGGCACCATCCCCCGCCGCGAATTGCCCGGCGTCCTGGAAGGCATCGCCCGCCTCGCCGCCGAGCACGGTTTGCGGGTCGCCAATGTGTTCCATGCCGGCGACGGCAACATGCATCCGCTGATCCTGTTTGACGCCAACCAGCCCGGCGAACTGACCCGGGCCGAAGCGTTGGGCGGGCAAATCCTCGAACTGTGCGTGAAGGTGGGCGGCAGCATCACCGGCGAACACGGCGTGGGCCGAGAGAAAATCAATCAGATGTGCGCGCAGTTCAACAGCGACGAGTTGACCCTGTTTCACGCGGTCAAAGCCGCGTTCGACCCCCAAGGCCTGCTCAACCCCGGCAAGAACATCCCGACCCTGCACCGCTGCGCCGAATTCGGCGCGATGCACATCCACGCCGGGCAATTGCCGTTTCCCGAGCTGGAGCGTTTCTGATGCTGGCATTCGATGCCAGCGAAACGTTGCTGGCGCAGGTCAATCAGGCCCGGGAAAACGCTACGCCGCTGCGGATTCAGGGCAGCAACAGCAAGGCCTTTCTGGGCCGCGAGGTCGCCGGGGAACTGCTCGACACCCGGGCCCATCGCGGCATCGTCAGTTATGACCCGACAGAATTGGTGATCAGCGTTCGCGCCGGTACGCCGCTGAGCGAACTGCTGGCCACCCTCGACGCCGCCGGGCAAATGCTGCCCTGCGAGCCGCCGGCATTTGGCGAAGGCGCCACGGTGGGCGGGATGATCGCGGCCGGGCTGTCCGGGCCACGGCGTCCGTGGTCGGGTTCGGTGCGGGATTTCGTCCTCGGTACACGGGTGATTACCGGTCTCGGCAAACACCTGCGGTTCGGCGGCGAAGTGATGAAAAACGTCGCCGGTTATGACCTTTCGCGGCTGTTGGCGGGCAGCTACGGTTGCCTCGGGGTGCTGACCGAAGTCTCGCTCAAAGTGCTGCCCAAGCCCCGCCGATGCTTGAGCATCAGCCTGGAACTCGACAGCGCCCAGGCCCTGAGCAAACTCGCCGAATGGGGCCAGCAACCGTTGCCGATCAGCGCAGCGAGTCATGATGGTCAGCGTTTGTTTCTGCGGCTGGAGGGTGGTGAGGGCTCGGTGACGGCGGCCCATCAGCGACTGGGCGGCGAACCGTTGGACTCGTGTTACTGGACTGATCTGAACGAACAACGGCTGGGGTTTTTCGATGAAGGCTTGCCGTTGTGGCGACTGTCGCTGCCCAACCACCTCGGGCCGTTATCGCTGCCCGGCGAGCAACTGATCGACTGGGCCGGGGCGCAACGCTGGTTGAAATCCGACGCCCAGGATATTCAGTCAAAAGTCCATGAACTGGGCGGTCACGCCACCTGTTTCAGCCACGGCGCCACGCAAACCCCGTTCCAGCCACTGGCCCCGGCGCTATTGCGTTACCACCGGCAACTCAAGGCGCAACTGGACCCGCAAGGGCTGTTCAACCCGGGCCGGATGTACGCGGAGCTCTAGCATGCAAACCACCCTCAGCGAGCAAGCGCGGAAACTGCCACGGGCCGAGGAAGCGGAAAAAATTCTCCGTACCTGCGTGCATTGCGGGTTTTGTAACGCCACCTGCCCGACCTATCAACTGCTGGGCGATGAACTGGACGGCCCGCGCGGGCGCATTTATCTGATCAAACAAGTGCTCGAGGGCGCGCCAGCCACCGCAAAAACCCAACTGCACCTGGACCGCTGCCTGTCGTGCCGCAACTGCGAAACCACCTGCCCGTCCGGGGTCGATTATCACAACCTGCTGGACATCGGCCGCGCGGTGGTCGATCAAGCGGTGCCGCGCCCGGCCGCCCAGCGTTTGTTGCGCAAGGGGTTGCGGGCATTGGCGCCTAATCCGGGGTTGTTCAAATCCCTGCTGCGGATCGGTGCCACGTTCCGACCGTTGCTGCCGCGCCATGTTGAAGCGAAGTTGCCCCATGACCTGCCCGCCAGCGGCGTGCGCCCTGCCCCCCGGCATGCCCGGCGAGTATTGCTGCTGGAAGGTTGCGTGCAACCCGTTTTGTCGCCCAACACCAATGCGGCGACGGCGCGGGTGCTGGATCGGCTCGGAATCAGCGTGATTGCGGCGCCGGAGGCCGGGTGCTGCGGCGCGCTGGATTATCACCTCGACGCCCAAGCCAAAGGCCTGGATCGCGCCCGGCACAACATCGACGTGTGGTGGCCGCACCTGGAAAACGGCGCCGAAGCCATCGTCCAGACCGCCAGCGGTTGCGGCGCGTTCATCAAGGATTACGGGCATTTGCTGGAGGGCGACCCGACCTACGCGGCGAAGGCTGCGCGGGTCAGTGCGCTGGCGCTGGACCTGGTGCAAGTGCTGGCCGACGAACCCTTGGAGCGGGTCTGCGCCGCGACGGATCAGCGCATCGCTTTCCACTGCCCCTGCACCTTGCAGCACGCTTTGAAGCTCGGCGGTGCAGTGGAAGCCGTGTTGACCCGGCTCGGTTTCAACCTCACCGCCGTGCCGGACAGTCATTTATGTTGTGGTTCAGCCGGAACTTACTCGTTGACCCAGCCGGAACTGGCCCGGCAACTGCGCGACAACAAGCTCAACGCCCTGGAAAGCGGCCGCCCCGAATTGATCGTCACCGCCAACATCGGCTGCCAGAGCCACCTCGCCAGCGCCGGGCGAACGCCGGTCAGACACTGGATCGAATGGGTGGACCAGTCGCTGGGAGAATGAAGTCCGTAGGAATCTTCGTTTGTCGTCGCCGCTGAAGGCTGCGATCTTTCCTTCCATCCTCTCTGTCACCGCGCCAGGAATTTTTTTCATGAACCACCCCAGCTTCGTTAGCCCCGACCTGATCCGCCAACGCTTCTCCAAAGCGATGTCCGACATGTACCGCGAAGAAGTGCCGCTGTACGGCGCGCTGATGGAACTGGTGGAGCAAACCAACCGCCACGTGCTGGCCAGCGATCCGCAGATCGCCCGCCAACTTGAAAGCACCGGCGAAATCCAGCGCCTGGACCTGGAACGCCACGGCGCAATCCGCGTTGGCACGGCTGCTGAGTTGGCCACCCTCGCCCGGTTATTCGCGGTGATGGGCATGCAACCGGTGGGCTACTACGACCTGACTCCGGCCGGTGTGCCGGTGCATTCCACGGCATTTCGCGCGGTGCATGAAGCGGCGTTGCAAGTCAGTCCGTTCCGGGTGTTCACTTCGCTGCTGCGCCTGGAGTTGATCGAAGACCTGGAACTGCGCGCCTTCGCTCAATCGGTGCTGGATAAACGCCAGATTTTCACCCCCGAGGCGCTGGCGCTGATCGAACAAGCCGAAGCCAACGGCGGGCTAACGGAAAAGCAAGCCTGGGAATTTGTCGAACAGGCTCTGGAAACCTTCCGCTGGCACCACAGCGCCACCGTCACCGCCGCGCAATACCAGCAACTCAGCGCCCAGCATCGACTGATCGCCGACGTGGTGGCGTTCAAAGGCCCGCACATCAATCACCTGACTCCGCGCACCCTGGACATCGACATCGTCCAGGCGCAAATGCCGGCCCACGGCATCACCCCCAAAGCCGTGATCGAAGGCCCGCCGCGCCGCCAGTGCCCCATCCTGCTGCGCCAGACCAGTTTCAAAGCGCTGGATGAGCCGATTGCCTTCACCGATCAAGACCAGACACGCGGCAGCCACAGCGCCCGTTTCGGTGAAATCGAACAGCGCGGCGCGGCACTCACCCCCAAGGGCCGGGCACTTTACGACCGTTTGCTGAATGCGGCGCGGGATGAATTGAAGGACTTCCCCAACGAAGCCAACGCGTCACGCTATAACGAGTTGATGACGCAGCACTTTGGCGAATTCCCTGACACGCTTGAAGGCATGCGCCGACAGGAACTGGCGTACTTTCGCTACTTTGTTACGGAAAAAGGCCTGGCCGCGGATGAACTGGCCGGGAGGCCGCTTGAGGATTTGCTCAGCGAGGGCTATGTGCGGGTTGAGCCGCTGGTGTACGAAGACTTTTTGCCGGTGAGTGCGGCGGGGATTTTCCAGTCGAACCTGGGGGATGCGGCGCAAACGCACTATGGCGTGCATTCGAATCAGCAGGCGTTTGAACAGGCGTTGGGACGTTCAACCATTGATGAGTTGGGACTGTATGCCGAGACGCAACAGCGCTCGATTGATGAGTGTTTTTCATCGCTCAAGCGGTGATGCATTAAAAGATCGCAGCCTGCGGCAGCTCCTACAGAGTATGCATCCCCATGTAGGAGCTGCCGCAGGCTGCGATCTTTTGATCTTAATTTTTCAAGGCCGCCAACAATGCTTCGGCCGTGGCCTCGGACGACGCCGGATTCTGCCCGCTTAGCAACAACCCATCAGTCGTCACATAGCTCGACCAATCAGCGCCCTTCGAATAAATCCCGCCATTGGCCTTCAACATATCCTCGACCAGAAACGGCACCACATCGGTCAGTTGCACCGCTTCTTCTTCCGTGTTGCTGAACCCGGTCACACGCTTGCCTTTGACCAACGGCTGGCCGTCCGCGTCCTTGACGTGACGCAACACACCCGGCGCGTGGCAGACGGTCGCAACCGGTTTGCCGGCCTTGTAAAACGCCTCGATCAACGTGATCGAATGCTGGTCTTCAGCCAAATCCCACAACGGGCCATGGCCGCCCGGATAGAACACGGCATCAAAATCTTCAGCCTTGACGCTGCTCAGCAGCACCGTGGAAGACAGCGCCGATTGCGCCGCCGAGTCCTTGCGAAAACGTTCGGTGGCCGCGGTTTGCGCGTCCGGCTCGTCGCTTTTCGGGTCCAGCGGTGGCTGGCCGCCCTTGGGCGAAGCCAGGGTCAACTGGGCGCCCGCATCTTTGAACGTGTAATACGGCGCGGCGAATTCTTCCAGCCAGAAGCCGGTTTTCTTACCGGTGTTTCCCAATTGATCGTGGGACGTTAGAACCATCAGGACTTTCATGTCGTTCTCACTTGATGTCAGGAATAGTCGGCCGCTCGGCGGCGCTTGGGTACAGAGACATTGACCACCCGGTTACGTGGTTCGTTTCACTGAGTGGCCGGATCATACGGAAGCCTTTCAAATTTAGATATTGATATATCGCAATATCATGATACTTCTATAAAGGCGTTCACAGCGCACCCTGCTCAGCCCCCCGCTGACGGCGCACGAACGCACTCATTCCGCTTTACAGGACTTACCGATGACTGGCTCCACCCTCTTTACCCCCATTCGCCTCGGCCCGTTCACCCTGCAAAACCGCCTGGTGCTGCCGCCGCTGACCCGCTCGCGCAGCACCCAACCGGGCAACATTCCCAACGCCCTGATGGCGGAGTATTACCGTCAGCGCAGCAGCGCCGGTTTGCTGATCACCGAGGGCATTCAGATCGAGCCACGGGGCCAGGGTTACGCCTGGACGCCGGGGATTCACAGCCAGCAACAGATCGACGGCTGGAAACAGGTAACGGCGGCTGTACACCTTGAAGGCAAACCGATTTTTGCCCAGTTGTGGCACGTCGGCCGGGTCTCCCACACCTCGCTGCAGCCCGGTGGCGCAGCGCCCGTCGCCCCTTCAGCGATCCCGGCCACCGCCGTGAGCGTGTTTATCGAAACCGGCCCGGGCACCGGCGCGCTGGCCGAACCGTCGATGCCACAGGCCTTAAGCACCGAACAGGTGAAAGAACTCGTTCAACTGTATGCCCAAGCGGCGCGTAACGCCGTGGAGGCGGGATTCGACGGCGTCGAGCTGCATTGCGCCAATGGCTATCTGGTCAATCAGTTCATCTCCGAACACAGCAACCAGCGCACTGACGAATACGGCGGCTCACTGAGCAATCGCCTGCGGTTTCTGCGGGAGATCACCGAAGCCGTGGCGGCCGTGGTCGGCAAGGACCGGGTCGGCGTGCGGTTTGCGCCGCTGTTCGCCAGCACCGATGAAGCGCGGGTCTACCTCGGATTGGTGGAAGAGAATCCGCATGAAACCTACCTGGAAGCCGTCAGATTGATGGAGCGCATCGGCATTGCCTACGTGTCCCTGGCCGAAGCCGACTGGGACAACGCCCCGGAACTGCCGGTCACCTTCCGCGAAGCCGTGCGCGAGGCGTTCAGCGGCTTACTGATGTACGCCGGCAAGTATTCCGGCGAACGCGCAGACAAAGTGCTGAACGCCAACTGGGGTGATTTGATCGGTTTCGGCCGCTGGTTCATCGCCAACCCGGACCTGCCGGCGCGCCTGCTGAATCAATGGCCGCTCAATGAACTCGACGCGTCCAGCCTGTACGGTGGAACCGCCGCCGGTTACAGCGATTACCCGCGCTACCGGCCGAGCCTGTAAACTGCGCGGCAGATCGGCCCTGGACTTCAGGTGCCGATCTGCCGGCCCCAGGGTTTCGGCTTATTTCGACGCAGCAAACAGGCCCCCAGGCTCGACCATGACCCTTGATCTGAACGACATCATCAAAGCCCTTTCCAACCCCACACGCCTGCAAATCATGCTGTGGCTGAAGGACCCGCGCGTACATTTCCCGACCCAGGAACGCGACCCGGAAGAAATCGGCGTGTGCGTCAGCATCATTCAGGAAAAGGTCGGCCTGTCGCAGTCCACCGTGTCGCTGTACCTCACCGCATTGCAACGAGCCAGCCTGGTGACCTCGCAGCGGATCGGGCCTTGGACCTATTACCGGCGCAACGAAACCACCATCACACACTTCGTCCAGCAGATTGGCGCAAGCCTTTAATAGTGGCGCATGGCCTTGATGCGCAAGAAGTTGCGCACTTATCTCACTGAACCCTCCTCCTGTATCGCTAAGCGCCAGGCCCGCCGGGGCCTCCAGCCAAGTGCGCAAGAAGTTGCGCAGTGGTGTGCAAGAAGTTGCGCACTTTGTCGGGTGGTTTCGCTTCAGATCCGTTCACGCCATTGCGAAAACCGTCGCAGCGCCCCGGTTTATATAGCCCTCAACTTTTCTGGCACGGACCTTGATAACAGTCAGGCACCCACCGGGCGATACCGCCTCCCGGGCACCCTAAATTTTTAGCAAGGAGCACATCCATGGCTACACCAGCGTACATGTCCGTCACTGGCGAAAAACAAGGTCTGATCACTGCCGGCGCATTCACCGCCGACTCGGTTGGCAACACCTACCAGGAAGGTCACGAAGACCAGGTCATGGTTCAGGCGTTCAGCCACGACGTGATCATCCCGCGTGATCCGCAGTCCGGCCAACCGACCGGCCAGCGCGTACACAAGCCAGTGGTGATCACCAAGGTCTACGACAAGGCTTCGCCACTGCTGCAAGCCGCTTTGACTTCCGGCGAGCGCATGAGCGAAATCGTTATCCAGTGGTACCGCACTTCGGCCCAAGGGACCCAAGAGCACTACTACACCACCAAACTGGAAGACGCGATCATCGTCGCCATCAACAACAAAATGCACAACTGCCAGGACCCGTCGAACTCCCACTTCACGCACCTGGAAGAAGTGCAGTTCACCTACCGCAAAATCACCTGGACCCACGAAGTATCCGGTACTTCGGGTTCCGATGACTGGCGTCAACCAGTCGCTTAATCGCGGCTGACCGCTTCACGCATCGGCCAGCTCTGCTGGTCGATGTTGTTTACGCCCTTTCAGAATTTTGCGTCTGCTGATTCCTGATCCAGGTCTTGGCGAACGCTGCTGCACAGCACGAGGAACAAGGGATGTTCGCGCCGGCCAATCAGACTCACTTTGCCCTGACTATCGAAGGTCTGGATAACGATCTCCAGGTGCTTGCCCTGCAAGGTCGGGAAGCCATCAGCCAGCCTTTTGTGTTTGAGGTGGAACTGGTCAGTGAACAGCCGTCCCTGGACCTCGAAACCCTGCTGCACAAACCGGCCTTTTTGCAGCTCTCGCCTGACGGCAGCGGCATCCATGGCCAGATCTATCGTGCCGCCCAGGGTGATTCCGGCAAACGCCTGACCCGCTACGCGGTGACCCTGCGTCCGCAGCTGTCCTACCTGGCGCACCGCATCAACCAACGCATCTTCCAGAACCTCAGCGTGCCGAAAATCGTCGGCATGGTCCTCGAAGAGCACGGCATCCAAAGTAATGCCTACGAATTCAAAGTCGGGGCGATTTATCCCGAGCGCATCTACTGCGTTCAGTACGATGAATCGGACCTGCAGTTCATCCAGCGCCTGTGCGAGGAAGAAGGTATTCACTACCACTTCGAACACAGCGCCACGGCCCACAAACTGGTGTTCGGCGATGACCAGACGGTCTTCCCGAAACTCGCGCCAGTGGCCTACCAGCAAGACTCCGGCATGGTCGCCAACAACCCGGTGATCAAGCGCTTCGACCTGCGTTTGGAAACCCGCACCAGCCGCACCACCCGCCGCGACTACGACTTCGAAAAACCGCGCCTGACCCTCGAAGCGGAAAACCGTGGCGGTGCCCTGCCCGATCTCGAAGACTACGACTACCCCGGTCGCTTCATCGACCGCGAGCGCGGCAAGCACCTGGCCAAACGCGCCCTCGAACGTCACCGCAGCGACTTCCAGCTCGCCGAAGGCCGCAGCGATCAGCCGATCCTGGTCAGCGGCCACTTCCTGGCCCTGACCGAGCACCCGAAAGCCAAGTGGAACGACCTGTGGCTGCTGACCGAAATCCTCCACGAAGGCAAGCAGCCGCAAGTCCTTGAGGAGTCGGTCACCAGCAACACCACCGCGCTGAAAGACGACTTTCACCAAGGCTATCGCAACCGTTTCCAGGCCACCCCATGGGACGTGCCGAACCGTCCGCCGCTCAATCACCCCAAACCGCGAATCCTCGGCAGCCAGAGCGCCGTCGTCACCGGCCCCAAAGGTGAAGAGATCCACTGCGACCAGTACGGTCGCGTCAAAGTGCAATTTCACTGGGATCGCGAAGGCCAGGCCGACGACAAAACCAGTTGCTGGCTACGCGTCTCCTCCGCCTGGGCCGGCGCCCACTACGGCGGCATCGCCATCCCACGGATCGGCATGGAAGTGCTGGTCACGTTCCTTGAAGGCGACCCGGACCAACCGCTGATCAGCGGCTGCCTGTACCACAAGGAAAACGTCGTCCCCTACGACCTGCCGGCGAACAAGACCCGCAGCACCTTCAAGACTTTGAGTTCCCCAGGTGGCGGCGGTTACAACGAACTGCGCATCGAAGACAAAAAGGGCCAGGAACAAATCTTCCTGCACGCCCAGCGCGACTGGGACGAAAACGTCGAGCACGACCAGAAGATCCGCGTCGGCCACGAACGCCACGACACCGTCGAGCAAAACAGCTACAGCGAATTCAAAGCCGAAGAACACCACACCATCTACGCCGATCGTAAAGTCGAAACCCGCGCCAACGACCACCTCACCGTGGGTGTGAACCAGCACATCAAAATCGGCACCGGGCAATTCATCGAAGCCGGCCAGGAAATTCACCTGAGCAGTGGCATGAAAGTCGTGCTCGAGGCCGGCAGCGAACTGACCCTCAAGGGTGGTGGCAGCTTCATCAAGATCGACGGCAGCGGCGTGACGCTGAGCGGGCCGGTGATCAACATGAACTCCGGCGGCAGTCCTGGCAACGGCACGGGCGCGGCGCCGTTGATGCCGGGGGTGTTGAAACAGGCGGATGCGGATAAGGCTGGCGCCGTGCTGACACCGGCGCAGATCAATACGTTGAAACGTAATGCGCCGTTCTGTGAAGAGTGTGAGAAATGCAAGGCAGGTGCTTGTGCGATCTGATCTTTTGACTCCGCAGGCGTGGCTGGCTGAGCGACCGTTGCAGGTGGGTGAGCGGTTGTATTTGATCGTTAGTGCGGCCAGTGATGCCGAACCACTCAAAGCCTTCTACCAGCAAGACATGGCACCAGAACTGATTCCAATCTGGAGCGGCACGCCTTACGCCGATTGGCAGCCCGTCATGCCCTACCTCGCCGAGCTGAAACCCAACACCGGTTTTCTTCAATGGATTGCCGAAACCGATGCTCAGGACTGGGGTTGGCTGGCGGTATCCACCAGTCCCCCGCACGTGGTGTTTGAACACCTTCGCAGCTTGACTCAGGTGTTCATGCCCGACAGGACCGAGGTGTTTTTCCGGTTCTGGGATGGGCGGCACATCTTTCCGATTCTTGAAGGGCTAGGTGCAGGAGTTGGAGAGGTTTTACCAGTGTTCGACCGCTACCTGATCAATGGCCAGAAACTGGACGTGGGACCGAGGGGAGTGCCACCGGCCAAGGCTTGGCCGTGGTGGGACGTGCCCCAGACGTTAGTCGACACCCTGGCAGAGAAAGACCACACCACCGTCGTCGACAACTTGATGCAGTGGTTGGGAGAGGATTGCCCGGACCTGTTCTTCGCCTTCCCCGAAAGAAACCTGCGTCACAAGGTCGAGCGCTTCGTGCGCCAACAATCCAATACAGAAGATATGGCAGAGCGTCTTGCTGCTGAGCTGACAAAGGAAGTCACGTCATGATTGATCCCATCGGTAATTTGGTTATTCGAGTCCTCGACGCCAAGACCCCAGACGTGAATGTCATTCTCAAGGACTTCAATAATTGCCTAACCGAATACAAGACCTGGGCCGACGGTTTCTGGACTGGCTGGGCCATGGATGTCGATCAGAAATTCAAGGTGGGCAACGAAGTCAGCGTCACTGAGCGCAAGACCAAGACAGGGCCGGTTGAAACCTTTGCCACCTGTCCTCTGATGGGTGATTTCACCCTGATCCATATGTTTGAGAGCGCTCGGTACGTGCCCATCGGCAATACACCGGTGAAGCTTGAGCCCGTCAAAAAAGCGATGTTCGGCGGATACGACGTGGTCGGTCCGGTGATTCCTGCGACTATCGGCCCAAGCGGTATTGAAGTTATCAAGGGCTGCAAACCGGGTCAGATGTACCGCATCACTTTTTTCCCTAATGTTTCTGAAAGCAACGTCAAAGCGCTGTACGACTCATACCAGGGTGTCATCGGCAATCTTGACGGCTGGTTGAAAAGCGAATGGTCGAGTAAGTTCCAGCCGCAGTGGGCGAGCTACTCGGCGACTGACCGGGCGGGTCGCTCGCTCATATTGGTGCAGTCTGCACTCGATAGTCTTGAGAAAGCGCTTCTGGGTCTGTGGGATGACATCAAAAGCCTGTTCGAACTATTAGCCGACCCCTTTAAAAATGTGAAAAAACTTCTTCAGTACCTGAGTGAAGAAGAAATCGAGAAACTCTATTCAGCATCGAAAGAAGCGATTGCCACCGGACTGCTGATTCTCAGCGACGAACCGCTGATGTTCATCTACCTCTCAGCCATTATTGCGTGGGTTGGCATGCTGCCGCCGCAAGTCTGTGTGGAAGTAATTACGGCCATCGGTGCTTCCTTTCTGATCAACGTGGTGCTCGGGATTTGCCTATCTGGCGGTCTCGGGCTGGCGATTCGTGTTGGCACAAAAACCTTGGCCAAGGTCCAATCTGGCACAGCGGTAAAAATGCTGGAGGAACTCGCGGAAAAACTCTTGGCCGCGAGTAAGGGACACGCCTTGAAGGCTCACGGCGAAACCGTGAAACCGCTGTTGGCCAGTGCGCAAGGCGTACCGATCAATGCCGCCAAAAAGGCTGCGTTGAAAATCGAGCAAGCCACTGCTGCAAGCGCAAAAGGTCCTTTGCCGATCACCAGCGACACCCCAACGCTGCTGGAAAAAAACGCCTCGGCATTTGCTCGAAAAAAAGCAGAGAAACAATTCGTCCTGGAACCAAAGGAAAAGGTCAGCGATGCGCCGGCCCAGTCAAAAACGCCCGACGAAAAAAGCTCAACCTGCGCCAAGAAAACCTGCACCAACAATTGCCCGGTTTCCATGGTTACCGGTGAAGAGCTACTGACGCTGACCGATGGTCAGCTCGACGGACTGCTACCTTTCGAGTGGACTCGCCTTTACCGCACCAGCGCTGCGGAAATTGATTGCGGCCTCGGTTACGGCTGGAGCCATGCACTTGCCCAGCGGGTAGACATCAAAGATGAAGAGGTGGTCTGGAGCGACCACGAAAACCGTATCACCACGTTCCCGTTACCGAGTGTGCAGCGTCCGGCGATCACCAACAGCCTGTCGGAAGCAGCGATTTTCCTGGGTGATGATCCCTCAGAACTGATCCTCACCCAAGCCGGAGAACGTGCCCAGTTCTACCACTTTCGTTACAACAGCAAGGGCGCCACGCTGATCGCCATCAGCGACAACTACGGCAATCGCCTGCACATCACCCGTGACATTCATGGGCGAATCAAACGTGTCGATAACGGCGTAGGTCGGGCCCTCCTTGTACGTTACGACCGCAAGCACATCGTCGCCATCGACTACCAGCAGTTCATCCCGGCCGACAATCTGGAAGATACCTGGAGCACCATCCAGACACTCGTCACCTACAGCTACGACACCCAGCACCGCTTGATCGAAGCTAAAAATGCCGCCGGCGAAGCCGAGCGTTATGCCTACAACGACCAGAACGTCATTCTTGAGCGGCAACTCGCCGGTGGCGCCAGTTTCTACTGGGAATGGGAAAAAGAAGGTAAATCGGCGCGCTGCATCCATCACTGGGCAAGCTTCTCGCAAATGGACGCGCATTACGCCTGGGATGACAAAGGCAGCGTCACGGTTACCAATGCTGACGGCAGCGAAGAGGTCTACACCCACGACGATAAGGCACGACTGGTCGCCAAGGTTGATCCGGACGGTGCGGAGCACCTCAAGGCCTACGACGACAAGGGCCGCCTGATCGCCGAGAAAGACCCACTCGGCGCCGTCACCGAATACCAATACAACGATGCTGGCCGACTGATCGCGGTCATACCGCCAGAAGACACCCCGACCTCCTACGAGTATTACCACGGCTACGTTCGCGTGGTGAATCGTGGCCCGGCGAAGTGGATATATTGGCGCAACGTCCAAGGCGACATCACCGAACAAATCGATCCGGATGGTAATTCGACCCACTACAGCTATGACCGCCAGGGCCGTCTTCTAGAAATTCGTCATCCGGATGGCAGTCGCCATCAACTGGGCTGGAACAATCTCGGTCAACTGCTCGAAGAACAGCTGCCCGATGGGGGCCAGCGCAAGTACCGCTACGACGCGTTGGGCCGGCAGATCACCCGTCAGGACGAAAGCGGCGCGATCACCCAATACCAATGGGATGCTGCCAACCGGCTCGCGCAAATCACCCTGCCCGGTGGCGCTACGCGCGCGTTCACTTACAACCCATACGGCCGCGTCACCGCCGAGCGTGATGAATTGGGCCGCGTCACCCGCTACGAATATGCCGATAACCTGCACCTGGTCACCCGCCGTATTAACCCGGATGGCAGCCAACTGCGCTATCGCTATGACAATGCACGTCTGCTGCTTAGCGAGATCGAAAACGAACGTGGCGAGCACTACCACCTCGATTACTACCCGAACGGCCTCATCCAGCAGGAAACCGGCTTCGACGGTCGTCGTACCGCGTATGAATACGACCTTAACGGTCAACTGCTCAAGAAAACCGAATTCGGCGATGACGGCAGTGAGCTAATCACCGAGTACCAACGCGACGCCGCTGGCCGCTTGCTGGTGAAAACCCTGGCTGACGGCGAGGAAATTCACTACAGCTACGACGCCCTGGGGCGCTTGGTGAACGTCGATGACGGAAACTGGCCGCTGGCCTACGAGTACGACCTGCAAGACCGTCTGATCACGGAACATCAGGGTTGGGGCACTCTGCGTTACGAGTACGACACGCTCGGCCAGTTGAGCCATTGCCGCCTGCCCGACGGCAGTAAACTCGACTATCGTCACCAGACGGGCGGCCGCCTTAGCAGCATCGACCTCAACGGCTCGCGTCTGACCACGCACCAGTTCAGCGCTGGCCGCGAACAGCAACGCCAGCAAGGTCTGCTGCTCAGTCAATACCAATACGACGAACAAGGCCGCCTGCAAGCTCACAGCGTGAGCCAGCAGGATCGCAACCTGTTTCAGCGTCGCTACGCTTACGATGCGAACGGCAACCTCGCCGGCATCGATGACAGCCGCAAAGGCAATCGCAGTTACCACTACGACCCGCTCGACCGTTTGATCAACGTTCGCGGCACCACCCCGGAAACCTTTGCCCACGACCCGGCGGGCAACCTTCTCGGCCAAGGTGACCAACCCTCTGCGAACCTGGCCAATGTCAAAGGCAACCGTCTGTTGATGCAGGGCGATCGCCATTACGACTACGACGCCTACGGGAATTTGAGCCGCGAGCGCCGGGGCACCGGCCAGAAACTCGTCACCGAATACCGTTACGACTGCCAGCATCGATTGGTCGGCGTTAGCCTTCCTGGCGGCAGCATCGCAAGCTACAAGTACGACGCCTTCGGCCGCCGTATCGCCAAAACCGTTGACGGTCAAACCACAGAGTTCATGTGGCAAGGCGAACGCCTCATCGCCGAAAGCGCCAACAACCGTTATCGCAGCTACATCTACGAGCCGGGCTCCTTCCGGCCCTTGGCGATGCTCGATGGCGAAGGCCCGCTCAAAGCCGAGCCGTTCTACTACCAACTCGACCACCTCGGTACCCCACAAGAACTCACCGATTACAGCGGCGAAATCATGTGGTCGGCGAAATACCGCGCGTATGGCAACCTCGCCACCCTCGACGTTGCGGAAATCGACAACCCGCTGCGCTTCCAGGGTCAGTACTTCGATGCGGAAACGGGCTTACATTACAACCGGCATCGCTACTACAATCCGGGCACTGGACGGTATCTGACGCCAGATCCGATCAAGCTTGCAGGCGGGTTGAACAACTACCAGTACGTGCCTAACCCTACGGGGTGGGTGGATCCGTTGGGGTTGGATAACTGTCCGGGAGCGGATGGGTGTAAGCCTCCATCAAGACTTGAGTCTCCTGAAACTGACGCTAAGGTAAATGAAGGTGCACCGGATGCCCCGGAGCCTGAAAGCGGTAAGAATCCAAAGTTCTTTAAAAAAGAGACAACATGGAAAGCCCGAGGCAAAGGAACTGGTAATGAATATAAGGTCTTCCAGCAAGACATTGACTGGGACATGGAAGTAGGAGGAAAGTCAAATTATCAACGAGCTAAGGAAGGCGGGTCTCCGTTTGTGATGAAAGACGGTGTGCCGGAGCAATTGCAACTTCACCACTCTAGACAAAATGGTAAAGGCCCCCTCTTCGAACTGAGCCGAAAGACTCACCTTCAGACGAAGAAAGACAAGGGAGGCAAAGCAATTCACCCTTATGGAAGAAATAAAAACCCTGACGCACCCGTAGACAGAGAGCTATTTGACAAAGAGGTTCCTCAATATTGGAGGGATCGTGCAACCGAGGTAAAAAAATGATACCCCAAGACTTAGTTAGCCTGATAGAAAGGCAGCCAGACAGCATACATAGAACCGACAAGGACTTGGCTATAAGCGCCCTTGAAAAACTAGGAGTCTCTCCAGACAGCGAGTTCGGTAGTATTTATATAAATTACCTACCTGCTAATTTTAAGAGCTCTGTATCTGATGAGTACATTTGTGACGTATCCGAGCCTACAGAGCAGATCTTGATGGGTACCGAGTTCATTCACGACATGTGGGAGCTACCAGAAAATTACATAGGCTTCACATCCTTGCAAGGTGAGGGAGGTTACTTGCTGGACAAAAATAGTGGTGGCGTTTGGGACTTCGACTTAGCTCAGCAAGAAGACTTCGTATCTGGCCTGATTCCTCCAAAATGGAGTGGATTTTTTGAGTTTATCAGGTGGTACCTTTCGCCAGCAGAATAAAGAAAATAGGACAGGTGTATTTTATATACACTCACGAAAATAACCCCGTTCTCTTTTTGCTTGCTGAATGGGAATGCATCTAGACAAGGTTCGGAAATTGCCCCGCCGAAACGATAGGCTCCCATAAACTTGCACGCTCCCACCGTCTCCAAGAAAATGGGGAGCAGATTTATTAATCTGAGCGGGAGCCGTATATGAAATTCGACTGAAATTCGTTCGAGATTGATCCAGCATCCTCAGTTGATTGCCATACGATTTCCCAAGTACAAAAACTACTTGGAGTAGCTTTCCCAAATTCATTTTTGGATCTAGTCAAATACTCTGATGAAGCCATACCGGAAATATCTTCATTTTCATATGGCGAAAAAGGGACTTGTATAAGCGAATTCTTTTCGTTCTCGCCTGATGTGACTCCGTATACCATCTCATGGTACTTAGGGGCAGGAAAACCTCCTGGGCGTCCTCAAGAAATGGTCCCTGTAGCAAGAGAGGCAGGTGGCTACTTGGTTTGCCTGAATTTCAAAACGTCCTCCATTGCTGTTGAGATTTTTGATCCGAGTTCAGGTGAAGCCTTCTTTGTTGCCTCAAACGTTGATGAGTTTGTATGTTCATGGAGTGATTAGAGAGCGGCGTTAGGGATGGTCTGAAGTAGTCATGTGTTCTGGCTGACTTCGACCACCGCCGATTTTGAAAGTGGCGAGTCGATCCAAAACGCTGAGATCACTCACACTCATTCTTTTGATGCCGATCAAAAGCTGATCCCCGGTTGGTCAGTTTTCAATCAGACTGCCAACACCGCCTCATCGGTGTCAGCCTCCCCAGCGGCAGTGTTGCAAGCTACAAGTACGACGCCTTCGGCCGCCGTATCGCCAAAACCGTTGACGGTCAAACCACAGAGTTCATGTGGCAAGGCGAACGCCTCATCGCCGAAAGCGCCAACAACCGTTATCGCAGCTACATCTACGAGCCGGGCTCCTTCCGGCCCTTGGCGATGCTCGATGGCGAAGGCCCGCTCAAAGCCGAGCCGTTCTACTACCAACTCGACCACCTCGGTACCCCACAAGAACTCACCGATTACAGCGGCGAAATCATGTGGTCGGCGAAATACCGCGCGTATGGCAACCTCGCCACTCTCGACGTTGCGGAAATCGACAACCCGCTGCGCTTCCAGGGTCAGTACTTCGATGCGGAAACGGGCTTACATTACAACCGGCATCGCTACTACAATCCTGGCACTGGACGGTATCTGACGCCGGATCCGATCAAGCTTGCAGGCGGGTTGAACAACTACCAGTACGTGCCTAACCCTACAGGATGGGTTGATCCACTAGGGCTGAGTTGCGAACCTTGCGACGGTCCCGACGAGAAACAATCAAACCAGTCTAGGGAAACAAAATACGAGAATCTTCCTCGCCTCCCAAGCACTCCAGAGGAAGGATATCTGTACCGCGGCGTTCATAAGGGGCATCCTGCGGAAAGTGACGCATTTTCCGGAAAGGTAACTCCCGGAAAGATTGATGGCGTAGTAAATCCAGATGATCACAATTATGGAGGACACTCAGGAGACAGCCCCTATACTTCATGGACAAGATCACCTGACATCGCTAGGCAGTTTGCGAAAGAGGATGGCCTTATTCTGAGAGTAAAAATTGGTGCCCCAAAGGAAGGGGATAAGTGGTCATGGCAGTATTCCGAAGACCGTTGGGGAGAGCAAGAAGTCCTCATGAAAGGTGCTCGCAATGGAGATATCGAGGTATTTAAACCATGAATATATTAGATTTTTTAAAGCAGAATTTCCATCTCACAGACAACGGGATGAAATCTGCCCAGCTGATTAAAAAATCAACTGAAGAAAATTTCACTTACAAAAACGATTACATTATAAAAAAATCTAGCAATGCGTACAAAGAAGAACTCACCATTCAAAAAGAAATTGCAAACAGTACGTCATCATCAATGCCTGGACTTGAAGAGCTGATAAGCGCACTTTCATGCATGGCACCTGACGCAATCATATCTATGCGGTTCATTGACGGCCCCAACTGGGACGGTGGTATTTTTTATGACGAAAAAAACACACTTACTGGCGTAATAATTGGAAAAAAGAAAAATAGGGATTGGAAAACACCTCCAAACTGGGACGGCTCAGAAGAAATGTTAAAAACATACAACACCAAATGAGTACACGGGTCAATGAGTCTGGGTGTCGGTACCGCGTCTGTGATGCGACCGTGATTTTCTTTCTTCTGAGTGTGATGGCGCGAGCGACGCATGGCTCGCGTCCGCCGTAAATATTCAAGCAACTCCTGAATGATGAAAGTGATGAATTCTCGCTCACGTATGGTGACGAAAAAAAATCACTCTCTGGTGATTTGCAGAGTTTATTCTTAGCAGAAGAAGAGACGGCATAAAATATCTCGAGTTTATATTGGCGATGTGTTGGGCAAACGTTATAGTTTGAATCGAAAGTGAATCACTCGCTCGAACAAAATTACGGCCTCACTGAGGTCAGCCGCTCACGTATTGCTGACACCAACTCGACCACCTCGGTACCCCACAAGAACTCACCGACTACAGCGGCGAGATCATGTGGTCGGCAAAATACCGTGCGTATGGCAACCTCGCCACCCTCGACGTTGCCGAAATCGACAACCCACTGCGCTTCCAGGGCCAGTACTTCGATGCGGAAACGGGCTTACATTACAACCGGCATCGCTACTACAATCCTGGCACTGGGCGGTATCTGACGCCAGATCCGATCAAGCTTGCAGGCGGGTTGAACAACTACCAGTACGTGCCTAACCCTACGGGGTGGGTGGATCCATTGGGGTTGGATAACTGTCCGGGAGCGGACGGGTGCAAGCCAGAAATTGGAGTTGAAAACCCAACAGCGAAAGCGGCTGTCGACGAGGGTAAACCTGAGGTTCCTGAAGCCGGTAGGAAAGCTCATCAATTTAATTCTTTCCATGACTAAAAAGTGCCTGAAAACCTGTACTTGAAGAGTGATAAAGTACAGTTCAACAGGGCTAACAAAGACTTGATAAACAAACTGAATGACGACACAGCGTTTCGAAAAATTATGTATCGCCGAAACCCCGAGCTCAAAACTTGGGCCGACGATCCAAAGCGAAACATGGGCTCTAGCCCCGCAGGTTACACTTGGCACCACAACGAAAAACCCGGACTGTTGCAGCTAGTCCACAGAGCGGACTATGCAGGCGAACACTCTGTATACCACCCGACTGGAAAAGGTGGACGAAATATATGGGGTGGAGGGAGAGAGGGGAAAGAAGGGAAAATAAAAGTAGAATAATTGGAGTATTAACGGTGCAATACAACAAAACCATCAAAATAACTGATTTAATTAATTTTTTGAAGACGCAGAAAAAAAACCTGACCTATTGTGTTTATGGGAAAGGATCATCGGACCAAGCGACGCTGGAAACCGACTGCGTGATTGATGAATATTCGGAGATCACCGATGACGACGAAGAAATCTTTCCAAAGTACATCACTCAAAACAATCTCGAGTTTTGGTTTACCGATGAACTCTTGGAAGATGTTACATTCAACACGCTAAAGCAAAAAGCATCTGCTACAAATGAGGAAATATTAAAAGCTATTAAATATTATAATGATCGCGACAGTTTCATGAAGCTATGAAAAAATATCATGAATTATGTGCACTCCCTGAAGAAGCTTTCGCGAACAACTTATGACGAAAGAGGCAGGTTTATTTTCTGATTCTCCGCAACCAAAATAATTCTGTCCCATTTTGGCCCTCCCTTCAGAACTAAAATATTGACAAAACAAAAAATCAGCTTGAAAAAATTTCTATTAGGACGACAAGCACCGTTTTGGAGCCGTCTGTTCTTCGAGATGTGATTGGCTCAGAGTATTCAGACGACGTTCCAAGTGAGTAATTACCAAATGAACCCGAAAGGCTTTGTAACTGAGATCAAAACGACAGTCGTAGAAGAGAATCTTTCTATTTACAAAGATCTATTTTCTAGCACCTCTATCAAGGATGTCACCGACGAGTACTGGAAGCGGGCATTAACCCTATTCAACTCATTGCCTGCCGAACAACGAGAAGTTTTCTTTGAGGTGATTAGGCAGACAATGGTAGATACGACCTCAAATATTCTAGGGATTATCGACGGAGTTAGCGTAATAAATCATGAAAATGATGAATTCTCGCTCACGTATGGTGACGATAAAAAATTACTCTTTGGTGATTTGCAGAGCTTGTTCTTAGCAGAAGAAGAGAAGACATAAAATAGGACCGAGTTTACATTGGCGATGTGTTGGGCCAAAGTTCTAGTTTGAATCGAAAGTAAATCACTCGCTCAAACAAAACTACGGCCTCATTGAGCTAAGCCGTTCAAGTGTCACTGGCGAGTGGGCGCTAGCCGTTGGGTAGACCAAGTTTAGTTGAAGTGCAAAGGCACTGCTCTGCAGCTATTCCCGGAGTTACATCCACAAGCGCCAGCTTGAACGCGTGCGAGTTAGTGGTGAAATCAGAGGCGATTCAATGCCTGGCCCGCGCCCCTTGTGCCGCCCCCCTGTTGGCGCTGACGCCGAATTGCCCCAGATACCGAGATGTCACTCACCCAGCCTAATTCTTCGCGAACCGATACCTGTGCTGGATTTGTGCCGATTTTAAGATGGGTCAGTCTTACGTCAGTACATGGCGCAATTCGACATAGGCGTCAACAGGCTTTAAAGCTAAAGCACAAACAAAACAGGCGATCTTATGATCGCCCGTTTTTTATATCTTAACCGGCATGTCAAGTAACGCATCATCCACCGCGTACTTGACCACTACCCGATTTTTATAAAGCCGTTCACTTCGAACTAACTGACTAGCCTGCCCCTTCGTCCGCACATCCCGCCAAATCTCATTCTCTCGAAACACCCGGCCACCACCCCGTAAGAACCGATGCTCAAGTTGATAAACGTGATACCGAAACTCCCGCGCTCGATCACACAACAACTCCCCTTCCAGTTGCTGTTCACCCACCCGAAGTTTCAACTGAAAACACCGATCCGTCGGATTATGCAAAACCAGATCAACGTAGTTATAAAAAATCGCCGCCCCTGAACCGAACGGCAGTACCCGTCCCTCATCAGGAAACGGATCAAAGCTGTGATTGGAGCGTTCAACCACCACCAGCGGCGAGTGAATCGCCATCCAGTGAATCAGGTTGCTCAACTGGCAGATCCCGCCACCAACGCCCGTGCGTGCTTCGCCGAAGGACAGTTCCATGCCTTCAACATACCCACGCTTACGAGTTGGGCGCCCCACCAACCGGCAGAAGGAAAAGTATTCGCCCGGCGCGATGACCACGCCATCGATCGCCGCCACCGCCAGTTTCAGATTGATGACTTTGTTATGTTGCAGCGCAATATCAGAGTCGCCGAGTTTACGAATCAGCTTGGAGGTGTGTTTGAGGTAGCGGAAAGGCAAGCGGGCAGCGGTGTTCAGCGAAATCGCGTAGTGCTTGCGGGAGAAGCGCCAGGCCAGTTGGCGGAACAGTCGCTTTTGCCACACGCGCAGCCAGTAGAGTGCCGGGTGGTAGAGGGAAAGTGGTTTCATCCGTATCAGAACGGCGGCGGCCGTTTTCTTCCTTGAATTGAAAAATGCCGCGCATCTTAACGTATTGCACTTAAAAAAGGTGTTCGCCCAGTGTAATGGCCTGGCAATCCATGCACCGGTAAAGAGCCCTGACACTGGGCGAACGGTGAGCATTTTAATAGAAGTCGACGAAGTTGTCCGTATACATAAACATAAAATTTATGGGCACAACTTTAGTAGATATTTATCGATATCACACTTACATACATCAAACTCACCAACTGGAACATTAAATCGATTGTTCTTATACAAAGAGTTGTACAAGAACAATCATCACATATAGAGCCAATACTCAACTTTCGTGCTGGCTGGTCACTTTCAGGATATCGGTGTAGGTCACGACAACACTCTGCCCGACTTTCAAGTCCTTCAACTTCGCCTGAACTTCAGGTTTCAGAACGTCGACGGTTTTCGATTGGCCGGCCGGGTTTTCGAAGGTGACCTGGTTTTTCTTCACGTCGATGTGGGTGATTTTCAGCTGCACTTGCACCTGGCGGAAGGCTTCGCCGCCGGGATTCGGGTTGTCTTTGGTGGCGCGGATTTCACCGGTGCGTTCGGTGGAACCGGGCAGGCCTTTGTCGACATCGGTGTCGAGGAATGCAGCGACTGATTGAGTGACTTGGACGTTAACTTTGTCCCCGACTTTCAGGTTGCCAAGGTCTTTGGCCTTGTCGCTGAGTTGTACATGAACCTGCCGACCTTCGGCGCCTTGGAGCACAACCTGGTGTTTGGCGGCGTCAACGGCCAGGACTTTGGTCGTGACCTGGGCGGCTTCTACAGCGGCGGACAGAGGAATATCGGCAGCGATGGCGCTGAGGCTTGCGGCGGACAAGAGGGTTGCGAGGGTAATGGCCTGGGCCAGTGCGTGGAGCTTCATATGCATTACATTCCCTGTGATTGATGGCAGCGCACGGCGTCGAGTCAAGGGGCGGCTCCGTGCGTGCCAATGAGCATAGACGCAGATCAGGGAGTGCTTGCAGTTTCTTGTCCGGCGGGTTGGATGAGCGGCAGGATCAAGATCAAAAGATCGCAGCCTTCGGCAGCTCCTACGCAACTGTGAGCATTTCCGACGTGAAATTAATACCCGGTCATTTCCAGATACCCCTGCCCGCCCTGACTGCCACTCAAGCGCACCGGCCCCTCCCAATAGGGAATGCGCAGATCCATCCACGCATTCGGGTTCAACGCGGTGGTGATGATATCGAGGTGTTTGCCGGGGATTTTGATCGACCAGCGCACCGGCATCGTTCGGCCCGCAACCTTGACGGTGTCCTGCGGCGTGAGGCTGATGTCGTCGCCATGCAACGGCTGCGTTTGCCCTTGGGCGTCGATCCAGGTGCCGGTCAGGTAAGGCGCGCCGTCCTTTTGTCGCATGCGGTAGAGCATCACCTGTTCACCGCTGTCCAGGTGCAGGGAAAACCAGTCCCAGCCGGTTTGACTGGCGCTCAGGGGTTGGCTGCTCCATTCGCGATCGAGCCACGCGGGGCCGCTGACGGTGTAGGTTTTACCATCGATTTCCAGCGAACCATTGGCCTGGAAAAACGGCTGGCTGTAGTAGTACGACGCCTGCCCTTGTTCAGACTTTTGACTGAAACCCTTGTCGCCCTGAAGCACCAATGGCCGGGACGAAACCAGCCGCAGTTGATAGCTGAAGTGCTTGTCCCGGGCACTGAGCTGCACATTGTCCAGAGAACCGCTGAAGCGCCAATCATCGATCCATGCATTGAACGGCGCCAAGTTCACCCCGGCCTGGCCGACGCCGCCACGGGCATAACGTTCAGCGGCGTGGTGCGCCGTCGCCGAGGTCACTGCCGCATGGCCCAGCCAAATGGTCTGGTTCTCCCAGCCGGCCACTTCGGGAGTCGCTTTCAAGGCGCTGCGAAACAACGTCCACTGCACGCCGAACTCATGTCCCTGATCGTCCTTGAGATTGGCGGTGACGTACCACCACTCAATCCGAAAACCATCATGAGGGCCATGATCCGCCGGAAAGCTGAACACCCGACCGGGCACCACCGGAGTGAACGCGGCAGCCGCCCCACCCATTCCGGCGAAACCTTTCTCCACGGGTGCCGAGTTATCGCAACCACCCAGCAACGCCAGCATCAACACCGCGACCTTAATCCTCATGAGCAAACGTCCTCAGCAGATCCGCCGGTTGGGTGCGATACAACGAGTACAACGGCCACGCCGACGCCAGCAACGTGGCAAGCAACGCCAGCCCCATCAACTGCAACAATTGCATTGGAAAAATCCGCAACGGCAGGCGCCAGCCGAACGCCTGGACGTTGATCACCGCGTCCAGGCACCACGCCAGCGCGATTCCCAACGGCAATGCGAACACCAGCGTCAGCACCGCCAGCAACCAGGTTTGCCCAAGGTTCAACACCATCAATTGCCGGCGTGTCACGCCCAGCGCCCACAACGGCGCGAGTTGCCCGAGTCGACTCTGGCTCTGGGTCAACAGACTGATAAACAGCGCCACTCCGGCCACGCCCAGGGTCAGGCTATTGAGTGCGGCGGTGGCGGCGAAAGTGCGTTCGAACACTTGGGTCGACCAGCCCTTGAGCCGCACCTGATCAACGATGCGGCTGTCATCGAGGGCGAAATGGCTTTGCAACGCGGTGAGGAACGGCGGGATCGCCGCCGGGTCGAGGCGCAGGTTGAAGCGGTTGGGCGTCAGTTGCGGCCAACCGCGCAGGAGGTGATTGGCGTTGACCAGCACATGGCCTTTGGGATTGCCATAGTCGGCGTAAATCCCGACGACTCGCGGTGACCATGAGCCGCTGGGCGTCGGAATCGCGAGGTGATCGCCCAACTTCATCTTCAAGCGCCGGGCCAGTTGTTCGCTGAGCATCACGGTGTCGTCCTTGGCCAGGCGTTCCCATGGGTTGTCGCCCAAGGCTTGCAGCAACGGCCAGTGCTGGCGGTAGTTCGGGTGATCGATTACGCCGTAGACGTCCGCCGGCCAACCTTGCAGTTGAACCGAGACTTGCCAGTTGGGCAGCACCGCCGTGACTTGCGGCTGTTGTTTGAGCCAGGTGTGCAGTTCCCGGGCCTGGGCCGGGTTTTGCGGGTTGAGGTAGAGCTCGGCGGTCAGCCGTTGTTCAAGCCAGTCGCTGAACGTCTGGCGGAACCCGGCGGTCATGCTGCCGGCGCCGATGTTGGCCGCCAGCGCCAACAACAACGCCATCAGGGCCAGACTGAGGGCCGGCAATTGTTGCCGGCAATCGGCGAGAAACCATTGGCCGAGCACCGAGCGACTGCGATGCAGCACAAGGTTGAGCAGCGCGTTGAGCAACACCGGCAGCGCCAGCGCCGCGCCGAGCAGCAACGCGGCCATCAGCACGAACCCGCTGGCCAGGCTGTCGCCCCAGATCAGCGCCAGCAGCGCGATCACCGCCGCCATGGCAGCGACCCATCCCTGACGCCGCAACCAGCGTGCGTGGGCCTGATGCCAGGCCTGCGGATTGGCCAGCGCCAGCAACGGTAAACGCGCCGCCCGCAACAGGCTATTAGCTCCGGCCAGCAACGCGCCGAACAGGCTCAGGCCAACCCCGCTGAGCCACCACAGCGGACTCAAGCTCAACTGCCCCGCCACTTCGGCACCGTATAAACCCCGCAGACTGGCGGCGACGTCCGGCAATAAAACACTGGCCAGCAGGTAGCCGCTGGCGACCCCGGCGATGCCACCGATCAGCGCCAGACCACCCAATTCGACAACAAGGCAAGCGATCAACATCCGCGCACTGACCCCGCAGGCGCGAAGCGTTCTGAGCAAACCTCGGCGTTGTTCCAGGGCCAGACCAATCGCCGCGTGGACGATAAACAGACCCACCACAAACGACAGGAAGCCCAAGGCATCGAGGTTCAGGTGAAAGCTTTCGGTCAGGCGCGCGAGGTTGTTTTCTTCACCGCTGCTTTTGAGCTGAAGTTGGCCTTTGAATTGTTCCGGCAGGGGCGCGGTGAAATCCTTGGGCAGCAGCAGGCGCGAGAGTTGATTCGGCAGGCCGAGAATCTGTTGGGCGAAGCCGATGTCCACCAGCAGCACGCCGGGGGCCATGTCGGGCTGGGCGTGCAGCGGTGGCAAGGTCTGTCCGCTTTCGGCGATCGGTGTGTCGCCTTCGTGCAGCCCCAACGCCAGCAAGGTCTGCGGCGCGATCCAGGTGCTGCCGGGCGGACTGAAAAACTCGACAATCCGCTCCATCGCCAGCGCCTGCCCCGCCACCGCCGACCCGGCGGGCAACGACACCGGTTCGATGCCCATCAGTTGCAAGCGCTGATCGTCGTGGCCCTTGAGCGTTAGCCGGCCTTGCAACACCGGCGACACCGGCCAGCCCGCTTGACGTAGATCGACAAACAATTGCTGGGCAAACAGCCCGCCCCCGGGCGCACTCAGGCTGGCCTGGGGTTCGCCACCGATCAACTGACTGGCGCGGGCGTAGCTTTCCCGCGCCTGACTGTTCAAGGCCTGCACGCCGGTCAGCAGACTGGTGGCCAGCCACAACCCGGTGAGCACACTGAAAAACTGCACCGGGTGTTGCCGCCAATGGCTGAGCAACGCGCGCAAGGTTTCGCGAAAGACCCGCACCTCAGCGCACGTCCGCGTCAACCAGACGGCCATGGTGCAGCACAACTTTTTCGGCGAGCCGCGCGGCGACCCGTGGGCTGTGGGTGACCATCAATAACGTTGTGGGACTGTCATCGAGCAGTTCCAGCAACAACTTCAACACCTCGTCGCTGGTGGCTTCATCGAGGCTGCCGGTGGGCTCGTCGGCCAGCAGCAGTTTGGGCTGCGAAGCCAGAGCACGACCCAGTGCAACCCGTTGCTGTTGGCCGCCGGATAACTGCTCCGGATACCGCCGCAGCAAATCGCTCAAGCCCAAGCGCCGTACCAAATGTGCCTGCCAACGCGGATCATGACGCCCGGCCAGCCGCGCCTGGAATGCCAGGTTGTCCTCCACCCGCAAGCTGCCGATCAGGTTGAACTGCTGGAACACCAGACCGATTTCGGTTCGCCGCCAGTTCGCCAGTTGCCCTTCGCTCATCTGGTCCAGCCGATGCTCGCCGCTGGTGATGCGGCCGCGATCCACCTTGTCCAACCCGGCGATCAAGTGCAGCAAAGTGCTTTTACCACTGCCCGACTCGCCCATCAGCGCCAGGCTGCTGCCGGGTTTCAAGTCGAGGTCGATGCCTTGCAGCACCGGCAATGGACCTTGGGGGGTGGCGTAGCTTTTGAAGACGCCGTGGACAGAGAGCATGAGGGGTGGCTCGTTGGAGACAGTGGCGCCTAGGATAGCGGACGGCAGAAGGACCGCGTTATCGTTCTTCGCGAGCAAGCCCGCTCCCACATGGGTTTTGTGCACACCATAAATCCACTGTGGGAGCGGGCTTGCTCGCGAAGCGTCCCGCCCAGTCCATCAAAATCTCACTGCCCCACCGCAACGCTGGTTGCCGCCTGCCCCGGCGTCACAATGGTCTTCAAGTCAATATGCTTCCACTCGGGCTTGGCCCCCAGCCGCGCATTAAACCGATAGTTGAACGTGAAATCATCCGCCGTCGGCACACTCAGCGGCTTGCCATACACCGCCTCAACCCCCGCCAGGTCATACCCCATCAACTGCAACAACGTCGGGAAGATGTTGTAGTGACTGGAGCGATCCTTGTTGCCGGCCAGTTGCGCCGACCAGTCCAGCGTCTTCAGGCCGCTGCCCTGAATCACCACCAACGGCACCAGCCCTTCCTCCTCCACCGGGTCGCCACCGCAGTGGGTATTGAGCCCGGGGTTCCCGCGTTCATGCAGGTCCTGCCCATGGTCGGAGGTGTAGATCAGCAACGCGCGGCTCAAATCCGCTTGGGCAAACACCCGTGAAAAAAACTCCCCGACGCTCCACAGCAGCGTGTTTTTGTAGGCGTTGCGGTACAGCACCCAATCGTCCGGCTGACCGTTGAAACCATCACGCTTGCCGGTGTCCGCCACCTCGACAAACTGCCCGCGCGGCAAGGTCGGTCGGTAGGCCATGAAGGCGTCCGGGTATTTGTCGTGCACCGGAAAATGCGCGCCAACCTTGTTGATCACCACCAGTTCGGACTGGTCGTCGTTGAGCAGTTCGATGAGTTTGCTCGCCGCCGCCATGTCGCGGTCGCGCACGCTGGTCTGGTCGAATTGCACGAACTCGTCGATATCCTTTTTCTCGGTCTCGCTCATCAGGTTTTGCAGGTTGCCGCCGGTGCGCTGGGCGTCGATGTAGACGGTACGCAGTCCGGCCTTTTTTGCGTACTGCCAGATCGACGGCAGCGTGGTGTTGATACGCATGTAGTCGGCGCGGGTGCCGCCGTAGCGCAGGGTGACGTTGGTGTCGGCGCTGCAATTGGCGATGGAGGCGGCGTAGCCGTAGTTGAAGATCTCGACACCGGGGCGAGCCTCCTTGAGATTGCTGTGCACCCCGAACGGCGCGTTGATGTCCAGGTAGTTGCCGGAAATGCTCTCGTCGATGATCAACACGATGTCGTGGCCCACCGGCTGATCAACCCGCGCCAGTTTCACCGGTTCTCGCGGGCCGACGGTGTTGTGCAGCGATTCATAAGCAAACAGGTTCAGATACGCCAGCGGCGTGTACATGATCGGCAGGCCTCGGGCGCCCTCGCCGGCTCGCACAAACAACACCGCGCTGAGCAGCAACACCCCGAGCACTGGCGCCGCCACCAGCAAAGCCCCCGGCAACGGCAACCGCCGGCGCGGCTTGAGCCCTATCCCGAATAACAACAACAAGCCGCTGACCAGGCCACTGATCAGCGGTTCGCGATACTGGTACGCCGCTTCCTGAATAAAACCGCCGGAATACACCAGCGACACAAAACTGCTGTAAGTCAGGTAATCGGCGGTCACCCGCGTATAAACGTCAAAGAACACTGCCGATATAAACAGCGTTAAAGCGAATAGATGTCGAATGAGAGTCTGGCGAATAAACGCAGTCATGAATAATGCCGCCGTCAGCGCAATAAACATTGCACCGAACAACAGCACCGGGAAGCCAATACCTATGGCATTCAGGCGTTCCAGATAATAGTCATAACTCTTGAGTAGATAGAGAACTAACAGCAGTTCTTTGAAGTATCGAGTCATAGTATTTACGGTGCTCGTCAACGGGATCTGGCCAATAGATTGTCGGCCGTTTTTTGACACTAGCACCGAGCCATCAAATCGCAAGAAATGCCCGACTTTTCCCCAAAACGTCAAAAAAACGCTGACTCAAATCTGACACAGTCGAGGCGCTACAGCCCTTGTATTTCAAGCCTTCCGACCGTTTATCGTTTTCTTGCAAATGTGAAAAACCCGTCAAAACCGGGGCAAATCCAGCTACAGCAAGCACTTGATGGCCAATCGCCCCCAAAAATGGGGGTATTATAGCAGAGCAACATGTCATTTTGCTGACATGGTTTGCCACGGCTGGGCTATACCCCTTTTGACAGTCTCATTTCAGTTCTCTCCACCGTCTTACGAGGCACGCCAATATGGACGTGAGCGTATTTGGTACGGGCTACGTTGGCCTGATACAAGCAGCGGCACTGGCCGATGTCGGACATCGCGTCTTGTGCGTCGATATTGATCCGAACAAGATCAAGCAGTTGCAACAAGCAGTTCCACCAATTAGTGAACCAGGACTTTCAAGTACGCTGGAAGAGAACATAAAGTCCGGCCGTTTGCTGTTTACCACTCAGGCCAGCGACGCGGTCGAACATGCCGATTTAATCTTTATCGCGGTCGGTACGCCGGCGGATGAGGACGGTTCCGCCGACCTTAGCCATGTGCTGAACGTGGCCCGGCAGATCGCCAGTTTCATGGAGGCTGATCGCACCCTGATCATCAAGTCCACCGTACCCGTGGGCACCGCAGACAAGGTCGCCGCCACCGCCAACGAAGAACTCCAGCGCCGGGGCAAAGGCGATCTGACGGTGCGGGTAGTGTCCAACCCCGAGTTTCTCAAGGAAGGCAGTGCCCTGGCCGATTGCATGCGCCCGGACCGGATCATCGTCGGCACCAACGACGACGAAGCCCGCGCCCAGTTGACCGAACTCTACGCGCCGTTTTGCCGCAACCATGAAAAGCTCATGTTCATGGACAACCGCAGCGCCGAGCTGACCAAGTACGCGGCCAACGCGATGCTCGCCACCCGCATCAGCTTCATGAACGAATTGGCCAACCTCACCGAACTGCTGGGGGCCGACATCGAAGCGGTGCGCAAGGGCATCGGCTCGGACCCGCGCATTGGTTATCACTTCATCTACCCCGGCTGCGGCTTCGGCGGTTCGTGCTTCCCCAAGGATCTGCGCGCCCTGCTGCACACCGCCGAACACAACGGCATGCCGCTGCGTCTGTTGCGTAGCGTCACCGACGTCAACGACACGCAGCGGCACATTCTGTTCAGCAAGCTGAAAGCGCAATTCCCCCAGGGCCTGGCCGGCAAATCCATCGCCATTTGGGGCCTGGCCTTCAAACCCAACACCGATGACATGCGTGAAGCGCCCAGCCGTTATCTGATGGATGCGCTGTGGGCCGAAGGTGCCAGCGTGCAGGCCTATGACCCGGAAGCGATGTCCGAATGCCGACGCATTTACGGCTACCGCAGCGACCTGCACCTGTGCGCCACCCGCGACGACACCCTGGAAGACGCTGACGCCTTGGTGATTTGCACCGAATGGAAAAATTTCCGCGTGGTGGATTTCGATCTGCTGGCGAGCAAGTTGCGCTCCAAAGTCATCGTGGACGGCCGCAACCTCTACAACCCGGAACACGTGGCGGCCGCCGGGTTGCACTACAGCGGCATCGGCCTTCGGCACATCGTCCCGCAGGTGCTGCGCCCATGAAAATTCTGGTGACGGGAGCGGCGGGATTCATTGGTGCCCATTGCGTGTTGCGGTTGATGCGCGACGGGCACCGTGTTTGCGGGCTGGACAACTTCAACGACTACTACGACCCGCAGCTCAAGCACGATCGCGTGCGCTGGGTGCAGGAGCAAGTCGGCAGTTTCCACCTCGCCAGAATTGACCTGGCCGACGCCCCGGCCATCGAAGCCCTGTTTACCCGCGAGCAACCGGACGCGGTGATTCACCTCGCCGCCCAGGCCGGCGTGCGCTACTCGCTGGATAACCCGAAGGCGTATCTGGACAGCAACCTCAGCGGCTTCCTGAATATTCTCGAAAGCTGCCGGCACCACCCGGTGAAGCACTTGATCTACGCCTCGTCGAGTTCGGTGTACGGCGCCAACCAGCACACGCCCTACTCGACCCATGACGGCGTCAACCATCCGTTGTCGTTGTACGCGGCCACCAAAAAAGCCAATGAGCTGATGGCCCACAGCTACAGCCACTTGTTCGGCATTCCCAGTACCGGGCTGCGCTTCTTCACGGTCTATGGGCCATGGGGCCGGCCAGACATGTCGCCGATTCGCTTTGCCCACGCGATTGTCGAGGGCAGCCCGTTGAAGCTGTTCAACTACGGCCAGCACCAACGCGACTTCACCTACATCGACGACATCATCGAAAGCATTGCCCGGCTCGTGGATCGGCCACCCGGCATCTCGCCGAACTGGGACCGCGACCAACCGGACGCCTCCAGCAGCATGGCGCCGTGGCGGATCTACAACATCGGTGGCGAACACCCGGTGGAGCTCAAGGACTATCTGGCCCTGATGGAAAAACACCTGGGCCGCAAAGCCAATGTCGAGCTGTTGCCCCTGCAACCGGGTGATGTGCTCAACACCTGTGCCGATGTCCATGAGCTGGAAGACGACACCGGTTTCCACCCGCGTATCGAACTCGACGAGGGCCTTGGCCGGTTCATCGCCTGGTTCCGCGATTACTACCCACTGCACGCCCATGCGCCGCTCGCGGCTGAGCTACAGGGTTGAACTTCAGCGGAGGACTCTATGACTGGACATGAAAAAGGTGTGCCACTGCAAAACATGCGTCGCGACAAACGCCTGGACCCCGAGCACCGAATGCGCCTCGACACGGCGATTCATATGCAGGGCCGTGGCTGGTTGACCGGGCGCGACGGTGGCCGGCCCTGGACGCTGTCGCGCACCAACCGGGTCGTGGCCTGCTTTGGCGCCCTGGTCATTCTGGTACTGATTTCGCCGCTGCTGCTGGGGCTGGCCCTGGCGATCAAGTTCAGCAGCCCGGGCCCGATCATGTTCGTGCAAAAACGCACCGGCTATCGCGGCCGCTCGTTCGGCATGTACAAATTCCGCACCATGGTGGCCAACGCCGAGGAACTCAAAGAGTCCCTGCGCCACCTCAACAAACACGGTGCCGACGCCATCGATTTCAAGATCGACAAGGACCCGCGCATCACCCGCATCGGCAGTTTCCTGCGGCGCAGCAGCCTCGACGAGTTGCCCAATCTGATCAACGTTTTCACCGGCGACATGCGTTTGGTCGGTCCGCGGCCAACCTCGTTCAGCGCCTACCGCTACAAAGACAATCACCTGGCTCGCCTGAGCATCTACCCCGGCATGACTGGCCTGTGGCAGATCTCCGGGCGCAGCAATATCGACTTCGACCAGCGCGTTGAGTTGGACCTCAGCTATATCGCCGAGCAAAGCCTTTTGCTTGATCTGAAGATCCTGTTGAAAACCCCCTTCAAAGTATTCAGCGGCCACGGAGCGAGTTAAATGGACGGTTCAACGACGAAAAGCCTGACCATCGCCAACCCGAGCGAGTCCAACCTGACCTCGACCGTGCTCGATCAAGATCTGCGGATTCTCTTCCTGACCGCCGCCAACCCTGGCGCCGGTACAACCACCAGTGCCCTGGCGCTGGCCAGCCAACTGGCGCAGATGAGCAGCGGCACGGTGCTGCTGGTCGATGCGAGTCAGTCGGCGACCAACCTCACGGCGCAGCTCAACTTGCAGAAAGAACGCGGTTTTCGTGACCTGCTGTTCAACGCCGAGAGCCCGCCGCTGCTGCAGGATTGCGTGGTGCAGGTTTCCAGCCTGCCGTTCGATGTGCTGCCCAACGGCCGCCACGTGCGTGGCAACGAGCACCTGACCGCCGAACGCCTGACCCCGCTGCTCGATCAGTTGGGCAGCCGCTACCGCTTTGTGGTGATCGATGGCGACGCCGTGTATTCGGCCGCCGACACCCTGGTCCTCAGTACGCAGGTGGACGGCGTGATCATGGTCGTGCGTGCGGAAGATACCCGTTGGGAAGTGGCCCAGGCCGCTGTCCAGCGCCTGACCCAGGCCGGGGCAAAACTGGTCGGCAGCGTGTTCAATCGCCGCAAGTACTACATGCCTAAATGGCTCTACAAAAACCTGTAAGCACCAGAAAAGGATGACGCTATGAACGCCAAAATGCTTGTCCTGCTGTTGCTGCCGCTTGGAGGTTGCTCCAGCAATACCGAAACCCAAAGTATGCCGGTGCAGATCCTCACGGCCTCGCCGGCCAATGCCCAGGCCACCGACATGCCCAAGGTCGAACAGACCTTGCGGCCCCAGGATGTGCTGGACGTGATCTTCCACATCAGCACCAGCGGCTCGGGGGCCTACCGCGTGCAGTCCGGTGACATGATCGGCCTGAACTTCACGGCCGCCAGCCAGCTCAACGGTAATCAACTGGTGCTGCCCGACGGCACCATCGAACTGCCGGGGGCCAATACCTCGGTGAAAATCGCCGGGCTAACCTCCGACGAGGCGCGCACCGAGATCCAGCGTGTTTATCAGCGCAAACAACTGTTCCAGCCCAACCGCAACCAAATGACCGTGCAAATCATCAGCCCGTTGAGCGACGAATCAAACCTCAAGAGCGCGCTGAACCACCCGGCCACCGGCATGAGCCGGGAGATCACCGTGGGCACCGACGGTTATGCGAGTTTCCCGGAAATCGGCGCGGTGCCGCTGCAAGGCATGACCGTCAATCAACTGGAAACCTTCCTCAACAAACGCTACGCGCAATTGCCGGGGCGGATGACCGTCGACGTGCTGCTCAAGTCCACGGCGGGCAACGAAATCTACGTGCTGGGTGAAGTCGGCCAGCCGGGTTCCTACCCGATACGCCGGCCGGTCTCGGTGCTTGAAGCGCTGACCCTGGCCCGTGGCACCAACGTCAAGGCGCGGCTCGATTCGGTGGTGATCATGCGCCGCAACGGCAACCAGGTTCAGGCCCAGCGCTACGACGTGGAAAAAGCCCTGGCCGGCGATGCGTCGCAGATCGCCTACCTGCAACCGGACGACATGCTCTACGTGCCCAAGACCAAACTGGCCAGCGCCGGTGAGCTGGCGCGGCAACTGGCAGACGTGGTGCTGTTCCAGGGCGTGGGCTTCAGCTTCGGCTACCGCGTCGACAACAAAGACAGCAATAACAACAACTGACTCTCAGGTGACCTGACATGAATCCAAAGGAAAACTACCTGCACGAGTTCTTCAGGATCTTCTTCGCCAACAAGCAGTTGGTGAAGCGTGTATTCCTGGTCTTTGCAGTCATCACCCTGGTCTTGCCGCTGGTACTCAAGCAGAGCTTCGACATCACCGCGCAAGTAATCGTCCAGTCCAAAAAACTCTCCCAGGGCGACGCCACCACCTCGCTGACCGTGGACAACGCCACCTTCATTCCGCCGTCCCTGGCGGACATGGAAACCGAGAGCAATATCCTCCGTTCGCCGGCGCTGATTCGCCAGACCATCAGCGAGCTGCGGGACAAGGGTGAGTACACACCTGCTCCCGGCCTGTTCACCAAACTGGTGTCGGAGCCGGTCAAACGCTGGGTGACCAATCCGCTGCGCGAATACGTGATCAACCCGGTGAAATCCGCCTTGGGCCTGGAGATCGATCCGGTGCGCGACACGGTCCTGGATGCGCTGACTCAGGAAGCCATCGACAAACTGAAAATCGAAACCCTGCCGGGCTCCAATGTGATCTCCATCATCTACAGTTTTGGCGATCCGAAGCAGGGCACACAATTTGTCGCCGCGCTGCTGCAAAACTACCTGGTCAGCCGTCAGGAACTGCAATCCATCGACTTGCCGCAAAGCTTCTATGAAACCAAGAAGCAGCAATACCAGGTGCGCCTCGATGGCCTGGAAGGCACTCGGCTGGCGTTGCTCGAAGGCGTTGGCTCGTCCGATCCCAAGGAAGAAATCACCTTCCGCCTCAACGCCATCAACACCGAGGAGCAAGCGCTCAACCTGTTCCAGGACCGTCGCCTGCAAAGCCAGCGCTGGCTCGACTATCTGAAAACCAGCCTGGCCGCCGCCAGCAACTCCAAACTCAACGACTACACCTTTCCCTTCACCTTCACCACCACCGTGGACAACGTCGCCTTCGAAGATCGCGAGATCAAGCAGATGGGTGAGCAACTGACCACCCAGGTCAGCCGCTACATGAACGATCTGGCGATCTTCCAGCCCGGCAGTGAACCGATGTTGCTGGCCCGCGAGCAAATCGGCCGCACCCGTCAGCAGTTCCTCAAAGTGGTGAGCAACCGGATTCAGGAGCGCACCAACGACCTGGCTGTTGTCAGCCAGGTGATCGACCAGAAAACCGCGCGCATCGCCGACTTCAAGAACCGCATCCACCAGTTGCAGGAAACCCAGAGCAAGCTGCGGCAGATGGACACCGAGATCAATGCCTTGCACGCCGCGTTCGGCACCTACGCCCAGCGCTTCGCCGAAAGCAGCACCGCCCGCTCACTGGACAACGACCTGTCCAACGCCCGAGTGCTCAGCCCACCGTATGAGCCGACCGCCCCGGCGTTTCCCAAGCCGCTCCTGATCATTCCGTTCGGTTTGTTCACCGGTCTGTTGCTGGCGATTGCCCTGGTCTACGTGCGTGAGTTCTTCGATCACCGCTTCAAACACCCAGCGCAAATCACCCACGAACTGGGCCTGCCGGTGCTGTTGGTGATCAACGATCAGAACGTCGAACCGATCAACCCGCACAAGAGCTGGAGCGTGCCAAGTTTTGTCCATTGGGTGCGCAATTGAACGCGCCGCTCAACCCTTCCAGCGCCCTGCCGATCATTCATTTGCTCAGCAGCGGCGGCTTCTATGGGGCTGAGCGGATGCTGCTGGATCATTGCCTGGCGACGCCGGGGCAGCACCAGGTGCTGTTTCTCAATGCCCCGCCAGTTCTGATAGAACGGTTTCGCGAGGCGGGGGTGGATTGCCAGGGGTGTGCGGGGCTGGGGGCCTTGCTGGCACATTTGCGCCTGCGCCGGGCGGAACACCCGCTGATCAACACGCACAACTTCAAGGGCCTGCTGTTTGGCTGGATCGGCGCGACGCTGTTGCGTTTGCCACTGGTGATTACCCAACACGGCTTCACGCCGCGCAGTCGCAAGCAGAAGTTTTACACCTGGCTCAGCCTGCAACTGTGCCGCACCGCGTCGGTCAACCGGGTGGTCTGCGTCGCCGAAAGCATTGCCACACTGTGCCGCCAGGCCAGTGTCCGGGCAGAGAAACTGCAAGTCATTCCCAACGGCTTGCCGGCCGCCAACGGCGTGTTGCTCCGCCGAGAGGACGGCCCGCGCTGGCTGGCCGGTTACGTCGGACGCTTGAGCAGTGAAAAAGGCCCGGACCTGTTTCTCGATGCGCTGATTCCGCTGTGTCAGCAACACCCGCAACTGGACGCCGTGATGCTCGGCGACGGCCCGGAACGGGAAACCCTGCTGGCACGGATCAACGCCGCCGGTTTGCAGGAGCGCATCACCCTGCCCGGCTACCAGACCGACATGGGCCAGTGGTGGCGCCGCCTCGATGCGCTGGTGATCAGCTCGCGTACCGAAGGCACGCCGATGATTTTGCTCGAAGCGATGCAGGCCGGGGTGCCGGTGGTGGCGTTCAGCGTCGGCGGGATTCCCGATGTGCTGCAAGAACGGCACAACGGTTTGCTCGCCGCGCCGACCGACAGCGCCGCCCTGGCCCGGCAGATCGGCACCTTGCTGACCGAACCGGCCCTGGCCCGGGAACTGTGTGACAACGCAAAACGTACGCAACTGGATCGCTACGACCTCAAGGCCTTGGCCGAACGCTGGTCGCAGCTCTATATCCGTACTGCACGGGAGGCACGCGCGTGATCTTTCCGCTCTCGATCATCAGTCTGCTCGGCCTGGTCTGCCTCGGTTTACTGGCCAGCCCTTATCCGTTTCTGGCACCGGGCGCAGTGCTCGGCCTGGTGGGTGTGGCGGTGCTCTATCGCAAGCCCACGTGGGGTCTGCTCGGCATTGCCGCGCTGATGCCATTTGAAGGTCTGTTCAAGGACAGCGCGTTGTCCGGCTCCAAGTTTTTCGGCCTGTCACTGGCACTGATCCTGATGCTGCAACTGGCCATTCATCAGCTTCCGTCCGAACGGCTGCGCAGTAACCTCTGGCGCTACCTGGTCTGGTTCATGCTGTTGTACCTGCTGAGCCTGCTCAATACCGATGATATGGGTATGTCGCTGGGGCATCTGCGGGAAATGAGCGTCGGCCTGATCCTGTTTGTGATCACGCTGCTGATCGGCCGCGACTTGAATCTGGAACTGTTCGCCAAACTGGTGACGCTCAGTGTCACGATGACCTGCATATTGGCGATGCTCTCCAGCAAGTATCAGGACCAGGGCCGCGCCGCCGGCCTGCTGGAGGACCCGAACGCCTTTGCCATGCTGATTGCCTTCGCCGTGCCGATGGCTCTGTTGCTGGTGATCCGCAGCCCGAACCTGCTGCACCGGTTGTTCTGGGGCGGTTGCTGTCTGTTGCTGTTGGGCGGCATGACCAAGACCGAATCCCGCTCCGGGCTGGTGGTGCTGTTCCTCAGTCTGGTGATTGGCGCCTGGCACTACCGCGTCGAACTTAAACGCATCCGTCCGCGACATCTGGGGTTTGCCATGCTCGGCATGGCGATCGTGATTCCGCTGGGCATTTACGCGATGCCGCCCGGTTACGTCGCGCGCATCCAGACGTTGAGTATCTTGAGCGCCGGCGCCAAGAGCCAGGACGAATCCCTCGGGCGCCGTGCGTCGTACATCGTGGTCGGCAGCCAGATGATCCGCGAAAACCCATTGCTGGGGACCGGTCCCGGGACCTTCCCGATGCATTACGCCACCACCGGTTATGCCAAGGTGTTTTCGGCCAACCGCAAGGTCGGCGACCTGTTCCGCCGTGCCCACAACACGTATCTGGAAATCTTCAGCGAGTTGGGGATTCCTGCCGGCTTGTTGTTTGTCGACATGCTCGCCCTCGGCTTGTACAACATGGTGCGTGCCCGTCGCGCCTGGATGCAGCGAAACAACCGCGTGCAGGCCGATTTGCTGACGCACCTGAGCATCAGTTTTCTATCGTTGACGCTGTTTTTGATGTTCCTCAGCGCACCGAACCAGAAGTACGTATGGATCATGCTTGCCCTGTCCAGCGTCCTGCGGCTGAAGGCTGAAGAAGCGCCAATGCGGGAGGCCAAGGCATGAGTCGAATCAGCATTGTCATCCCGATGTTCAACGAAGCCCGGCACATCGGCCGCACGCTACTGGCCGCGCAAAAAGCCGCGGATGCGGCGGACCTGGAGTGTGAGCTGATTGTGGTCGATAACGGCTCCGACGATCAGGGCCCACACATTGCCCGGCAATTCGGCGCGCAGGTGCTGGTGCTTCCCGGCTTGCTGATCGGCGCGTTGCGCAATCGCGGCGCGGCCATCGCCACCGGGGAATGGCTGGCCTTTATCGATGCCGACATCGAGATGCCCGAGGATTGGTTGACCTTGCTGTTTGAGCTGGAGCCCGATGCCCAGGCCGATGTGTTCGGCCTGGACCTGCACACCCCGGCCCAGGCGCCGTGGTACGCCGATGCCTGGCAACGCCGCACGTTGCGCCCGACCAGCCAGACCCTGCACCCGGTGCAATGGCTGCCCACTGCCAACCTGCTACTGCGGCGCAGCTGGTTCGAGCAAGTCGGCGGCTTCGACGAAACCCTGCGCACCGGCGAAGACAAAGACCTGACCATGCGCCTGAAGGCCGCCGGCGCACACTTGCTGGCGGTCAATCAAAGCGTGGCCCTGCATTGGGGTTACGAGGCCAGTTGGCGTGAGTGGATGGGCAAGGAAATGTGGCGCCAAGGCAGTCATCTGCAATTGCTCCGCACTCATGGATTCAGCCTGCGCCTGCTGCGCTTTCCGCTGCTGTCGCTGGTGGTGTGGCTACTGGACTTCATGGCGATCTCCGCCCTGTTCAACGGCTTCCCGCACCACGCGGCGATCATGGTGCTGATCACGGCGGTGCCAGGGCTGGTCCTGAGCCTGCGCCAAAGCGTGAAAAACCGCGACATCCGCCTGACGCTGCAACTCTGGGGCCTGCATTGGATACGCCTGCACCTGGCCGGCGCCGCGTTCATTCTCAATCTTTGTCATTGGAATGCCAGGAGGCCCGCCCGTGGCTGAATTCATGTTCTGGTTGTGCCTGTTGCTGCCGGTGTACGCCTACCTGGGTTACCCGCTGCTGCTGACGATCGCCGGACCGTTTTTTCCTCGACACCGGCCGGCGCCCTTGCCTGCGCAACGGGTCAGCGTGGTGGTTGCCGCGCACAACGAGCAACGCAATATCGAGAACAAACTGCGCAATCTGCTGGCTCAGGACTATCACGCCGCCCACTTGCAGATCATCGTCGCCAGCGACGGCTCCACCGATCAGACCGTGGCGCTGGCGCGCAGCTTCGACGACCCGCGCATCGAGGTGCTCGACCTGCCGCGCCAAGGCAAGAACAGTGTGCTCAACGCCGCTGTCAGCCACTGCACCGGCGATATTCTGGTGTTTACCGATGCCGATGTTCACTGGGTCGACGGCACCTTGCAGCGGCTGCTGGCGCCGTTTGCCGACCCTGAGGTCGGTGGCACCGTCGGCAACATGAACATTCCCGTCCCAGGCTCAGGCCTGAGCCTGGGCGAAAGCCTGTACCGCCGCTACGAAGCCTGGCTACGCCGGGTGGAAAGCCGCGCCGCTTGCACGGTCTCGGCCGACGGAGCCCTGCAGGCGTTGCGCCGCGAGCTGTACCAACCGATTCCGGCCCTGGTCAACGACGATTTCTTTATCAACACCTGCGCGCCCGTCGCGGGCAAGCGCGTCGTCTATGTCGACGACGCCAAGGTGCTCGATCAAGGCGTGGACGAGGCCGACCGCCAGTTCAGCCGCCGCCAGCGCGTCACCGTCGGCGGCCTGATCAGCCTGGCGGCCCGCCGTGAGCTGCTCAACCCGCTACACCATGGCCTGTACGCCATCGCGTTGATCAGCCACAAACTGATCCGTCGGCTGGCGCCGGTACTGTTGCTGCCCTTGCTCGTGGCCAACCTCTGGCTGCTCGATGTGCATGGCTTCTACCGCCTGACCCTGGCCGCCCAGTTGCTTGGCTACACCATCGCCGTGGCCGGCCTGCTGGATGTGCATCACCGTTTGCCCAAGCCGTTTCGCCTCGCCGCATTCGTGCTGGTGACCCTGGCCGGCATGAGCGTCGGCCTGTGGCAGTTCTTGCGCGGGCACAGCTACAACCAATGGAACCCCGATCAGACTCGATGAGTGCCTGACATGCCGATCAAGACCAGTATCAAACGTGCCAGCGGCTGGTTGTACCTGCACTCCCCACTGGGGCGCCGCCAGTTGCGTGGCGGCGGGGTAATCCTGATGTTGCACCGGGTGCTGGCCAACGATCGCGCTGCCGACCTGCCCCATCGCAATGAACTGTGCGTCGGGCCCAAAGCCTTCGAGCACTTGCTGGTCTGGCTGAAAAAACATTTCGACTGCGTGCCGCTGATGGACATCCTGCACCCCGGCAGCCAACGTTCGGAACGGCCCAAAGTGACCCTGACCTTTGATGATGGCTGGCGCGACAACGCGATAAATGCCTACCCGTTGCTAAAAAAATATCAGGTGCCGGCGAGCATTTTTCTCTCCACGGATTTCATCAGCAGTCGCCAGCGCTTCTGGTGGGAAAGCCTGGGCGAAACCCTGTGGGGCAGCCATGGCGAACAGCCGCGCATGCACCTGATTGAATGCCTGCACCAGGTTGGCCGACCGCTGCCGGTGCTGATGGATGACGTGGACGTGGAGCGCCGCAGCCTGAGCTTGCTGCACTACCTGCAAAGCCTGAAAACCCTGACACCGCAAGACCTGAGCCGACTCACCGACGAATGCCCCGAAGAGTCACTGCCCCAAGCCCTGGACTGGCAGCAAGTGCGCGCCCTGGAAGCGTCCGGCCTGATCCGGTTCGGCCCCCATGGCGCCAGTCACGCGATTCTGACCGGCCTCGACGATCAACGTCTACACGAAGAACTCAGCCGCAGCCGCGATGCACTGTTGAACGGCTGCAACCGACCGCTGCCGGTCTACTGCTACCCCAACGGCGATAACGATGCTCGGGTACGGCAACACGTGGCCGAGCACGACTTCCCGTTCGCCCTCGGTACCGGCACCGGGATCTATCGCGGCGCCGGCGAGCCCCTGGCCCTGCCCCGTTTCGGGGTCAGCCAACGCACCGCGCGCAATCCGGAGTTGCTGTCCTGGCGCATCTATCGCGGGGCCCGGCCATGAGCCGCAACCATTACCTCAAGCACCTGGCCCTGAGCATGGGCACCAAACTGGCGATGATCGGTTTGCGTTTGCTGCGCAACGTGTTGCTGGCACGGATTCTCGGCCCGAGTGAGCGCGGTTTGTTTGCGCTGCTGAGCACCCTGCCCGACCTGATCAGCGCCGCCACCAGCGGCGGATTGAATTCGGCGGTGGGTTATCAGGCGGCCAAGCAACGGCCGATGGGCTTGTTGCTGAGTCAGGTCTTGGTGTTCGGCTGTTTGCTCGCGCTGCTGCTGACCTTGGTGGTGGTGGCGTTGACCCGGGAATTGGGCAGCGAACTGGACATCACCACCCAACTCGGTTTGCTGGCCTGGCTGTTGCTGCTGGCGGTGCCGCTGACGGTGCTCAAAAGCGGTTTGCTGACCTTGCACAACGCCTCCGGCGGCATCGTCGCGTTTAATGCCTTGCGGCTGGTGGAATCCCTGGCGCCGCTGCTGTTGTTCCTGGCGCTGTTCTGGATGTGGAAAACCGCCGCCCTCGAAGCGGCGCTGATCAGTTGGCTGGCGGGCATCAGCCTGGTGGTGTTGGCGGGTTGGGTCTGGCTCAAGCGCAATCAGCCGCTGACCCTGCAATGGGATCGCGCCAGCCAAAATGAACTGCTGCGCTACAGCGCCCGCAGCCATCCCGACTTGCTGTTCCAGCAAGTGATCCTGCGTTCCGATTACCTGTTTATCGGCGCCCTGCTGGGCAGCGCCGCCCTGGGGCATTACGCCATGGCCAGCGCTGCTGCCGAATTGCTGCTGATCGTCCCGGAAGCCGTCACCACCCCGCTGATGAAACGTCTGCTGCAACAGGAAGAAGGCATCGACAAAGTCACCCCGCTGGCCCTGCGCCTGACCGCCACAGTGATGCTCGGCGCGTGCCTGACCATGGCGGTGATTGGCGAATGGCTGATCGTCACGCTGTTCGGCGCCGCCTATCAACCGGCCTACCCCGCCTTGTTGGCGCTGCTGCCGGGACTGTTCGGTCTGTGCTACGCCAGCATCCTTCGCCTGGATCTGCTGGGTAAAAATCGCCCCGGCACCATCTCGCTGCTGATGGGGATGAGTGCCGTGCTCAATCTGGCGCTGAACGTATTGCTGATCCCGACTTACGGCATCGTCGGCGCGGCGGCAGCGTCGTCCATCGCCTACCTGGCGGTGACCGTTGCGCTGCTGGTGGTGTATTGCCGGTTGAGCGGCGTGCCGGTCTGGCAAACATTGATCATCCTGCCCAGCGACATCGCGCCGATGCTGCTGATGTTGCAACGGAAGTCGGCATGAAACGCCTGGCGCCGCTTTTTGGGATCGGCCTGGGGTTGGGCCTGGCGCTCGACGTTCAAGCGGCGTCCATGCGTTGGGCCGACATTCGCGACGGCAGTCTGTATCTGCAAGCGGATCGTCCCGACACCGTGACGGTGCGCTGGGTGCCGGCGTGGCAAGCGGATGCCAATGAAGAACACCTTTACCTCGTCGATGGCCAAGGCAAGCTGTCGGGCGAACGCCTGATTGCCCCCAGTGAAACCAGTGGCGCCCAGAGCTGGCCCTTGACGCCGGGCGCCGCCAGTTATCGACTGGAGATTCCGGGCTACAGCTTCCGCCGCTACAAGGTCGAGCACGACGAAAACACCGTGGCCCTGTTCGCCCCGGCCAAGGTGCATTTCAGCGCCGAAACCCGGGATGGCGACGAGTTGTATTTCAAAGTGGCACCGGGGGAACACGCGGTGCTGGCCGGCAAGTTCCACGGCGGCGTCGGGGCCCTGCAAGCCACGCGCCTGGCCGACAGCCAGCAACGGGTGCTGGCGCTTAAACCGTATCCGGCCTATTGGCAGTTCGATCAGGTCGAACTGCCGGTCAGCAACAACGAACAAGTCTGGCGCCTGCGCCTGCGCGGCGGCGGCAAAGTCGCGTTCTGGCTCGACGGCACCGCCAACCTGTTTGCGCAGACGCCGCAGCAACTCAAGCCACTGCGCGAGGATGACGGCCAGACCCGCCTGACCCTGCACAACGAAGTGCTGGGCCCGACCCCGAACCTGGGCGTCGCCCTGCCCTATGTGCTGCCGCCGCCGTCAAGTTTTGCGGTGCTCGACGCGCTCGGGCCGCGCGCCGCCAGTTACTACAGCTTCGTCGACATCACAGCGAAAAGACCGCACTACGAAGACGCTTTCCGTCAGCTGTATCAAGACCGTTTCGGCATCACCCAGGACATCACCTTGCTGGCCGGCAGCCAACGCATCCATGATCTGCGCGCCGACACCATGAGCAACAGTGGCCTCGAGGCCTGGCTCGCCGGCACCCGCGCCCTCGGCGGCAAGGGCATCCACTACATCGGTTTCGCCGACGAGCCGAACCTCAACTACCCCGACTACGCCCATTACCAAAGCCTCTTCAACAGCATGGCCCGGCAAGTGCGCAGCAACCCGGCCAATGCCAAGGCTGGCGTGCGCATCGCCATGCCGGCCAGTTCGCGGCTGGTCAACGGCCCGTTCGCCGACAACGCGGCGGACAAGCGTGGCATCGATTGGGCCCGTCGTCTGCTGGCGGAATCCGGCGATCAGATCGACGCGTTGGCGTGGCACGAGTGGATGATCCGCGACCTGCTGGCCACCCGGGTCTACCGCGACAGCGTGCGCCGCGCCGCCGACCTCGTCGGGCTGGACGCCAACGGCCGGCCACGCAAGGCGTTGTTGCTGGACCAAACCAATATGTCCAGCGGCTCAAGCCTGAGCCCCTACGATCAGGAAACCCATTTCGCCTCGCTGTGGTGGGCCTCGGTGGCGATCAACTCGGCCCAGGACGGTTTACTGGAGATGCTCAACTGGTTCCAGGCCGACGACGAAAAACCGAACTACCCCAAGGGCATGTTCAAGGTCCTGGATGACGATCATTTCGAGTTGAAACCGGTGGGCATGGCCCAGCAGTTCATCCAGCAGCATTGGCTGCACGATGTGATGCGCCTGGAGAACGACGCCTTCGAAGTCGACGTGCTGGCCATGGCCACCGACTCGCAACGCAGCCTGCTGGGGGTCAACAAAGGCAGGCGTTTGCAACGGATAGACCTGGCCGGGGCGAGTTGTCCGCTGGCCAAGGGTGCATTGCGCTACTTCGGGGCCGACAACCGCAGCCGTGACGCGCCGTTCAACTGCAAGGACGGTCGCGTCAGCTTCGATCTGCCAGGGGAAACCCTGTTCGCCCTGAGCTGGATCGCGTCATGAACCCTATTCCGATCAGTCAAGAGAAGGTGCGGCGAACACCAAATCTGTGGTGAGGGGACTTGCCACAGGTTGTGTTCACCAAACTGAAGTTCAGGAGTCAAGAACATGAGTGTTTTGCAGAAACTGCGCGATCACATCAAACAAAAAGGCTTGCGCGCCACCCTCGGCAAAGTGTGGAAGCACTACGTGTATGCCCACGAAGAACTGATATGGATGGAGCGCGACCTGGTCAGCCCGGTGCCACCGCACAAACTGCGGCCCTATGAGCCACTGCGCCTGGAAACCATCACCGCACAGAACGCCGTGGCCTTCAGCAAACACTTCGGTGATCGCGTGGGCACCATGGCCGAACTGGCGAACGAAGGGCACACCGGACACATGTACCTGAATGAAAACGGCGAGGCCGTGGCGTTTATCTGGGGCAGCAAACGTGACTACCACGACCGGCACTATTACGGCTGCTGGTTCCCGGTGAAACCCGGCGAGTTTTTCGAGTTCGGCGGTGAACAGATCCGCGCCTACTGGGGCACCACGCTGTCGGTGGACTTTCAACTGAACCTGTGGAAAGCCATGGCGGATCAGGGCTGCAACAAAGTGGTGGATGTCTGCGAGTTCCACAATATCGCGGCGCTCAAGTTGCACATTCGCATGGGCTACAAGGAGCAAGGACGGATCATGAACGTCTATCACCTGTTTGGCCGCTGGCGCATCTACCGTGAAACCCGTTACAGCGGCTCACGCCTGGAAGCCTTGCGCAAACCGACGTCGGCCCCTGTTGCCGCTTCGGTGACCTGACGTTATGGCGACGCGATTCGAATGGCGCACGTCACTGTGCGCCCCGGACTTTCCGGCAGCGGCTTATGAAGCTCTGCGCCTGCGAGTGACGGACCACACGCCGTTCAATGCCCTGGCCTGGTTGTGCGCGGCGGAACAGGCGCTCAAGGACGGGGAACGCCTGCACGTGCTGCTCGGCTGGCAGGCTGATGAGCTGAAGCTGTGCCTGCCGCTGGTGACGTCGCGCGAACGCTTCGGCGGGTTGCCGTTCCGGGTGTTGCACCACCTCGGCTATCCACTGAGCGATCGCCTGGCGCTGCTCGCCTGCCTGGATGCCGAGAGCATTCGCAAGGCGCTGATTGTGATCCGTCGTCGCTTGCCCCACGCGTTGCTGCAACTCAACGAGCTGTCCGAACCCACCGGTGAAGAAAGTGCCCTGACGGTGTGGATGGCTCACAGCTCCACCGGTGAACGGCGCCTGAGTTGCAAGGTGCCGGTACACCTGATCAGCGATGCGGATCGCCAGGAAGTCTCGGGCGATCCGCGCTATAAACTGCGCCGCGCGCGCAAACGCATCGCCGCGTGTGGCGCCGAGGTTCGCCGCATCACCCCGGACGCCACAACCATGGGCCCGTTGTTGCAGGCCATCAGCGAAGTCGAAGCGGTGAGCTGGAAAGGCGACGAAGGCGTCGGCATCTTCTCCGACGAACGTCATCGACAATGGATGGACCGCGCCTTCACCGCCCTCGCCGCCCGTGGCCTGGTGCGCGTGGTGGTGCTGGAACTGGACGGGCGCTGCATCAGCTATCGCCTCGGCTTGCTGGAACAGGGTCGGCTGTATGACTACAACCTGGCGTTCCTGCCGCAATACGCCGACCTGGGCAGCGGCCGGGTGTTGCTCGAAGAGTGGATTCGCTGGGGCCTGGACGACAACTGGCGCTGGATCGATGCCTCGCGGGTCAGCCTGGAAAACTCCAGCCATCAACTGCACGAACGCATGACCGGGCAACTGGAGCACTGGCGCTGGAGTTTCTATTCCTGGCGTCCCAGTGGCCTGGTGTTGGGCTTGGCATTGCGCGTCTGGCAGCGGCTCAAACTAGTGTTGCAACAGCGGCGGGCAAAGCGTGCGGCGGCGGTGGTCACCGTCACCACGCCTGCGGTCACGGCACCTGCGGCCATCGAAACAACCATGGAGGGCGAACATGCCTCACCAAGTCATAGTCAACGCTGACGACTTCGGCCTCAGCCCCTGCGAAAACGCGGTGATCCTCGGGGCGTTCCAGGCCGGGCTCATCAGCTCCGCCACCGCCATGGCCAACATGCCGGCGTTTGATGCGGCGTGTGTGATGGCCCAGCACCCGTTGCTCAAGGGCCGGATCGGCCTGCATTTCAACCTCACCTACGGTCGGCCGTTGAGCCAGGGCATTCTCGGGCGCCCGACGTTCTGCGACCCCCAGGGCGAATTCGACCTCAACCTGCCCCGCCATAGCTTCTGGCTCAATCGTCTGGATCGCGAAGCGGTGATGGATGAGCTCGAAGCCCAATGGCAACGCTGCCTGAACAACGGCATGCGGCCCAGCCATATCGACTCGCACCAGCACGTACACAACATCTGGCCCATCGGCGAGATCGTCGCGCGGTTCGCCGCCCGTCAAGGGGTGGCCGTGCGCCTGGCGCGCAACCTGGGGCAAAACCTGAGCCTGCCCAAACGCGTGTTCAAGGGTTTGCTCAATCGGCGTTTGCAAACGCTGGCCGGGGCGACGGCGGACTATGTGTGCACACCCGTGGACCTGCGAAACGCCCCCGCGCCGACCGACGGTTTGCTGGAAATCGTCGCCCATCCCAACCAGCTCGGCGCGGATTTCGGCGACGCCTATCTGAACCCCGGCGAGTCACTGACGCAGGTGCTAGAGCAGCGCCTTGCCGGTGTGGAGCGGGTGTCTTACGCGGTACTGAGCAGGGATTTGCAGACCGGTGCAGCGGCACTCGAATGAGTTACACACATTGCAACACATTCAAAGCTGGCGCTTTGACATGAACTTGCAACCTTGATCTATACCCATCAAAAGCGTCACCCACCACACCCTGGCTTTCGCCATGGAGGGCTTCATGAGCGTTATCGAAAAGCTGCGCGAACGCATCCGACAAAAAGGCTTGGGCAACACGTTCCGGGCTTTCTGGAAGCGCTATGTGTTCTTCCATTGGGAGCTGCTGTGGATGGAGCGCGACCTGGTCAGCCCGGTACCGCCGCACAAGTTGCGGCCCTATTGCGGCTTGCGCCAGGTGACCATCACCGCGGACAACGCCAAGGCCTTTGCCAAGCACTTCGGCGATCGTGTCGAAACCATGGCCGAGCTCGCCACCGAGGGCCACACCGGGCACATGTACCTGGACGATGAAGGCCACGCGGTGGGGTTCATCTGGGGCAGCACCCGGGATTACCACGACCGTCACTATTACGGCTGCTGGTTCCCGGTCAAACCGGGTGAGTTCTTCGAGTTCGGCGGTGAAATGACCCGCGCCTATTTCGGCACCAGTCTGTCGGTTGATGTGCAAGTCGCCCTCTGGGAAGCCATGGCCGCCCAGGGCTGCAATAAAGTGGTGGATGTCTGCGAAACCCACAACATCCCGGCCCTGAAGCTGCACATCCGCATGGGCTACCACGAACAAGGCCGCGTGACCCACGTCTACGGTCTGCTCGGCGGCCGCTGGCGCTTCTACCGCGAAACCCGCTACCAAGGCTCACGCCTGGACCCCTTGCGCAAACCGACCCGGCCAGTCACGGCCGCAGCGACGGCGGAGGCCTGAACACCCCGGATGCACCAAACACCGTAGGAGCTGCCGCAGGCTGCGATCTTTTGATCTTGATCTTGATTTTGCGATCGACTCGACGACGCCAAAAGATCGCAGCCTTCGGCAGCTCCTACAGGGGGACTCGGTGTACCTGGGCAATCGGGTTGGCGGTCAGATCGCTTTCGCGAGCAAGCCCGCTCCCACAGAGGTTTTGTGTTGTGCCCCAGATCAATGTCCAACACATCTCCCCTGTGGGAGCGGGCTTGCTCGCGAAGGGGTCAGTCAAAGCAACGCAGATTTATGCTTAAGACTCGGCGTTTTTCACCGCCACCCACGTAAAGCACAACGGCAACTGCGCTACCTGTTTTTCATACCGCTTATACAACTTGCGGATATTCCTTGATGGCGCTGGTGGAGATCGCACCGAAGGCGCACAAACCGTAGGAGCTGCCGCAGGCTGCGATCTTTTGATCTTGATCTTGATTTTGCGATTGACTCGACGACGCCAAAAGATCGCAGCCTGCGGCAGCTCCTACAGGGGGACTCGGTATACCTGCGCGGTCGGGTTGGCGGTCAGATCGCTTTCGCGAGCAAGCCCGCTCCCACAGAGGTTTTGTGTTGTGCCCAAGATCAATGTCCAACACTTCTCCCCTGTGGGAGCGGGCTTGCTCGCGAAGGCGTCAGTCAAAGCAACGCAAATTTATGCTTAAGACTCGGCGTTTTTCACCGCCACCCACGTAAAGCACAACGGCAACTGCGCCACCTGGTTTTCATACCGGTCATACAGCGCTTCGCGGTTGGAATGCGGGTATTCCTTGAAGTGGCTGATCTGCAACCCGGCCTCGATGGCGCCGGTGAAGATCGCGCCGAGGGTGTGGACGAACCAGTAGGACGCAGCCGCCGGTTGCTCGACTTTGCCTTCGTAGACGATCGGTTGATGTTGCACGAACGGCTCGCTGCGAAAGTACGAGCTGTCCAGGCGATAAGGGTCGGCGGCTTCGGGGTCGAGCATCTCCAGAAACGGGTGGGTTTCGTAGATCACCAACGTACCGCCAGGCTTGAGGGTCTGCGCGACGTGGCGCATGAACGCACCGATGTCCGGCATCCAGTTCAAGACGCCGATGGTGATCAGCGCCACGTCGAAACGAGCGTGAAGCTCGGGCGGCAGATGATGAATGTCGGCTTCGATGAATTCTGCGTCATGGGGTGAACGTACATTCAGTTCCCGGGCCTGGCCCAGAAACGCGGCGGACTGGTCGATCCCCACCACGTTGCGGGCGCCGAGGGCAAACAGCGAGAGGCTTTCACGGCCGTTGTTGCAGCCCAGTTGCACCACGTCCCTGCCGTCGACGCCCACCTGTTCCAGCACCCCGCGCAAGGTGTCATCTATGCAGCAAAAATCAGCCTGGCGGACGGCGCTCAACAGCGCCTGCCATTCGGGGCTGTCTTTGTGATGCCGGGCAGAATCATTCCAGGCATCGCGGTTGCTGGCGATGGCCTGTGCTTGGGTCGGCATGTCCATTGCGTACTCCAGATCTCGTTTTTATTGACCGGCACGAGTCTAGATCAGCCCATGAAAAAACCACATCGCGGCTTTGTTGGGATCTTGTAATCCGGCGATCCGAACGCGTCGCTGTACGGCAGCTATAGTTAATGGCCTTGGGGAAACGCGGAAAAAACCGATTTCACAGGTGTCGCCATGAAACAAACCGATCTGACGTTGTGCTTTATCGCTTTTCTGACAATGGCCAGCGCTGCACTGGCCGATGACAGCCCGATGCAAACCGACAGCTCCAGCAGCGACATGATTTACTACGGGCCAAACCAACCCTTCGCTCACCCGGCGCCGCCGACACTGAATGCGCTGCCGCCGCGCCCGTACACCTCGACCACGCCCCAGGATTTCACGCCGATCGCGAGCGAGCATGTGTTCTACGATTCCCAATTGCCCACCGTGGCCGATGCCACCGTGCGCGTGTTCATCCGCTCCTACGATCCGGAGCGCGGGATCTACGTCAATGACGAAGTGCTCGACCCCACGTGCCTGATGGCCTGCCTCACCCCGCAGGTCCAGGCCATGCCTTGAGTGTCAGTCCGAGGGCCAGGTATGGCGCAACCATGCCCGGCGATCGATGGCATCGCGCAGGCGACGTTTCTGGTGCTCCCAGACCTCGCTGTCGACTCTGGTCGAGCGCATCAAGGTCTGCACCGCGTGCTTGGCGTTGAGGTATTCGTTCCAGGCGTCCTGACGCTTGAGTCGCAGCGCCTCGTCCTCGGACATGTCCATTCGGCGCAACGCCAGCGTACAAGGATCATCCAGCACAACGCCCAGGATCAGTTGAATGCGATGGGGAGCGCGAAACGCCGTTACATGGCTCAAGAGTCCCTGGGCACGTGCGCAGCCCCACGCCAGTGCGTTCGCCAAAGATGAACGCTCGTCGCGATCATGGAACTCTTCCACCAGCGGCGCGCCATCGCGGTCATACACGCCGACGAAAACCTGAATCACCTGTTCCCGACTGATTCGCGCCTGGACATCGACTTGCGTACCGTCGGGCAGCACTTCTTCATGGCTGCGAACCTGTAATTGGGTGTTGCTCCAGAGCCAGTACTGCGTGCCTCTTCGCCGCATAGCCCGAGACTCCTTAAAGGAAAAATCAGTTTCTCGTCACTACCACTGACGCTTGTCCGGGCGCTCCAGACCGAGCTTCTCGATCCGGTAACGCAGCATGTCGCGGCTCAGGCCCAACAAGCGTGCGGATTTGGTGACGTTCCAGTCGGTCTTGTCGAGCATCTTGCGCACCATGTCGCGCTCCACCTCCGGCAGATTCATCGATTCGACGCTATTGACCGTCCGGGGTTCGAAGTATTGCGGTTCCTGTTGCGCCATCGGCTCGTCCACCAGGCTCAGGCAGACGTTCAACTGATGGGCGGCAACCGTGTCGCTCTGGGCCAGCAACACGGTTTGCTCAAGCATGTTGCGCAATTCGCGCACGTTGCCGGGCCAGGTGTAACTCAGTAGCAACTCCTCGGCCTGGTCGCTGAAATACAGGTTCGGTTTGCCATAACGCTTGCCGTGGATCGCCAGAAAATGCCGGGCCAGCAGCAGCACGTCGGCGCCCCGGGCGTGCAGGCGCGGCACTTTGATCGAGATGATGCGCAGGCGAAAGAACAGGTCGCGACGAAACTTGCCCTGCTGGACCATTTGTTCGAGGTTGCAATTGGTGGCGCTGATCACGCGCAAATCGACTTTACGCTCCTTGACCGATCCGACCCGGCGAATGGTCCGGTCTTCCAGCAGCTTCAGCAGTTTGGCTTGCAGCAACAGGTCCATTTCGCCGACTTCATCGAGAAACAGCGTGCCGCCATCAGCCGCTTCCACCAGCCCGACCCGACGGTCCTTGGCGTCGGTGAATGCGCCCTTCTCGTGGCCGAACAGTTCCGATTCCACCAGGTTGGATGGAATCGACGCGCAGTTGAATTCAATGAACGGTCCCTTGGCGCGCGGCCCGTCGAAGTGCAACGCCCGGGCCACCAGCTCCTTGCCCGTGCCGGTTTCTCCTTCCACCAACACGGGCGGCAAATCGGTGTTGGCCATGCGGCGCTCGGCGTCGAGCAATTGGCCAATCGTGTTTTTCAGGTAATGCATCGGCGCTGATTCGCCGATCAGTGCCTGCACCCCGGATTTCTGCGCCTCGCGCTCCTGATAGAACGACAGCGTGCGCTCCATGCGGTCGGTGGCCAGGGCCTTGTCCAGCAGCAGCTTGAGCTCCGGCAGGGCCACCGGTTTGGTGACGTAGTGGAACGCGCCCTCTTTCATCGCCACCACGGCGTCTTCGACGTTGCCGTAGCCGGTCATCATGATCACTTTGAGATCCGGCGCGCTGATGCGCAGCTTCTGGATCAAGTCGTGACCGCTCATGCCCGGCAGCGAATTGTCAGTCAGCACCACGTCCGGGACGAAGCTGCCCAGTTGCTCCAGTGCGTCCTCGGCCGAATGGCAGACCGTCACCTCGAAATCCTTGCGCTCCAGGTAGGTCTGGATATTTTCCGCGAGGATTTCGTCATCCTCGACCAGCAGAATGCTGTGCTCCATATTCCCCTCCCGTTGCCACTTTAAAGTTGAGACAAACGCGGGTTCCTTCCTGCTCCTGACTGGTCAGTTCGACCGAGCCCTGGAAGCGTTCCATTATTCGTTTGACCAAGGCCAGGCCAACGCCCAATCCGCCTTGCTTGGTGGTAAAAAACGGCTTGAAGACCATCTGCTGCTGCTGTTTGGTCATGCCCTTGCCGGTGTCGCTGAGGGTCATGGTCAAGAGCCCCGATGCACGGGACTCGATATCGACGCTCAGTACGCCGCCCTTGGGCATGGCCTCCAGGGCATTGGCGAACAGGCTGTTGAGAATTTGCGTGAGCAGCACCGGCTGACTGACCACCGGCGGAAAGCTCTGCGGGGTAAATCGCACTTGCACGTTCGAGCGTTTGATCAACGGTTCGAAGGCACTCAGGGTGTCGTCGATGGACAGCACCAGGTCCACGGATTCGCCGTCGTCGTTCATTGGCCGCAACGACACCAGCAACTCGCGCACCCAGCGGGACATGCGGTCGACCTGATTGATAATGTCGCCGATGTTTTTCTGGGCGCTCTGGCTGGCGACTTCCTGGGCCAGTTCGGCGCTGGAGCGGATGGTCGCCAACGGGTTGCGCAAGCTGTGGGCGACCGCCGAGGACATTTCCCCCAGGGCCACAAAGGTTTCGTTGGTGATCAGTTGTTTCTGCTGGCTTTGCAGCAACGTCGCGGCGCGCCGCACGATCCAGAACAGCGCCAGGTAAATCGCCGCGCCACCGACCAGGGTCGCAATCCAGATCGACTTGAAGCCGCGCTGGATGCGCTCCACCAGGTCCGCCGGCTCCTTGTAGATCTCGACCATGGCGATGACTTTGCTTTTGTCGGCGTTGAACATCGGGATGTAGTTCTCGATGAACAGCAATTGCGGCTCGCGCAGCAGCATTTGCTCAGGACGTTCCTCGTCGATCTTGTGATAGCTGGAGGACACCGGGACCTTCATTTCGAAGGATTCATCCAGCTCCTCGTCTTCATCGAAGCGCATTCCGATCATGGCCGGGTTGGTCGACCAGATCACCGTGCGGTCAAGGGCAAAAACGGTGGCCAGCAGGATATCCGGCAGATGTTCCACATGGTCGAGGAACTCCAGACGCGCGGCGGCACGCGCCCCCGGGTCGACGTCGGGGTAGGCGTTGTCATGACGCGGATCGAGCATTTCGCCCATGGTTCGGTTGGGGTTGATCGAGGCGTGGCGAATTTCGGCGTCGCCGATGGACTGAATAAACTGCGCGGTCAGCAGGGCATCGCGCTCGATGCTTTCGGTGACCACAAAGCGCGTGGACACATACCCCAGGCCCAGCGCCACGGCCGCGATGATTAAAAAACTGGCCAGGGAAAACCAGCGCAGCAGATTGAACTGCCCGCCCCAGCCCTTGCGCTCTGCTGCCGGCCCGGCCGGCGCAGGTACTTTTTGTTGTTCTGGTATCAGCATGGGAATGTCCTGGGTGCTTGCCTGAAGCCTTTTTCGCCGTGTCACGGACAGTGTAGGTCGCATTGTTCGTGCTCGACGGGTCAATGATGTTATTTAGCCGCTAGTTCATTTGCGTCACCTCTGGCACCTGCTGCGCCAACGGCTGCTGCCGGTCGGTTTCTTCCTGCAAGAAGCCGATGATGGCCTGCGCGGCGTTGTCGTCCAGGCGCAGGTTGGGCATCGGAATCTTGTCGAAACGCTGGTAAAGCTCCACGGCCACCGGGTCTTTTTCCGCGAGCATGCGGTCCGGTTCGCGAATCCAGCGGTTGAGCCAGGCCGGTTCGCGCAAACGGGTCACGCCGATCAGGTCCGGACCAATGGCGCGCATGCCGATACCCTGCCCGTCTTGCGGCCCGAGGCTGTGGCACGACGCGCAACGGGTGCGAAACAGCTCTTCACCGTTGCTCGGCGGGCGAATTTCCGGCGCATTGGCGTAGCTTTCCTCCACGCTGGGCTGTTTCCAGTTCTGCAAGGTATTGGCCAGTTGATCGGCCAGAATCCACGGATTTTCGAAGGGAGAAGCCTTCATCCAGCGACCGCTGGCCTGGTTGCCGACGATCAGGCTCAGGTTGTGGTCCTTGCTGCGGCCGTTGTCGACGCCTTCGATAAACAGCCCGAGTTTTTTGCGCAGATCGGTCACGTCGGCAAACTCGCCGGTCAGGAACTTCCAGCCCGGCCCGACCTTGAAGCGTTGCGCATAGGCCTTCAGCACCTCGGGCGTGTCGCTCAGCGGGTCGATGCTGATGGAATAGAAGAAGATGTCCTGACCGACCCGGTCCCCCAGCAACTTTTGCACCTGACGCAGGCGCGCGGTTTCCAGCGGACAGGAATCACTGCATGAAGTGAAGATGAAATTGATCACCACCACTTTGCCTTTGATCAGGTCATCGAAAAAATGCAGCTGCTGACCGTCCTGGTCGGTCAGCAGGGTATTGGGGAAATAGTCGCCACCCCAGGGTGTCGCCGACTCGGTCGGCGACAGTGCACCTTCATGGGCCAGCAGCACCTGACTGGCCAGCAGACAGGTAACCAGGACCAAAATCAGGTGCATGCCCAGGGCCCGGGAGCGCGGCGTATGCAGTGGCGTGTCGGCTCCCCGGCGGTTCATTTTTTCACCGCCACTTTCGGGCCGAAGCCGTCGCCGGTACGGAAGGTTGGCAGCGCGGCAGAGTTGACGTAGCGCACACCATCCCAGCTTGGCAGCGGTGTCGGCATCAACTGGAATTGCCCGGGTTTCTCAATGTCCCAGCGCAGCAGCATCGAGTTGTCCTCATGCTGAGTGTTGTGACAGTGCTCCATGTAGGTCCCGGCGAACTCGCGGAAGTTGATCGCCATTTCGACGTTGTCCAGGCCATCGGCTTCTGAACCGATGCGGTACACGTCTTTGCGCGCCCATTTTTCCCATTCCGGTGGCGCCTTGCCGCCGCGACTGAGGATGATCCCCTCTTCGAAGTGCACATGCACCGGGTGGCTCCAGCCCTTGCCGCCGAGCTTGATGTTCCACACCTCAAGGGTGCCGAAGCCGCTGGCCCCTGCATCGGTGGGACCGCTGGCCAGTTTGGTGGCGGTGTTCAAGCGCCGTGGGTCCATGTGGAAGCCGAAGCCGCCATCGGTCTTGACCGTCCACGGGGCTTCATCGGTGCCGTCGGAACGGCCGAAGGTGAAGCTGCGGTGACGGGCGTTGGCCAGCAGCGCCTGGTCGGCCGGGTTGTCGCGATGGATCTTCAGCGGGATCATCACCATGCCTTCGGCTTTACCCGGTTTGGCCGGTTCGTACGCCGCCGGGTCCATGGCCAGGTCCTGACCGGTATAGGCCTTGACGTTCAGTTGCAGGACTTTGCCCACGCCTGGATCGCCCTTGTCCCACTGCGGGCCTTTACTGCCTTGCTTGATCACCGCCAGGTATTTCTCCGACAGCACATCGCCCAGGGCAATCGGCTCTTTCGGGCCTTTGCCGTCGTCGTGGGCCATCAGGTTGACCACGAACAGTTTGTCCCCGGGTTTGATGCCGTTTTTCGCGAAGTTGACGATGATGTCGAAGCGCTCGGCGATGCCTTGGGTCGGCAGGATCGCGTTGTGGTTCTGTTTATCGCCGTCGGCGTCCAAGTCCATGCTGCCGTCGAACGGTACGCTGTGTTCCATGATGTTGCCGTCGTTGGCAATCATGTGGAACGGCACGCGGGCATAGGACACACCGGAGTTTTTCGGCCCCTGGAACTCGCCGCTGGTGCCTTTGATTTCACGCACCACCGCGAACTTGAAGTAGCGCGACACCGAGCCATTGAGGATGCGGAAGCGATAGCTGCGGGCGCGCACATCCAGGGTCGGTTTCCACTGCCAGTTGACCAGCACCTGATCCCCGAGGAAGCCGTCGGTGTTGAACGGGTTGAACCACAGCTGACCGTTCTGATCCCAGGCCTTGTCGGCGAACACCAGGTTCACGTCGTAGTCGCGGTTACCCCATGGCAAGGCGCTGCCGCTGGGGAAACGCAGGTTGACGCCGTCGTTGACCGACTCGTTGCCACGGTCGAGGGCGCTGTAGTAGTTCATCATCGCCGCGTTGCCCTTGTAGACGTTCTGCGCGGTGAAATCGAGCATGTGGTCGTGGAACCAGTGGGTGCTCATGGTTTCACGCCAGTCGCCGCGAATCTTGATGGTGCCGTGGTCGCAGGTCTTGCGGCTGGGGCTCACGTCGTTGGTCCACAGGGTTTCGCCCGGCGAGCAAGGGAATGCGGCGCGCGGATCATGGGCGTCGGTGTTGATGCTGTCGTAACCGGCCAACTGGATCGGCCAGCGATAGTCGTAATACTGCCCGGGGAAGAAAAACGCGTTGGCATAGCCGTCGCTTTCCGCCGGTGCGTGACCGTTGTGCTCGTGGGTGGTGATGGTGTGCAAACCAAACCCCATGTTGGCCGACGGGTCGATCGGCAAGCCGTTGTAATGGCGCATCAGCACTGGCTGACCGTAACGCACCATCAGCAGTTTGGGCGGCAAGGTGCCGTCGAAGGTCCAGACCGAGTTGTGGTTCTGCACCGGCATGCTCGGGTGGAAGCGCGCATCGACGCCTTTGGAGGTGCCATCCGTTGCCGGTACACCGGCGACGTTGTGATACAGGCCACCGGGGCCGAATTCGCCCACGGCATAACCGTGCATCTGATGGCTGTCGCGCCAACCGCTGTTGAGCCGCGCCCCGGTTTGCACGGTTTTGTAGGCCACTTGCGGGTAGAACTCGTTCCAGCGCTGATGCGACCAGCCTTTTCCTGGTGGACGACCTTCCGCCGACGAACCGATGTGCCGATTGAGGAACACCTCAATCTGCGACTGCCAGGGGTTGCGGTCCACCACGTTGGAGTACTGGCTGGGGAATGGCGTCAACCCGGGTTGGCGCATGAACGCGTCGAGTGCCGCGCTCGGTGGCGCACTGCGCGCCGCGTTGGTCGGGTCCTGCTGGGGCAACGGGCCTACAGCGGCCGGAGGGAAAGCCAGTGGCGCCGCCGGGGTGGTGGGGTCGAGTTTTTCCGGACCGAACTCTTCAAACAGCACCAATTGCTGAGTGAACGGCTGGGCGTTGAACAACGGGCTCGGCTTGCCATTGGTGGGGTAGTTGAAACTGGTCTGGGCCGTCGGCGGCAGGACGTTTTCCTGCCGTGTGATGGTACGACTGCCTTTGACGCCATCAGGCAAATCGAAGGAATCCTCGTTGGCCTCCGGCATGGTCAAAATGGCGTTCAACGCCGCCGGTTCATCTGTCGGTTCGTCGTAGTAAGCCGAAGGGTCGGAAGGCTCGGGCTGGCGCTCATCGTCGATCGGGCTGGCGCGCAGGGTTGTCGTGCCCAGCGTCATCGTCAGAAGGATACTCAGTGGGGTCAACAAGCCGAACCACTTGCAAGTGGTGCCGCGCTTTTCTGTCCATTACCAGCCGCCTCGAAATCGTGAAGGGGGTAATGGGGTTTTGCAATTACCTCGCCAGACTTCAAACGGCCCTACACCAAAGTATTAATGCCCAATGAAACAATGGCTTATCAACATCATCTGGCCACCTCGGCCAAAACGACTGGGGAATGACACCCGCTAACGGGGAAAGTTCATCCCCGTTTTAAGGGGATCAATTTGAACGACAGACGGACACAAGTGCCCTGTCCTTCCCGGCTGCCGAGGCTCACGGCGCCGCCGAAACGCTCCATGATGCGCTTGACCAGCACCAGCCCGACCCCCAGCCCGCCGGACTTGGTGGTGAAGAATGGACGGAATGCCATGTTGCGCTGTTCTTCGTTCATGCCTTTGCCGGTGTCGCTCACCACCACAGACACGCCCCGGGCTTCACTCGGCTCTAAGGCGACGGTCAACGTGCCGCCCTTGTCCATGGCTTCCAGCGCATTGGCCATCAGGCTGTTAAGGATCTGCGTCAATTGCACTTGCTGGCTCAGGACCATCGGCGTCTGCAACGGATTGAACACCACCTGAACCCCGGCCCGGGCAATTTGCTGTTCGAAAGCCATGAGGCTGTCGTGGATGGCCGCCACCAGGTTCACCGGTTCGGCGTCGTCGTTGAGCGGACGCAAGGATTGCAGCAGCTCGCGTACCCACTTCGACATGCGATCGACCTGACCGATGATGTCGTTGATGTTCTTATGGGCCGCACCGCTGTCGAACTCCAGGGCCAGTTCGGCGCTGGAACGGATGGTCGCCAACGGATTGCGCAGGCTGTGGGCGACCGCCGACGACATCTCGCCCAGGGCGACAAAGGTTTCATTGGTGATCAGTTGTTTTTGTTGCTCGGCCAAGAGGATCGCGGCCCGGCGCACGATCCAGTACAAACCCAGGTAAATCAGCCCGCCGCCCAGGGCCGTGGCCAGCCAGATCAGCGCCAGACCGCGCTCGATGCGGGTGATCAGGTCCTTGGGTTCCTTGTAGATCTCGACCATTGCCGTGACATTCTTGCCGTCGGCATCGAACAGCGGAATGTAGTTTTCAATAAAGATGAAGTCCGGCGGTACGACGAATTTTTGCTCCATCCGGGCCTGATCCACGTTGTGATAACTGGCCGAGACCGGGATCTTGAAATCGAAGGCGTGATCCAGATCCTCGTCGGCGTGGATCTTGGTGCCAATCAGTTCCGGGTTGGTTGACCAGATCACCATGCGATCGGGGGCATAGACGTTGGCCAGGATCACGTCCGGCAGGTTGGCGATATGGTCGAGGAATTCGTCCCGGGCATTGGCCCGTGCGGCGGGATCGACGTCGGGAAAATCCTTGTCCTGGCGCGGATCGACCAATTCGCCCATGGTCCGCACATTGGGAATCGACACATGGCGCACCTCGGCCGAGGCAATCGCCTGAATGAATTGCGCGGTCAACAGGGCATCGCGCTGCACACTTTCGGTAATCACGAACTGGGTGGACACCGCCCCCAGCGCCACGGCCACGGTGCCGATCACCGCCATGCTGATCAATGAAAACCAGCGCAGCAGGTTGAACGGTTGTTTGCGAGAGCTCAGACGAATATCGCCGTCCTCTAGCAGCAGCGTTTTTGCGTGCATGTTCATGGAGGTAATCCCGACGGTTCCCTATTGGTTATAGCCCACTGTTTGGGGTTTGCCCCAATGCAAGCAAGCTAAGGAAATGCGCCGGGAAACGGCCTCGACACTTGCACACGAATGACACAATGCACCAGGCACGACCCATTAACCGTAGGAGCAAAGCTTGCTCGCGATGAACGATGACCCGGTGTGTCAGACCTGACGCCTTCGCGAGCAAGCTTTGCTCCTACAGAGGAAATGCCGGGCGGCTACCCCGGCTTAGGGTTATCCAGTATCCGCCGCCTTCATCTGTGGCGAGGGGGCTTACCGCCTCGCCACAGATTCAGTGCGACGGTCATCAGGGGTTACCCGATCCCCATTCCCCCCACCTGTCCCCAAACCTGGGGACACTCGCCCGCTCCAATTTCCAGCCATCAACCGCTCTCGCCACCCTCAACGCCTTTACCCCGGCCCTCTCCCGCCCATTCCCGCCAATTGGTATGCAATTTGCGCTAGCCCCCCTCAACTGGCCCGTCTCCAAGGGACAGGCACTCGATAGAGGGAATACTCATGCACCCTTTACTGTCCAAAACCGCGGCCGCGCTGGTCGTTACCGCTCTGGCCCAAGGCGTTGCCCAGGCGGCTTTGTTCGCGGTCGATCCAGGCCCTTATCTGCCCGCCAACGGTGACTTCGCCGGCTGGTATCAGGACACCCACGGCCGGACCCTCGACCTGTGCCTGTCCAAAGCTGTCAGTTCGCGGGTGGCCAGTGCGCCCGGCGCCCCGACCTACATGTGCTCGCTGATCCCGGCGCCCGGCATCTTCGACGACACCAAACCACTGGTCTTCCCGACCAATTTCCCCGACGAAGCTTTCTGGTTTACCGCCGACGGGACGATTGTCGATGCAGCCAGGGGTATCAACCTGAAATACGTCAGCGGCCTCGAAGCGGCCTTCAGCGGCGGCGACCCGGTGGACGGCGACCAGATCAGCTTCGCCCGCATCCGCATCCGCGTCGATGTGCCCACCGCCGGCACGTACATCATCACCCACCCCTACGGCGTCGAAGCCTTCACCGTGGACACCCCGGGCACCAAGGCGATCAACATGACCCGGGACATCGGCATCGGCACCCCGAAAACCTACGACGGCGCGCTCAAGGGCGACATCGGGCCGTTCCTGCGCAGCGTCAACGGGCCCTACACCGAAACCAATCCGTTGACCGGCCAGGCCGAAAAATTCATCGGCGACCCGAACCTGTCCGAAGCCGTGACCGGCAGCCCGTTCAACACCAACTTCCTGCGCATCGAAGGCCCTAACGGTATCGACCTGCGCACCACGGTGTTCGCGGTGTCCGGCAAATTGTCGACGGTGGTCCGGCCGACGCCGCTGATCACTCAGCGCGGCACCTACTCGCGCAAACCCGGCGCCAGTGCGCCGGTGGCCCAGCAGGATGTGTTCGTCATGGCCCCGCCGCCACCGGCCACCGTGACGCTGGACAGCAACAATCCGGTACTGAAGCTGACCGAGGCCGACACCACCGGTAACTGGTACGCCCAGTCGCCGGTCAATCCGAGCTTGCCCGGCACCTTGCAGGTGACCGCCGACAACCACTTGGCCATCGCCACCAGTACGCCGACCACCCTGTCCATGCCGTTGACCGACCTGGTGGTGATTTCCCGCGCCGAATACAGCCTGAGCACCGGGCAACTGACCCTCGTGGCTTCAACCAGTGACGAAACCTCGCCGCCCGTGCTCACCGCCACCACCGGCGGCGGTGTCGCCATCGGCGCCCTGAGTGGCGACGGCGCGGTGAAAACCCTGGCCACCGGCATCTCGCCGATTCCACCGGCCAAGGTTCGGGTGACGTCATCCAATGGCGGCAGCGATACCGAAGAAGTGGTCATCGTGCAATGAACGCTCTCATGCCCAGATCCGTATCAGGAGGCATCATGAACAAGTGGCCACGCCTGGCGCTCAACGCCCTGGGACTGACTCTATCGCTGTCCGGCAGCGCTTTCGCCCAACTGGCGGCAGTCGATCCCGGCCCCTACACCTTCGCCACCGGGAAATTCCCGATGTGGTACCAGGACAACAATCTGCTGTCGATGGAACTGTGCCAGTCCCGGGCCGTCAGCTCGCGGGTGCCGGCCACCGTGCCACCGGCCTACATGTGCACCTTGCTGCCGACGCCGGGCATTTTCGACGACACCCTGCCGATGGTATTTCCGGATAACTGGCCCGATGAATCCTTCTGGTTCCTGGCCGAAACCCGGATCGCCAACAACGCCGCCGGCTATGGCATGGACGCCTACGTCGCCGGGATCGAGGCGGCCTTCGCCTCGGGCGTTCCTGCCGATGGCGATCAGCAGAGCTTCGCGCGAATTCGGATGCGGGTGAACATTCCCGTCGCCGGGACCTACACCATCACCCACCCGTATGGCGTGGAAACGGTCAACGTCACCACCCCTGGCCGTCGCGCCATCAACATCACCAAAGACGTCGGCATTGGTGCACCCGGTGATTTCACCGGTGCCGTCAATGGCGCCATCGGGCCGTTCCTGCGCAGCGTCAACGGCCCCTACACCGAAGTGAACCCGGACAACGGCGCCGTCGAAACCTTCGTCGGCGACCCGACCCTCACCGAAGCGGTGACCGGCAGCCCGCTCGATACCAACTTCGTGCGCATCCAGGGGCCGGCCGGGACTATCCAGACCACCCTGTTCAACGTCTCCGGCAAAGTGCTCGATAACCGCGCGCAAACCGCTGTGGAGGTCAATCGCGCCACTTACCGCCGTACCACCTCGGGCACCGGCACCAGCACGCGAGTGGAAGTGTTTGCCTCGGCGAGCAACAGCTCGACCCTGTGCTTCCGTGAAAGCCTGGCCCTGGTGGTCGGCCCACCGGCTTCGCCATGCCTGACCAACCTGACCGGCGACAACACCGGTCTGTTCTTCGGCCAGCATCTGGTGACCGGCGCCTTGCCTAAAGTGGTGGTGGTCACCGCCACCAATCCGGCCGGTACCACGCGCCCGACAGCCGTGTCGAGCAAGCTCTCGGACCTGGTGAAAATCCAGACCGCACGCTACAGCTGGAGCAATCACAGCCTGTTGATCGAAGCCACTTCCACCGATGAAGTGGCGGTGCCGGACATGGTTGCCCAGGGCTACGGACGCCTGTCGAAATCCGGCACCCTGCAACGGCTGACCGTGGCTGACCTGCCACAGCCACCGGCCAGCGTCACGGTCAAATCCGCCGCGGGCGGCAGTGATACGGAACCCGTCGTTGTGGTCGGTACCGCACCGGACACCGGTGAGAACCAGGCGCCGATTGCCGTGGCGGACACCGGCAGCACCAGTTTCGGGGTGCCCATCACCCTCAACCTGCTGGCCAACGACAACGACCCGGATGGCAACGTGCCGCTGAGCATCACCGCACTGACCCAACCGGCATCCGGCCAAGGCACCGTCGCGTTGAGCGGCACCACGGCGGTGGTCTACACCCCGCCCGCCGTCGTCACGACCCCGCTGACCACGACCTTCACCTACAAGGCGCAGGACATTAAAGGTTTAGCCTCGACTACCCCGGCCACCGTCACCATCACCGTGGCGCCTAACCGGCCACCGGTGGCGGTCAACGACAGCGTCGCGACCCTGGGCGTGGCGATCCCGATCAACGTGCTGGCCAACGACACCGATCCGGAAGGCAACGTGCCGCTCGGCGTCGCCAGCCTGACCCAACCGGCGGCTGGTCGCGGCACCGTCAGCACTGACGGCACCGTGATCACCTACACCCCACCGGCCACGGTCACCACAGCGTTCACCACGACCTTCACCTACTTCGCCAGGGACAGCTTCGGCGCTGTGTCGACGGCACCGGCGACGGTCACCGTGCAAGTCTCGCCAAGGCCTGCGGCGGAAACCTTCACCGTGACCACCGCCACGGTCCAGGCCCGCTCCAACAACCGCTTCAACTGGGACTTTGCGGGCACCTCATCGGTGACCACCGGCAACACCATCACCATCCAGGTCACCACCCCGACCGGGTTGGTGACCCTGGGCACCACCACGGTGCCGGTGACCGGTCGCTGGCGGTTGACGATCAACAACAGCACCACCGTGGCGCCATCGGCAAACCCGACAGCCACCATCACCTCGTCCCAAGGCACCGTGCGCACGGTGTCGGTCACCACGCTCTGAGCCTGCGCCCCGCCGACCTGAGCGTCGGCGGGGCCAGCCTTTTGCCCAAGGACAACACCATGCCTACGTCGACCGCCGCCCTGCTCTGCCTGCTTCTGCTTTGCAGCGGTGCGAGCGTGCGCGCCGACGATTTGATGGACAACGACGACCTGGCCCCCAGCGCCGACCTTGGCGAGTTGCCCGCACCGATAGGCCAGCAAGCGCTGATCAGCCAGCTCGGCCAGGCCAACGTGGCGCTGTTGCAACAGAACGGTCAGGGGTTGCTCGGGCGGATCGTCCAGTCGGGCAGCAATCAGGAAGCCTACATCCTGCAACAGGGCAGCGACTTGATGGCACAGATCACCCAGCAAGGTTCCGGCAACGCCGCTTCGATCACACAAAACGGCAGCCACAACCGCGCGCAGATTTCCCAGAACGGCAATAACAACGACGCCAGCATCGACCAGGCCGGCACGGGGCTCTCCAGCGCCGTGACCCAGTCCGGGAACGGCATGAGCGTTTCGGTCAAACAATATCGCTAAGCACTGCAACAACCTTGGAGGTTTCATCATGTTTAAATTGACGCCCCTCACCGCCGCCATCCTGGTCATTGTCAGTGCCCAGGCGTTGGCCGACGACAGCGTGTCCACGCAGAACCAGTTCGGTACCGCCAACATCGCCGATGTGAAACAGACCGCGGCGCCGTTCAGCACCGCCACCCAACAACAACTTGGCCAAGGCAACGACGCAGCGGCCGTGCAAGACACGGCCACTAGCATCATCGACCAGAACCAGGTCGGCGATTACAACGCCGGCTACGCCGAGCAGTTGTTTGAGGACAACAGCACCATCACCCAGCAACAGGCCGGCAGCTTCAACACCAGCCATGCCAGCCAGTCGATCGGCAGCGGCGAAAACCAGGTGCTGCAACAGCAACAAGGCAGCGGCAACTTCTCGTTCGTCTACCAGGATTCCCAGGAAGGCACCTCCGGCAAGACCTACCAGTTCGGCGACAACAACGAAGCCAACATCGAACAGATTCAACTCGGCATCGCCAACAACGCGGTGATCATCCAGTACGGCACCACCAACTACGCGACCGCCGAACAGGTCAGCCACATGGGCGGGCAGATCGGCATCAACCAGGCCGGCGGCGACAACTATGCCTACGGCGACCAGCGCAACGGCATCGGCGGCAACCTGAACATCAACCAGTTCGGCGACTTCAACGCCAGTGAAGTCTGGCAAGACGGCCAGACTGGTGCCCAGGCCACTGTCAACCAATATGGCCAGACCAACGAAACCGTGGTCGACCAAAGCTTCGGCGAAAACAACGTGGCGCAGGTACTGCAAGTCGGCGACCTCAACGCGATCTACGCCGACCAGTTCGAGTCCATCGGCTCGACCCTCGCCCTGTACCAACAAGGCAGCGGCAACGTGCACTTCACCTACCAGAGCGGCGACAGCCACGTGCTCAACGCCACCTCCCTGGGTAACGGCAACAAGGTCTACGCCAGCAACTGGAAAGGCCCGCAACTGGGCGGCCAGTTCGGCAGCAACCAACGCGCGACCGTCACCCAGAACGGCACCAACAACGTAGCCAACTTCACCCAGGACGGCGTCGGCCACATCATGACCACCAACCAGACCGGCACCGGCAACAAAACCACCGTCAGCCAAGCCGATTCCTACAACGAGCTGTACTTCGACCAGAACGGCAGCGACAACATCCTCATCGCCGACCAGCGCGGCACCACCAACCTTGCCCAGGGCTCCTCCAACGGCTCGGGCAACAGCACCGAGTTCGACCAGTCCGGCACCGGCAACCAGGCGTACACCGCGCAGCTGTATGGCAGTGATAACCAGATCACCGTCAAACAGGCGGACAGCATGAACGTGGCCTATGTCACCCAAGGCGGGACCGGGAACATTGCCAATGTGGATCAGAGCGGGATGACGCAAATGGCGACGGTGCAGCAGTTTGGCTCGGCTAACCAGGCGACCGTGCTGCAACAGTAATTGGCCAGCATAAAAAACCGCGGCCCGTGGAGGGGTCGCGGTTTTTTTATGGGTTAAGCGATGGGTTGGCTGTTCGGACGCCTTCGCGAGCAAGCCCGCTCCCACAATGGATTTATAGCAATGTGAGCGGGCTTGCTCGCGAAGAACGATAACGCGGTCCACCTGCCGAATAACAACTGTCGCGGAGGTCCAAACCCTGTCGGAAACCATTGAAAATGGCAGAGTCATAAACGTTTTCTGTAGGAGCTGCCGAAGGCTGCGATCTTTTGATCTTTAGGGCGCGCCGAAGAAAGATCAAAAGATCGCAGCCTTCGGCAGCTCCTACGGGGGGATACCGTGTAGCCGGGAGAGAATGGTCGGCTGTCGGGTCGCCCTCGCGGGCAAGCTTGCTCGCGAAGTCCACCTGCCGAATAACAACTGTGGCGGAGGCCCAAACCCTGTCGGAAACCATTGAAAATGGCAGCGCCATAAACGCTTTCTGTAGGAGCTGCCGAAGGCTGCGATCTTTTGATCTTTAGGGCGCGCCGAAGAAAGATCAAAAGATCGCAGCCTTCGGCAGCTCCTACGGGGGATACCGTGTAGCCGGGAGAGAATGGTCGGCTGTCAGGCCGCCCTCGCGGGCAAGCTTGCTCGCGAAGAACGATAACGCGGTCCACCTGCCGAATACCAACTGCGGCGGAGATCCAAACCCTGTCGGAAAACCACTGAAAATGGCAGCGCCATAAACGCTTTCTGTAGGAGCTGCCGAAGGCTGCGATCTTTTGATCTTTAGGGCGCGCCGAAGAAAGATCAAAAGATCGCAGCCTTCGGCAGCTCCTACGGGGGATACCGTGTAGCCGGGAGAGAATGGTCGGCTGTCAGGCCGCCTTCGCGGGCAAGCCTTGCTCCTACAGGGTTGGGTGTACGCCACCCGCTTCTCACCACTCATCAGGCCGAGCGTTAGCTCGCCTGCAGTTCTTGATCTTGCTCTACCCGCCCCTTCGGGAGGCTGAGTGGAGGTGTTCATCTGGGGGGCAGGCGCGCAGCGCCGTGCGACGAAGTCGCACACATCGAGAGGAGGTCGAAGCGAAGCCGACCGGAGGCGATGCCCCCAGATGAATACCGGAACGAAGGAACGCCGAGCCTAAGCGAGGGGCCGGACGCTCGGGGCGAGACCTTTTGGTTCCTTTTGGGGCGTTTGCCAAAAGGGACTCGCTGTAAGAGCGAAACCATAAGCCGCCGTTACCGCAGCAACGGATATGTACCCAACCACCCAGAACCAGGCCGGCCCGAAGGCCGCCTCGGCTCACTCACTCTCAGGATCAACCTTGTTCTGAGTCAGGTAGCGATCCAGCGTCGCATTACTGTCAGGCGAATTATCCCCCGCCACCTGCCACAAATGCCGTTCAATCCCCTGGGCCAACAGATGCCCCACCGCCGCCTCAATCGCCGACAACACACACAACTGCGCCGGCTCATTCGTCGTATACCCAACCTCAGCCTCAAGCAACTTCTTGAACTCAATAAACTTGAACACCCCGGCACTACGCCCCACCGAATAAATCGTCTTACTGGTCATCACATTCGCCAACACCTGCCCACTGCGCACATCCACCGCCCGAAGATTCACCGACACCTGATCCACCCGATACTCCCGGGAAATATCAATCCCCAGGTACCGCGCCCCTTCCCCACCACTGCGCACGTTCGTGTCATACGCAATAATCCCGCCCTCCAGCATCAGATTCGCCGCTTGCAACGGCGGCAACTCACCCTGGATATTCACCGGCGTATTCGGCTTTTTCTGCGAGGCGCGAATGATCTTGCGTTCAGTCAGCAGGTTCTGCAGCCCTTCCCGTTCCAGCACCACAAACCAGCCGCTGGCCTGCAACGCGTCCATCAGCATGCTGGCCGCACCCTGGGTCACGCTGGTGGAAAACGAACTGGCCGGGGTCGGTTTGTATTGCCCGGTCTGGTCGCGAAAACCATACACCACCGCCATCAACCGGCCCTTGGGTCGTGGCATGTTCAGCAGGTCGTAATAGGTCGAGGCCCTGGGTGTCAGGGTCGGTGACTCGCTGTCCTGCTCGGCCGGCATCGTGTCGCGCAAACTGCAACCCTGTAATGCCGCCAACATCAGCCCTAGCACAATTATTTTTTTCATGTCCTTTGCTCCCCAGCGGCCTGAATACCCGTCAAGGGTTGAGGCCATTCACCTTGATTTCCGAAACTTCACCGCTCGCTCGGTCGGTCACTTCAATGCTCAGTGCCCCGGAGTCGTCGATGACGTTGACGATAAAACTGTCGGTGGACAGGCTCCCGGTGTTGCCCGTGGAGATGTTGTCCAGCAACTGCCCCAGCAGCCGCGATTGCAGCTGACTGGTGAAGCGTTCAAGGGCCGAGGTCCCGGCCACTGCGGTGCGGCTTTTCAGGTCGGGGTCGTCGAAATCGTTTTGCGCCTGGGCGTTGTTGAGCAGCCAGGTGCCGTTCAACGGGTTGCCGCCAAACGACGGATTGACCGGCGTGTAGACCAGTTCGGTGGCGTGGACCAGGCCACAACTGCCCAGGCCGAGCAGCCAGACGACGGTGCGCTGTGAGAACGTTTTGTTGTTCATAGTTCGTCCTTCTCCAGGTCGGTGGTGTCCTGCAATAACGTCTCCAGCTTGCGCTGGACGATCTGTACCCGGACCCAGTCGGCGGCGTCGTACGCCTCGTCCTTGAGCTCCACGGTATTCGGCGGCAGGAAGCGCCGGTAAACCAGGCGTTGCTGATATTCCACGGTCACCAGGCTGCCCCAGCGCGCCGAAGGTCGTTCGCGTACCACCAGGTTGAAATCCATCGGACTGGTGGCCCGCAGGCGTTCACTGAACGAGTAATAAAAGTCATGGCCAATGTGGGAAATCGTGTCGTCGACGATGAACCCGAGCATTTCGTCCTCTTCGGCGGCCGGGGCCAAAGGGCTCATCAAAATCAGCAGCAACGCCAGGCCATATCTGTTCATGGCGCCAGCGCCTGCGGGGTGGCCGACTGGGCTTTCGGCGGGCCGGAAGTGCCATCCAGAAAGGCCTTCTCGGCGACGAACTGCCAGTCCTTGTAGCTGGCCATGCCGACGAAGTCCGACCATTGGCTGGGGAAATCGGTTTGTTTGAGCGGGGTGTCGGTGGATGGGCTGTAAAGGCCAGTGATGCGCCCGTCGAAGCCGCGCATCAGCGTCCATTCGCCGCCGCCGATCGGGTCCGGGTAGAGCTGGCGCAGATGATGCCTGGGAGTCGGAAAACGCTCGTCCTGCAACAGGTCTTCGAGGTCTTTGGGGTACTGCGCCAACCCCGGCGAACTGCGGTAATAGCTGCGCAGGGCCTGGGCGTATTGAGTCCCGACCCACAGCAACTGACGTTCGCGATCCCGGCGCGAGGCGGTGGACCACAACTCCCCGGCACTGGCCAGGCCCATGCCCATCAGCACAATCAGGAACAGCACGCCCAGATAGGTGAAACCACCCTCGCTGGAAGGCCTACCACTCGGAATAAAGGCTGCCATCACGCGCCCTCCCGGTGGCACCGCTTTTGATATCGGCCACCGCGCCCGGCACGCCGTCCGGCGGCGCGACCAGCACCCAGAGGTCTTTGCGTTCGGCAATCGGGTCCATCGGCGGGTTACGCAGGTAACGCTGCTCCACCAATTGGTCGATGGAGTCGGGATAGCGCCCGGTGTCGCCGTAGTAGTGATCAAGCGCCTCGCGCATGGCCGACAAACTCTGGCGCAAGGTGGTCTCCTTCGACACCTCCAGGCTGGTGAAGTAGCGTGGCAAGGCGATGGTCATCAGGGTGGCGATGATGGCCATGACCACCATCAGTTCCAGCAGGGTAAAACCCTTTTCCCGGCGCATAGGTTCACCACTCGCGGTAGGCAATGCCATTGAGACCCTTGCCCCGGGCCTTGGAGTAGACGTCAAACACGTCTTCGCCTTCCCGTGGGTTTTGAGCAGTACTGTCGTAGGAGCGCAGGCCCCAGCCCCCTTCATCGTTACGCTTGACCGTCATCAACGGGTCATGGGGCACCCGGCGCAAAAAGTAGAACTTGGCACCCTTGGCGCTGCGCACATCACGCACGCCATCCACCAGCACTTGCAGGTTCGGCGGGTAGCCGCTGCTGTTCAGCGACTTCTCGATGTAACCGGCATCGAAGGCACGCTTGTAGGCGTCGATGGCGTCGCGGATCTGGTACAGCGCCGCGCGCATGTCCTGCTCCTTGCCCCGGCGCACCACGGTTTCGGTCAGGGGCGCGGCCATGCCGGCCAGCAGGCCGACCAGGGCCAGCGTCACCACGACTTCAATCAAGGTAAAACCGCGTTGGGAGGCGTTCATGATCAAGGCTTCTCGACGACAACGTGGGCGGACGAAGCGACGGGGGTGGTCATGACTTCGGTGTGAATCGCCGTGTCCACGCCACGCTCAGGCGCCTGGATGTGCATGCTGGTTTCGGTGCCGGTCTGGAACTCCATGTCCGACGGGCTCTGGTACGGCAGGTTGCGCACGATCCGTGGGGTGATCGACAGCACCAGTTCCGACTTGCCGACGGTGTCCTTGTTGCTGCCGAACAAGCGGCCCAGGCCAGGAATGTCGCCAAGGCCCGGGATCTTGTTGCCAGTGGCGCCGTGGTCGTTACGCACCAAACCCGCGAGGATCTGCGTTTCACCATCATGCAGGCGCAGGGTGGTCTGGGCGTTACGGGTATCGACCTGCACCGGGATCGTGCCCTGGCGGGTCGGCTCCAGCGGCGTGGCGTTACTCACTTCCAGGGCAATCTTGATCGCCACTTCGTTGTTCAAATGCACGATCGGCTGCACTTCCAGCTTCAGACCGACATCCAGGTAAGTGACGCTTTCAGTGATCACCGGGCCTTGAGTCGAAGGCACCGAGGTGGCACTGATGATCGGCACCCGCTGACCAATGTGAATGCGTGCCTGTTCGCGGTTGCTGACGCGGATCACCGGGCTGGCCAGGGTGTTGATGTCGTTGTCCTGGGCATTGATCTTGGCTTGGGGCGACGGCGAGATGGAGATCCGGCTGGAGTTGATGCCTTTGAGTTGATCCAGAATCGTCACCCCCGAACCGTCGCTGTTGACCACGCCGAAGGTGCTCGGCCATTGCAGGCCCAGGTCAAGAATGCGCTGGGTGGCGACTTCCATCACTTCCACTTCCAGCACCACTTCAGGGTCGGACTGATCCTGGGATTGCAGGAGTTTTTCGGCCATGCGCACCGCGTCTTCGGTGTCGCGCATGGTCAGGGTGTTGAGGCGCTCATCGACGAACACGTCGCGAGTCTTGAGCATGGTCTTGATCATGTTCAGCGCGGTGTTGGCATCGACGCTGGTCAGGTAGAAGGTGCGCATCACCAGTTCCTGGTAATCCTTGAGCTTCTGCGGCGAATCCGGGTAGATCAGCAAGGTGTTTTCGTTCACCACTTTTTGGTGCAACTGATTTTGTTGCAGCAGCAGTTCCACGGCGTCTTCGATGCGCACGTCACGCACGAAGATCGTGGCTTTCATGTCCGGGCGCAGGTCTTTGTCGAAGATGAAATTCAGCCCGGCCACCTGGGACAGCACTTCGAAAATGGTTTTCAGGTTGGCGTCGCGAAATTCCAGGGTCACCGGCCGGTCAAGGCGCGTGCGCAGTTGTGGATACGGCACCACGTTGCGGCTCTGGACCAGGCGAATGTTGCCTTGCAGCTCCAGGGCACCTTCGTTTTTAGGGTCGAGTTCGAGTATTTGTTTGACCTGGCGGTCGGCGCCGTAGATGTCGCCACGGCGCAGGTCGCCCCGGGCCAGTTCGAGTTTGTCGTCCTGGCTGCGCAGGTAGTCGAGTTGCTTCAGGGAATCCTGGGCGCGACGGTTGCTCGGCTCGATGCTCAGCACCCGACCGTAGGCCAGCCGCGCCGCTGGAAAGTCCCGGCGAGCGCGGTCGGTGTCGCCCGCCGTCAGCAGCGAGGTCACCGCTTTGGCCCGCCCGGTGTTCAGCAGCAGGTGCAATTGGGTGTCCCGAGGGTTTTCCCGCAGGCCTTCCTGGATACGCGCCAACCCGGCCTCGTACTGGCCTTGTTCGATCAGGTCGGACGCTTCTTTGTTGGCGACTTGCGCCGTACTGCACGCGGCCAGGGCTGTGCTCAGGCACAGGCTCATCAGCAAACGGGATCTGTTCATTGCGTGCTCCCCACAGACAAAGTCTGGGCCAAATGCAGAGGCAGGTAGACCAGGCTCAATTCCACATCGGAAATGCCCTCGATCCGCCAGGTGTCGTCGATCACATCCCCTTTGCGTACGACGTATATTTTTTCGCCGCTCTGCAAAAACACTTGCAGGTCGGAACGGTCAGCGAGCTTGCCAACGAACTGGAAAGGCATCGCCGGTGCAGTGGGGGCTTGCACCACCGGGTTCAGGTTGACGGGTTGTTCGGTGACGCTGGCCAGGGTCGGCGCCGGTTTCCAGCTACGGCTGGCGAACAGGTCGCCGGACGGGCTCAAATCCTTGATCGGCGCGGCTTTCACACTGGCTGCGACGACAGTGGTTTTACTTTTTGCCGGGGTGGCCACCGCCGCCACGCTGACCTCGCCGTCCTCCGGTTGCCGCAAGTAATCGGGCAACCAGGCCAGTGCCGCTGCCACGCCGAAGAACGCCACCCAACCCACTACGCGTTTGGTATTCATCATGACCTCGACAGGTAAAGGGTCATGCGAATCCGCCCGGTCAGGTCGGTGTCGGCAATCTTCTTGCGCTGGAACTCAACATCCTCCACCACCACCGCCGGCAACTGACCGAGCAAGGCGTGCAGGAAGCGCCGTAGTTGCGGGTAGCTGCCACGCACCGGCAGCAGAATCTGATAACGGGCCAGATGGGTCTTGGGGTCGATGCCCAGGGAGTATTCGCCCCGGGCCAGGGTGATGTGCTCCTGGCTGGCCAAGGCGTAGATTTTGTCGATGGCCACGGTGGCTTGAGGCTGCGAAGGCAGTTTGCTGCGGAAGTCGTCGAGTTGACGTTGCGGCACCACCGGTGGCGCGATGCTGCCGTCCTCGACCTTGGCCAGGTACTCGCCGGCTTCGCGGGTTTGCTGGCTGAGGGTTTGCAGCGATTGCCAGTCCGGAATCAGCCCGGCCAGGGCATACATCAGCGCCAGCGCCACAATCGCGATTCCGGCCAGGCCGGGGATGCCCAGGCCTTGCAGGTATTCGTGCACGATCAATCTAGGGATTCGCATCGCCAATCTCCCATGTCGCCGACAGGTTGAATTGCACCGGGTGTTCCGGCACGTTGGCGACGATTTCGTGGCTCAGCAGGGACACGTCGGACAGCTCGTCGCTGGCTTCCAGACGCTGGTGAAACTCAAGCATGGCTTCCAGATCCCGCGCCTCGGCGCTGATTCGTACCTGGCCTTTACGTGCATCCGGGGTCAGGGCCAACAAGGCGATATCGTCCCGGGGCATGGCTTCGAGCATGGCGAACAAGCGCTCCCATGGCCGGCGCAGTTGCTGCGAGACCTTGCGCATTTCAGCGAGGTTTTGCGCCTGCTCGCGGGTCTCGGCCGGGGTCAGGCCAACCTTGGTGCCGCTGTCGCCGGTGAGTTCCCGTTGCGCGTGCTGCAAGTGGCCTTGTTGTTGCGAGGATTGTTCGTCGAGGTGCTGCTGGGCGAAGACGCACGCCAGGGTCAGCACCACGCCAGCGGCCAGCAGGCTCCAGCCCAAGGGGCCCGAGCGCCGGCGCGGTTGAAAGTCCAGGGTCAGGGCGCGCATGTCAGGCCACCGCCCGGGACATCACGTACAGGCAATCCCGTACCGATGTCCGGTCCTCTTCGAGGGTTCTCAAGTGCACGCCAGGGACATCGGGATGCGAGTCGATGCGCGCCGGGGCATGCAGGTAGACATTCAATGGCCGTTCGCTGCTGGAGGCTTGCAACTGGCCTTCGCGACCGATCAGCGCGGTGAGCGCCGCGTCGCTGTCGCTGCTGCCCACCGAGCGCACCGAGGTCCAGCGCCCTTCCCGGGCCAGCAGCAACACACTGCGTACCGGTTCGGCGACCACAAACAGGAAGTCCCCGGCATCGAAGCTTTTATCGAAGTGATTGAACGCCGCCATCAAGTACGGCTGCACAGAGCGCAGGCGCAAACCGCGACCGCCGACCAGGCTGCGCAGGCGTTCCAGCAAGTCTTGCGGCAGCGCGGCGGCGATCCGGTCATAACCGGCCGGTTCCGCCGACAGCACCAGGCTCCAGGGCTGGGTCGGCGCGCCGTAGAGGTCTTCGAAGCACAGGTGAGCGAAGCCGAGCAATTCGTCGGGGCTGCTGATCTGTTCACTCCAGGGCACCAGGCAAAACCGGCTGAAATGCCCGGAAATCACCACGTTCAATTCGGCACCGGCATGGGCATGTTCGCCGAGCAGACGGTCGAGGGTTTCCAGCGCCACGGCCCAGGCGTGAAAGCCTTCGTCGATGAACCCGACGCTGCCCAGCCAGAGGGTGTCGCTGCCCTGGCGCTGACCGAGGCCGACACCACTGGCGCCGAGCACGGCGACATAACGATCACGAGACAAAAGTGACACGATTGATCTCCTCGAGCGTGGTCCGCCCTGCTTGCACCAGTTCCAGCGCCGACTCGCGCAACAGGCGCAAGCCACGTTTGCAGGCGTGGGCCTTGATTTTCGAAATCGGTTGGCGCTCGACAATCATCTGCCGCAGCTCATCGTCCAGGTGCAGCAACTCGGCAATCGCCGTGCGCCCGCGATAACCGGTGCCCCGGCAATGGCCGCAGCCTTTGCCGTGGACGAAGTGGTAACCGCCGACCTGTTGCGGGTCGAGGCCGGACAGTTGCAGTTCTTCTTCACTCGGGTGATGGGGGGCGCTGCAACTGGCGCACACCAGCCGGATCAGCCGCTGGGCCAGCACCGCGTTGAGCGCCGAGACCAGGCTGTAGGGGTCGATTTCCATTTGGGTGAAACGGCCGATCACGTCGAAGACGTTGTTGGCGTGAATGGTGGTGAACACCAGGTGACCGGTGAGCGCCGATTGCACGGCGATCTGCGCAGTGTCGGGGTCACGGATTTCACCGACCATGATTTTGTCCGGGTCATGGCGCAGGATCGAGCGCAAGCCCCGGGCAAAGGTCAGGCCTTTCTTTTCATTCACAGGAATTTGCAGGACGCCCGGCAATTGGTATTCCACCGGGTCTTCGATGGTGATGATCTTGTCCACGCCGTGGTTGATCTCGGTGATCATCGCGTAGAGCGTGGTGGTCTTGCCGCTGCCGGTGGGGCCGGTCACCAGCACCATGCCGTAGGGTTCGGCGGCCAGGCGCCGCAGTTGCTTGAGGGTTTCTTCTTCAAAGCCCAGGGCTTGCAATTGCACGCCGCTGACTTTGTCCGCCAAGTCCTGTTTGTCCAGCACCCGCAGCACCGCGTCTTCGCCAAAAATGCTCGGCATGATCGACACCCGGAAGTCGATCTGCCGACCGCTGATGCCGATTTTGAAGCGCCCGTCCTGGGGCACACGTTTTTCGCCGATGTCCAGTTCGGCCATGACCTTGACCCGGGAAATCACTTGCTCGGCGAACTCGTTGCCCTGGATTTTGCTGATGTTGTTCAGCACGCCGTCGATCCGGTACTTGATCACCAGGCCGCTGCCGGTGGTGCCCAAATGAATGTCGCTGGCGTGCATTTTCAGCGCGTCGTACAGGGTCGAGTTGACCAGTTTGACCACCACGCTGGCGTCTTCGCTGATGCTGGTCAGGGACAGGCTTTGCAGGTTGTCGATCTCGACGCCGGCATCGGCCTGGGCGTTGAGCGATTCCACGGCGTGGAAGCTTTCTTCGTGGCGCGCCAGGTAGGCTTTCAGGTCGTCGGCATGCACCAGATACAGCGGCGCGCCGTGCAGGCAATCGTCGATCCAGGCCAGGCGTGCGGTGTCGAACGGGTCGGCGAATACGCCAATGACCGCATCGTCGTGGCGCAGCAGGATGAATTCGCGTTTGAGGCATTGGGCCAGGGTGACCCGGTCGAACACCGGGGTGGCCTGAAACAGCGTGTCGGTGTCGAGCACCGGGTAATGCAGGGTGGCGCCGAGGCACTGGATAAACGGCATGGGGGCCAGTTCGCACAACACCCCGAGGGCGTCCAGTACCCGTTCGCCGGAACTGGCGGCCCGGGACCGTGCATGGGCCAATTGCTCACTGGAAAAGCGTGAAGGTACACAGTCCAACAGCGCCGGTTCTACGGCTAGGGATAGACGTTCCATGGCTTGCTCTCCAACGCCCGGGGCTTAGCGCCCTGTCGGCGCGGCAGGCCATTGCGGCGGGAGCCGGAACGTCGTGTCGCGCCACTACTCCCCGGTGAGCAATTGTTCGTCGTCCGGCGCCAGCGAGGCCGATGTTCGTCGGCGATCCGCCAGCACCCAGCTACCGTCGTACAACTGCAGCGGGAAACTCTCGGTCCTGCTCTGGCGTCGTTCGACAAACCCTTCGGAAGTGCTCACGCCTGCTTTGGCTTCGCGCTCCATCCCCAGAAGGTCGCAGACTGCACGGGCCAATTCCGCCAACGGAAACGGTTTGAACAGGATATGGCTGACCCCCAGTTGCCGGGCCCGCTCACAAACTTCAGCGGTTGGGTGCCCGGTAATCAGCACAAAATGGCAATTCCTGTTCTGGCGGACGGCATCGAGCACCTCAAAGCCTTCCATATCCGGCAAGCGGTAATCGAACACCATCACATCGGGTGCAAAACGTTCGGCTTCACCGATTGCCTTGGCACCATCGTGAGCAATCCGGACGTCCAGCGCTTGCGCCTGAAGGTAATCCTTGAGGTTTTCGGCAAGCAGTTGTTCGTCTTCGACAACCAGTACTTTGTTTAACAAGGTCGACTCCTTGAAACCGCAGATCCGAGTACCGAGCCTGGCGGAGTGCGAGCCTTAAATGGACTAACGCACACTTCATGCCAGGCTGAGCGCCGGTATTTTTATCCCTTCATGTCCTTGAATTTGAAGACAATGCCATGTCGTCCAGAACCCCCTCCCCCCAAAGGCGGGGAAGCGCACGGATTGGCATTGAAGCTTTTCCCCACTATTGGGGGGGAACGTTCAATCATCGTCAATCCGCTCGATTCGATTGCTGGATCGAAGTCGCGCCAAAACGTCTCGACGAGCCTGGACCTTTTGTTGCCGGGCAAGGTACACCCGGACTGTTTCAAGCCCCTGCTCCTGTGAGACATCGGTCGCCTCCTGGTGGTTCTGTAAATAAATCAAGTGCCAGCCAACCGGTGTACGTACCGGCTCACTGACCTGGCCCGGTTTCAGGGCGAACGCCGCCGCTTCGAACGCGGGCATCATGCGCCCCCGTGGAAAGTAGCCCAAGTCGCCGCCCTCGCTGGCGGATGCATCTTCGGAATGGGCCTTGGCCACGCTGGCGAAGTCGGCCCCCTGGACAATTTGCACACGTACCTGCTCTAAGCGTAGACGTGCGGCCTCAACCGTGACGGCATCGGCACCCTGGGGCACTTTGATCAGGATATGCCGCGCCTGGACTTCCTCGGGGCGGCTCATCTGGGCGCGGTGTTCTTCGAAGAACGCCCTCACCTGTTGTTCACTCGGCTCCGCCACTTGGGTCAGCTCGGCGAACACCTGCTGGGCCGCCAGTTCACGCCGGGTGTACTCGGTGAAACTGGCCTCGTCGAAACCGGCGTCTTGCAGCTTGCGGGCAAACACCTCGGCGCCGCCGATGGCCTGGCGCGTCTGCTCGACTTGATGTTGCACCGTGGCGTCGCTGATCTGCACCCCGCGTTTGAGCGCTTCCTGCCACAACAACTCCTTGTCGATCAACGCCTCAAGGGCCGCCTGACGCAGTTGCTTATAGGCCTTGGGATTGCGAATGCTGGCCACCGCCCGGCCCTGGTCTTCCAGGTACTCGGCGAAGTAACGCTCCAGGCGAAACGCGGAAATCTCCTCGCCATTGACCCGCGCCGCAGCCGGGCCGTTATTGCTGAAAGCCACGGGCACCCAAAGCATCAGCAGCAACAATAGCGTCTTCATGATCGAAGCCTCCGGTCAGGGTGTGGCAGCAATAGGTTTATAGGGCGCGACCAGATAAAAACGCTGGTCGGGCAGGTCCACGGTGACGATGTGCGCGCCGCTCAGGCCCAGACGCCGGCCGGGGCCGAAGCTGATCAGCGGGGTCAGCCCGGTGTCGAAGTCGTGCAGGCCTTCGAGGGCGCTGATCAACTTCTCGCGGCTGGCGTCGCGACCGGCCTGCTTCATGCCTTCGCTGAGCAGCAGCATCGAACTGAACGCGCCCACTTGCAGCACCGCGTGCTGGCCGCCGAGGCCTTGATGCTCGCGCAGCAAGGTCAGGGCCGTGCGCCCGGAGGGGGTCCAGTCGCTGGGCACGAACGGATAAGCGAGGAACACCCGCCGGGAAAACCCACTGGGCACCTGCAGCAAATCCCCCGCCACCTGGTTCGAGGCGGCGAACAGGTAAGGCACCTGCCCCGCCGTTTGCAAACGCTCGGCCAAACGGCTGAAACCAGTGCTGCTGCCCAGGTAAAACACCGAACGCGAACCCAGCGGCAACTCATCCTGGGCCGAGTCGTAGGGTTGCAAACGCACCTGTTGCCAGCCGTGGTCCTGCAAATACTGGCTGAGGTTTTGCGCCGCCAGGCGTTGCCCGGGGTCGTCCGGGTAAGCGATCAGCGTCGGCCCCTGCAACACCCGCAAACTGTGGGTGGCGTAGTCGGCCAGGGCGATCATTTGCTCGCGCAGACCGGGCAACGGTTCGAAAATCTGCCGACTGCCCTGGGCCGAGCCTTGCAACGACAGCGGCCCGATCAGCGGCACCCCGGCACGCTCCAGGCGCGCGGCCAGTTCGCCTTCCAGCGCCGGAACCAGTGGCGCGATCAGGGCGAACACTTGCTCCTGATCGATCAGGCGTTCGAGGGCCTGTTCGGCGCTGGCGCGGTCCGGGCCGGGATCGAGGATGGTCAGGCGCAGGTAGCGGCCATGAATACCGCCGCTCTCGTTGATCCGCGCCACGCTGCCCTTGAGCACCGCCGCCACGGTCGCGCCCTCCTCGCTCAACGGTCCCTGGCTCGGCAACAAGGTGCCCAGGTGTAGACTGTCGGCGGCCAGGCCGGGGTCGCGATCCTCGGCCAGGCGCTTGAGGTAGGCGCCAAGGTCCCGTTGATCCTTCATCGACAGCACAAACCGTGGCATCGCCGGGTCGAGCCGATTGTTGCCGGGGTCGCGACCCTCCTGGATCGCCCGCGCCAGCGTGCCGTCGGTGTAGGCCGGGTAATCGCGACCATTGACCTGCTGTTGCCCATAGGTGCTGCTGAGCCGCGACCAGTTCAGGTCCGGCGGCCGCACCCCGCCTTCCGCGCGCCCCTGACCGTCGGCGCCATGGCAGTTGGCGCACGGCAGGCTGCTGGCGGGCAGCAGAATGTCCGCCGCGCCGACCCGCGCCATGACCGGCTCGCCGCTGCCCGACAGCCCCTCGCGGTACAGGCGTTTACCGGCCGTTTCGCTGGGGTTCAGCGACAACGCGCTGGCGCTCAGGCTAAGGCTAAGGCTGGCGAGCAGGATCAACAGGGCAATGTTCATGACCCGGACTCAGCGCCCGACCACGGGCATTGTCAGCAACTGCAAGCGCTGGGCAATGGCGGCGGCCGGTGCATCGGGGCGGATCTTGCTCCAGCGTTTGTTGGCCACATCACCGACGATCAGTTGCGTGGAGTGCTGCTCGGGGGTCGGCACGATCTGGCCGATGCGGCTCAATACCAGGTCCATTTGCGCCTGGTCGCCGGTCAGAAAAAGCCAGTGGGGCCCATCGACGCCCTGCTTCAAGGTGTAAGCCTTGAGCACCGCCGGGGTGTCCCGCAGCGGATCACTGGTAAGGGAGATGAAAGTAATGCCGTCAGCCTTGTCGCCCAGGACTTCGCGCACTTCCTTGAGCTTGCGGGTGATCAACGGGCAGGCGTCATTGCAACTGGTGAAAATCACGTTCAGCAGCACCACGCGGTTTTGCAGCGCATCACTGTAGAAACGCAGGGTGTTGCCGTTCTGGTCCTGCAACGGCGTGTCAGTGAACCAGGTTTGCGCATCGTGGGTGCCGCCGGCCGGTGCTGCGGTAGCAGTCACTGGCGGCGCGACATGCCCTTCGTGGGCAAACGCCACCGAACTGAAAATGCAAAAGCACACCATCAGGCTGATCCAGTCGAGCGGTCTCATGGCTGAACCTCCATGGCGATGGCGGTGTGTTTGGCGTGGATGTTGCGCTGGCCGCTGAGTTTTTCCACTTCCCGAGTCAGCACTGTCGGGTCGGTGAAGCCGTAGTAGCGGGTCCAGTGGCGGCTGTTGCCGTCGCCGACCATGATCAGCGGCGCGTGGTTCTTGAAGTCGCCGCTGAAGGTGCCGAGGCCCTTGAGGGTTTCGTTCACCGATTGCGGGGTGCCGGTGAGCCAGCTCCAGCCGGGACCGTTCTGAAAGTTGCGGGCGTACTCGCTCAGGCGTTTGGGGTCATCGCGTTGCGGGTCGATGCTGATCGACACCAGTTGCACCTCTTTGCCGACCCGGGCACCGAGCTGTTTCTGCACCTTGCCCATGATCGACGACACCACCGGGCACACCGTGGTGCAACTGGTGTAGATAAAACTCATGACCACGATTTTGTTACTTATGAGGTCTTTTTCCAGGCTCACCGCTTTACCGGTCTGGTCCATCAGCGCGACGTCGGCGAATTTCACTTGGGCGCTCTCCTGGGTCTTGGCCGGTGGGGTGTTGTGCCCGGCGTGCTCATCCGCCGAATGCGCCAGGGCCTGGCCCATGCCAGCGGCCAACAGGCAGAACGTCAGCCATCCGTGATGTGTGAATCGGTTCATGTCGATTTCCTCTTCAGTGAGCATCGCCGGGCAGGACCCGAACGCTGGCAAAAGTCTTGTCATCGAAACTCGCGCCCAAGGACGCCGCGCGCACATGCAGGTACCAGGCGCCGCTTTGGTCAAGGGTCACCGGCGCTTCGTACACACCGTCGCCGACGTCGAGGGCTGCCACCTCTTGGGCCCGGGAGGTCGGGGCGCGGAAGTAACGCAGTTGCACATCCTTGCGTTGCACCGGCCGGTTGCCCTGGGCGATGCGAAACCGCACGAGGTAAGGGCTGCCGAGGGTGGCCGTGGAGCGGTCTAGCATGAATTGCACCTTCGGCACGCCGGGGTGTTGCGCGAGGTTTTTGTCCGGTTCGATCAGGGCGGTGAAGCAATGAACAATGTTCGGCTGGTTGAGCAGGAACGCCACGTCGAAACGCCCGGCCGACGGCAGTTTGATCCGCGCGCTGTACAGCCCCGGCTCGACTTCGCGCAAGCTGCGGTCAATGACCATCGCCGCCCGCGCCACTTGCCCGCGATTGGGGTAGCCGGACATCGGCGCGTTCATGCCTTCGGCGTAGAAGTAGGTGGTGTTGTCCACCGGGTTAACCACGAACACCGCGTTGTCATCCCGCGACACCGCCAGGCTTGAGGCCAGCGGCAAATCCCCGGCCAGCCGTGGCGCCTGGGGCCCCGCTTCGAAACCCTGGCTGATCGGCGTGCGCCCTTCGCCCAGCGACGCCAGGTTAATCATCGTGACCTTGGCCGAGGCGAGGCCGCGCACGTAGGCGTAGGCCTTGGTGAACACCACTTGATAGGGCTCGGCGGAGACGTCGATTGTATGGATCAGCGAATCGGTGGCGGCGTCGATGACTTCGGCACGGTTTTCCAGGGTGTTGAGCACCACGCCGAAGCGGCCATCGGCGCTGAAGCTCATCGGCCCCAGGCCTTGGCTCAACGTGATCACCCGCCGCACCGCCAGGCTGCTGGTGTCGACCACGGTCACGCTGCCGTCCTGGCCATCAGCGACGTACACCGCTTGGGACAGCGGCGAGTACGCCACCGACAACGGGTGGCTGCCGGTCTTGAGTTGTTTGTTGATGGTGAGGCTGGCGATGTCGATGATGCTCAGGGTGCCGTCGTCGCGGTTGGTGACGAAGGCGTGACGGCTGTCCTTGCTGAAGGCGATTTCGTGGTGCCCACGGCCAGTGGCCAGGTGTTTGAGGGTTTTGAGGCTGCGGCTGTCGATCACCGTGACCCCGGACTGTTCGGGGTTCTGCGCATTGTTGCCGACCCACAGCAGACGCTCGTCCGGTTGCAGCGCCAGCCGCACCGGGTTGCTGCCGGCGGCCACCGAGTCGAGCAACTGGAATTTTTCGCTGTCGAGCACCGCCACTTCCCCGGCGACCGGCATCGAGATGAACACGCGTTTGTTGTCCTTGGTGGTGACCCAGTCCATCGGCGATTGCTTGAGGTTGATCCGCGCCATGGTGCTGGTGATCCCGCCGACCGACACCGACGGATCAACCACCGAAACGCTGGCATCGCGATTCATCACCAGCAGGAAATAACTGTTCAGGTCGAGCAGCGGCCGCGCCCCGATGCTTGATTTGAGGAACACCCCGACCCGGGACTTGCAGCTCTTCTCACGGCCCTGGGCCTGGTCGGCGGCGACGGTTTCCGGGTCGAGCCAGGCGCCGGGGTTGACGCCGGCCAGCGGCTGGCCGGAGTTGCTGTCGCTAACCCGAAATTGCACGTCGGCAAACCCGCCTTCGCGCAGCACACCGTCCTCGGCCAACGGCTGCAGCTTGAAGTCCACCGCCACCCCGTCGCGGGCCAGTGATTGACCGCTCCAGGTGTCCGGCAGCGCGACCTCGCTGAGCATGTCCGGCGGCGTGGTGCGCCAGACGCCCAGCCACACCAGCGCCAGGCCCGCAACCAGCGCACACCCGGCGATTCTGATAGTCCTGTTCATAACGCGTCTCCCCTTACACATCAGTTGCCACGCCCTACCCTTGTAGGAGCGAGGCTTGCCCGCGAAGGGGCCGCCACATTCACCATCAATGTCGCCTGACCCACCGCTTTCGCGAGCAAGCCCGCTCCCACCTTCGATCTACAGCGGCCACGCCATCTGTGCCCAACCCCGATCCTTGTAGGAGCGAGGCTTGCCCGCAAAGGCGTCATCCGCCACATCATCAACACCGTGTCGTACCCTTCGCGGGCAAGCCTCGCTCCTACAGAAACGGTGCACCCTGTGGGAGCGGGCTTGCCCGCGAAGGGGCCGTCACCTTCACCATCAATGTCGCCTGACCCACCGCTTTCGCGAGCAAGCCCGCTCCCACATTCGATCTCCAGCGGCCGCAGCATCTGTGCCCAACCCCGCCCTCCCCTGTGGGAGCGGGCTTGCTCGCGAAGAGGCCATCACATTCACCCTCAATGTCACCTGACCCACCGCTTTCGCGAGCAAGCCCGCTCCCACAGGGGTGATGTGCTCCATGTCCTAAGGGGCCGGGGCCGGTTCCGGTTCGTTGGTCACCCGCAACAATCCCCAAAGCCCGGCGGTGTTGCCGTAGGCGGCGTAGTCGCGGTACAGGTAGTCGCCCGGTATCCCGTTGCTGCCCCCGGCGCTCGGGTGCATGAAGCTGAAATGCGCCGCCGGCAGGATGCTTTCGTGGGCGCCGATGTACATCGACATCGGGTTCAAACCGAACCGCACCGAGCCCACCCCCGGCGTACTCATCGGATAGCCTCCGGTGTCGCTCTTCTCCGACTGGAACGGATTGACCGACCACACGTGCCCATCGAGCTGGAACGTCGAGCCACGGCTGCCACCGGTGGGCATCAGGATGTGGGTGCGGAACGGTTGCCCCGGTTTCACATACAGCACCGGCGTCTGCGGATCGCCGCCCACCAGCGCGTTGCTGTAGGCCATGTGCGCGTTGGGTACGTCGGCGTAACCGTTGCCGTCGGCATGCCCGAACGGCGCGTCCGGCGCCAGGCCGAAGCGGTACCACAGCGGTTCGGTCTTGTAGTTGATCGCCATGCTCGAGTTGTCCTGCGGATCGGTCGGCACGCCGTTGCCTTCCGAGGCGATGCCTTCCACCGGCCGGCCATTGGCCCAACGCATGTTCAACGCCTTCTGCCAGACCAGCGCAAAGTCGCGGTAAGTGGTCTGCCCCGCCGCCGTGACCGTGGCCGACGCCTTGCGCACATCGTCGACCCAGGTCGCGCCGATCGGCAGGATGCTCATCGCCCCCCCGAGGCCTTTTTGCGGCTGCTTGATCACATCCGCCGGGGTGAAATTCAACCCGCCGAACTCCACCGCCGTGGCGTTGATGTTGTCGACGCTGCGACCCAGTTGCGAGATCGGTTTGCCTTCACGCTCCAGGTGCCCGGCGTAGTACTGATACGTGCGGGTCGGGTACGCGCCGCTGTTGCCAACGCGCGGTGGCACGGTCTGGATCGGGTTGGCGCCGACGTTGGTGCCGTCGGATTTGGTGATGTCGTAGGCCAGCAGTTGTGCGTGCAGGCCGACGTGGCTCGACGGTCGCATCAGGTTGTTGCTGAACGTGGTCGAGCCTTCACCGTTGTTGCGATCACGCTTGACCACGCCTTGCATCACAGCGGTCTGGGCCAGGTCCGGCATCACGCTGGGCAAACGGTTTTCCAGGGTGATGTTGATGCAGTCCCCCGCCGCCGCGCGCAACACCAGCGGTTCGACGGGCACGCCGGGTTTGAGCTTGCCGGTGACCGAATCAAGGTCCGATTTGCGCACGTAGAGAATCGCCGTCGGGTCATGCAACGGACCGCTTTGCCCACCGATGGTGAAGGTCTCGCCATCTTCAGGATCGGTCACGGTGACCTGGGGAATGCTCTTGGCCCGGGAGTTGTAGACCAGCGTACCGCCCGCAGGATTCAACGGCCCGCCCACATGCTGGCCGAGCCCTGCCGGATCGCCGATCGACAGGCTCAGCGGGTTGCCGAGGATGTCGTTGGCCAGCGCCGCGACCACTTCATAGTTGCGTTGCACGGTGGGCCGGGTGCCGATGCCATTGGGGTTGGCGCCGATCCGTGGGCACGTGCCGTCGAACGCCACGGTGTTGCGCATGCCCGCCGGTTTCGGATTGTTCGGCAGGGCGAACAGGTCGTTGCGCTGGGCCGTGTAGTTGCGCATCACGCCCCAGATCCCGCTCCAGTAACCTTCCAGGGACGCGTCCATCGAGTACAGATAATCCCCGGTGGTGGCCGCCGAACTGGAGAGCATCGAGACGGGTGCAATAAAGCCCATCTGCTCGGAGATCCCGATCATCTGCGACGAGCGCCAGCCGGAGTTGGAGCTGTTGCCGAAACCGGAACCGCTTTGCAGCCATTTCACGCCGTGCAGGGTCACGTTGTGCTCTTCTTCGTGACCGCCAGCATGCACCCGCAGCCGCACGTTATCGCCGGTATACGTGCGCAGCATCGGGGTGAACGGGTCACCCGGTTCGGCGCCGCCACGGTTGATGTGCGGCGGGAACAGCGTGGTGCCGCCGGTCGGGCCGGTGGCTGCGGTGACCAGGTTCGGCGCCAGGTTCATCGCCGGGATCGCACGGTCGGTGCGGCTCTGCATGGCGTACGCCAGGTCGCCACCGAGGCCGTCGGCCTGCATGCCGCGCTTGCCGTCCGGGCCGACCTTGTTCGGATCGAACACCCGCAGGGCCAGGGGTTCGTTGCGGTAATTGACCACGAACATGCCCGGGTCATCGACCGAAATCGCTTGCGGGCATGGCCGGCTCGGGCAGCCCGGCATCAAGCCGCCACGGGTTTCGACCACTTGCTCCAGCAAGGTCTCGGCCTGTTTGCGCAATGGCGGGTTGATCGAGTAGCGGAAACTGTCAGCCGTCGCCGGGAACGCTTGCGGATTCGGCACGCCATCCGGGCCGGCGCCCACGTACACACCGGCTTCATAGGCGTGCTGGAAGTCGCTGTATTCGAGGAAGAACTCACGGAAGCTGTCGTTCTTGCCGTCGCCGTCCAGGTCGCCAGTGGACACCACCGCTTGCCATGAGGTCGGCCCGCCGTCCTGCCGGGCGCCGCTGTACAACGGCTCGCCGGTTTCAGCGTGGAACCAGGTCGATCCGGCCGGTTCAGCCAGTACGGTGGCGTACAAGCCAATCTGCTGGTGCGTCGATGGGCCGAGGTGGTCGTGGGTAAAAATGGTTCCCAGGCCACGGTCGACGCCTTTGGTGTTGACCACCGGATCGACAAACCAGCGCTGCATCGCGGTCCGTGCCCCGAGCCAGTCCGCCCGGCCATACTGACCGAAATACGGGTGTGCCTTGGCTTTCGGGCAGGCCGGCGTACCGTCGCGCGGGTCGGTGCCTTCGCACTGGTTGAACTCGCGAATCGCGTGGATGCGTTCCACCACGGCGCCAGGTGAAAGCACGCCGTCTTCGTAGTTCCAGCCGTTGGCCGAACCGTCGGCGGCGGTCAGGTCCCACTTCGGCAGGTGGATGTGCTGGCCGATCACGTCGGTCGGCGTGCGCACTTGGTAGTCGTCCATCTCATAGGTGGCCGGCACTAGGTTGGTTTGCTGGTATTGCACGCAATCGAAGGTGTTCATGCGCATAACCAGCGGCTCTGGCGGGCGCTGCTTGGTGATCACCGGCCAGGCGTCTTCCCACAGCGCCAAAATGCGTGCTTGCGGGAAGTGGTAGCCAACCTTGTTGTACACCGCGTCAAACTGGATGTTCGCGGCTTTGTAGATGCGCGGACGGTCGGCGGTGAAGGTCGAGGCTCCGGTGAAAGACAGGCCATCGACCCGCTCGCCGCTGTTGAACTCACCGCTGCCGGCGCTGGCGGTCAGGCGTTTTTGTCGGTCGTCCATGCACGGTTCGTAGTACGGCGCGCCGGCGATCGGCAACGCGCCGTTGGTGCGGAACGCTTTCGCCACGATTTGATTGCCGGGCAGCAGCGCGAAGCTGGGGTGATCTTTTTTCCCGTGGAAGGCCATGGCGACCTGTTCGACTTCGGTGCCCTCTTCCGGCAGGTAGATCGGTTTGGCGCGGGTGACTTCCTTGGAGAAATCCAGCGAGGTGGTGATGGTGTGCGCCGTACCACCGGAGGAGAAACCGTCCAGCGAATGCCGGCCCAGACCGCCGTCCCAGCCCCCGGACTGCGCCGGATCGAGGTTGGCCCACAAGGCCTTGCCGCTGCTTTTCAAGGCCTGCGCCTTGGCGGCGTCAAGCATGTCCAGCGGTGGCGTTGGCGGACGTTGGCCGACCGAACTTTCCATGCCGCCGATCCAGAACGGATAACCGGGGTTTTTCAGGCTGCCGTCGGCATTGCGGTTGGCTTCGCTGCGATCCACCAGGGCCAGTGAACCGATGGCTTGCGTGCCGCCGCTCTGATGTTCACTGTTGTCGTCATCCTCATCGTCATCATGAGCCACCAGGGTTTCGCCGATTTTCGGTACCACGGCGACTTTGCCCGGCATCGGCGCCATGGCTTTGCCCGGCAACGGCACGACAGCGGGAATCGGCGTCCCGGCAACGATCTCGCCATCGGGCAAGGCCCGGGCGCCGGCCGCCGGTTTGCCGCTGCGCAAGGCGTAGGGTTCGCTGTGATACCCGTCGGCGCCCTGCTGGGACACTTCGAGTTTGGTGCCTTCTTCAAACACATCGTGCACCCGCCACATAGCCCACATACCTTGGGCGAAGTGCGGGTAGAAGTGACAGTGATAAATCGCATCGCCGGCCACGCGGTTGCGGTTGCCCGAACCGCCATTGGCGATTTCATAGGTGTAGCCGGCGCCCGGACCGATGCCTTGGGCGTCCACGTAGTCGGAGTTGTCATCGTTGGGGTTGAACAGCCACTGATGCCCGTGCAAATGGAAGATGTGCTGTTCGTGGCCGTTGTGGGTGTTGCGGAATTTGACGAAGTCACCGATGTAGCTGTGGTTGACGTTGGCCGGCTCGGACGGATACAGCGCCATCGTCGCTTTGACCCCGACCTGATCGGCGCGGGGCGTTTCGCCGGGGCGAATGTTTTCCAGGCCAGCGTTGGCCGGCACGTCCACCAGCATCGCCACGTCGCCCACGGTGTGGGAACTGAGGAAAAATTCTTCATAGGCGCAGGACAGGCAATCGTGCATCGGCCCGACGCCCAAGCGGTTGGCAACCACTTCGGCACCCATGCCGCCGGAGCCGTAGTTGATCATGAACGAGTCGCGGGTCGGCTCCAGCACGTGGGCCATTACCGGGTCGGCCCAGTAACCGGGGAACGCCTGGGTCACAGCGGTTTCATCCTGGAACTGCGAGGCGAAATCGCGGAACGGCTCCAGCCGATTGGGCAGCGCCGGGTTGCGTTTGCCGATGGCTTCCAGTGGATAGGTGGCTGGCGGGAAGCTGCCGTCGGCATTGCTGCCCATGACAATCGCATCGCTCTCGCTGGAGATGATTTCGTTGCCGTCGACCATGTTGATGATCGGCGTGCCGGCCTTGCCTTCGCGCACCCAGGGTTGGCGCTGCGGGTAGCGTGCCTGGTAGTCGACAATTGGCTGGCCGGCGGGCGTGCGGCCGCTGCTGGCCAGGCGCATTTCTTCTTCGGTAAGGGTGTTGCGATAGCTGCGGCCGCCCTTGGGCAGCACCACCACTTCGCCGAACAGACCGTTGGCGACGTTACCGGCCGCCCCCTCGCCACCGAATGTCGCGCCACGGCTGCTGGCGGCAAACGCGCCTTCGCGCTCGGCGTACAAGGTGTAGCTGCGCGTTGCACCGGGGGCGATCAGGGTGTTGGCGTTGCGCCCGGTAAAGGAAGCGATGTCATCAATGCTGTTGACCGCTTGCAGGCCATTGACCTGGAAACCGACATGACGATCCGTGACCTGATCATCGACCTTGAAGTTGTCGTCATTGCCGACGCCGACTTCACCCTCGATCTCGCCTTCGTCCCCGCCTTCGTGGCTGCCGGGATTGGCCTGGTAAGCCAGCAGGTTTTGCAGATTGACGGTCAGGCAGTCACCGGCGGCGACGCGCAACACCAATGGCCGTGGACGCTTGTCGGGCCGCAACGAAACTTTGCCCGGCACCGCCGCGCCACCCTGGGCGAGGGACATGTCATGGTCATCGACCACGTCCCGGCGCAAGGCGAACATCATGCCGTTGGCATTTTGCGCGCCGAGACGGTTGAACATCAGCGGCTGATCGAGCGCCACGACGTTGGCCACCAGATTGCGCTCACAGCGCACGGCGGCGTCGGCGAGCTGGATGCCAAACAACGGCGCCAAAAACAGCAGCAGGTTAACCAAGTGATGAGCGTGGGATATGCCGGTCATGATCACGGGCCTCGCTGTGGTTGCACACAAGAATAATTCTCTACAAGTCACCTTGAGCAAACCGCATGCCACAAAAAATAGTGTCATTAATCAGATAGTTAGGAAGACGACTTGATAAGTCGGGGGATATTCCCCACCCATTCCCCACATTCCGGGCCACCCCGGCTTGCCCCACATGTGGGGCAAACGCCCCAGGCTTTGCGGTCACAGCGGCGCATCCACCGCCAGGCCCTGCAAACGCCGGTATTGGCGCAAGACACTGGGGACGTAACGCTGGGTTTCGGCGAACGGCGGGACAATGCGGCCACGGCTGAGCACGGCTTCCGGCCCGGCGTTGTAGGCGGCCACGGCGAGGGTGATGTCGTTGTCAAACAGGGTCATCAGCCGCTTGAGGTAACGGGCGCCGCCCTGGATGTTGGCCTTGGGGTCATAGACGTCCGTCACCCCCATTTCCCGGGCGGTGTCGGGCATCAATTGCATCAACCCGCCGGCGCCTTTGGCCGAGGTGGCGCTGCTGTTGTAGCGCGACTCGGCCTGGATCACCGCGTGCAGCAACGCCGCCGGCAATTGATTGGCCGTGGCCGCCGCCGAGACCAGTTCGGCATAGGGCTGGTTGGCGATCATTTGCGGTTGCTGATCCATGCTCAGTTGGGCGGTTTCGGGCTCATGGATCACCCGCTCATAGTGCCGTCCGGGGCGGTGGACGTTGGACAGTACATAGCTGCCCTTGGCGTCCACGGAGATGAAGACATCGGCCTGCGCAACGCCGGTCAGCAGCAGCGCGCCGAGCAATCCTGTGGTGAGTGCTTTCATGTGTCATGCCTCCCCTGGCCGGCCCCGAAAAACGGGGCTTATGCCCCAATGGCCGGTAGTCAACCAGCCATACGCAAGCACTGTGCCGTCGGCGCCAAGCCCCGTATCACAAGGGGTTCAGCGCAATCACCAAGCGTGAGCATGGCAATTGCATAAGCCCTCATAGCAACTGTGCTGCCCAGTGGATGAGGTCATCATGAAACAGCGTCCGTGTTCCGCCCCGCGCGCCCAAAGCGGGTTCACCTTGCTCGAACTGTTGGTAGTGCTGGTGGTGCTGGGGTTGTTGGCCGGCATCGTCGCGCCGAAGTATTTCGCCCAGCTCGGGCGCTCGGAAGTGAAGGTGGCCAAGGCGCAGATCGAAGGCCTGAGCAAGGCACTGGATCTGTATCGGCTGGAGGTCGGTCACTACCCGTCCACCGAACAGGGTTTGCAAGCGCTGGTCACCGCACCCAGCGATGAAACCCGCTGGACCGGCCCGTACTTGCAGAAAAAATTGCCCCTGGACCCCTGGGGTCGCGCCTACACCTACCGCTACCCCGGGGAAAACAGCGAGTACGACTTGCTGTCCCTGGGCAAGGACGGGCAACCCGGCGGCGAAGGCGAAAACGCCGAAGTCACCAACTGGCAATGACCGGAGCAACGCCCATGCGCTTTCATCTCAAAGCCGTCGGCAAGGCAGGTGTGGTCTCGATGACCGTCGAGGCGCCCGGCCACAGCGAGGCCCGGCGCATCGTCGAGGACCAGGGCTTGCGCGTGGTCAGCCTGCAGGCCGAGCGGCACTGGCGGGCCTTGCGCCTACGCCAGCGCGATACCTTCAACCTCGTGTTGTTCAGCCAGGAACTGACCACGTTGCTCAACGCCGGCCTGCCGCTGATCGATGCGCTGGAAAGCCTGGCGGAAAAGGAAACCGCGCCCCAGTCCCGCAAAACCCTGAGCGAACTGGTGCGCCTGCTGTATGAAGGCAAATCGTTTTCCCAGGCCTTGGGTCAGCTGTCGGCGGTGTTCCCGCCGCTCTACGTGGCACTGGTGCAGTCCAGCGAAAAGACCGGCGCGGTCGGCGAGGCCCTTGGCCGTTACGTCAGCTATCGCCAGCGCATGGACGAAGTGCGGCAGAAGATTGTCAGCGCCTCGATCTACCCGATGCTGTTGCTGATTGTCGGCGGTGGCGTGGTGCTGTTTCTGATGGGCTACGTGGTGCCGCGCTTCAGCCTGGTGTTCGAAGGCCTGGGCTCGAACCTGCCCTGGATGTCGCAGATCCTGATGAGCAGCGGCATGTTCCTGCACGCGCACCAAGTCGAATTCTTCGGCACCCTGGCGGCAATCATCGTCGCCCTCACCTTCCTCCAGCGCCAACCGGCCTTTCGTCGCGCCGTAGACCGGGTGATCGAAAAACTCCCGGCGGTCCATCAACGGATCTTCATGTACGAACTGGCGCGCTTCTACCGCTCCCTGGGGATTCTGCTCCAGGGCGGCATCCCCCTCGTCACCGCCATGGGCATGGTTCGCGGCCTGCTCACCGTGGCCTCGCGCACACGCCTGGACCAGGCCTGCGAACGGGTGCGCGAAGGTCAGTCGTTGTCCACCGCGCTGGAACTCAATCACCTGGTGACCCCGGTGTCCCTGCGCCTGCTGCGGGCGGGGGAACAATCCGGCAACCTCGGGCAAATGATGGAACGCAGCGCCGATTTCTACGACGAAGAGATCAGCCGCTGGCTCGAGTGGTTCGTGCGCTTGTTCGAACCGCTGCTGATGACCTTCATCGGCTTGCTGATCGGGGTCATCGTGATCCTGATGTACATGCCGATTTTCGAGCTGGCCTCAAGCATTCACTGACCCCTCTGGAAGAGGGTTGAGCGGCACGTTGCAGCGTTTATCGACGTTTCAACCGAATAAATCAGAACGTCGGGGTGTTTACTCACTGAATGAAGCAGCACGTTGCATTGTTCATCAACGTTCCAACCTGAATAAAAAGACGGAGAACGACATGCACATCAACAAGCTTTTACTGGCAGTAGCTATTGGCGCAGTTTTGTCGGCGTCTACCGTATTGATCCCGGACAGCCTGTCCGGAATGTCGAGCGCACAGGCCAAGGATGGCGGTAGCGGAGGTGGTGGCGGCGGCTCGGGTGGCGGGGGCGGCGGTGGTTCGGGTGGTGGTGGCGGCGGCCATGGCGGTGGTGGTTCGGGCGGCGGCGGATCTGGCGGTTCGGGCGGCGGCGGCAACGGTGGCGGATCTGGTGGCAGCGGTTCGGGCGGTGGCAGCGGAAATGGCGGCAGTCACGGTGGCAGCGGCAGCAGCGGCAACGGTGGAAACAGCAGCAGCCACAGCGGCAGCGATCATGGCCCGGGACATTCCGGTGATAACGCGTCCTCCGGGCGCAACGGCACCCATGCCGAACCCGGAGATGACCATGGCGTCCATCGTGCCGGTGAAATAGGCGATGACCACGGCGTTCATCGTGCCGGTGAAGTGGGTGACGACCACGGTGTCCATGCGGCCGGTCAAGTCGGCGATGATCACGGCGTCCACGCGGCAGGCCAACCGGGCGATGATCACGGTGTCCATCGCGCAGGCGAAATAGGCGATGACCATGGCATCCACGCGGCGGTCGGTCAGGTGGCCGACGACCATGGCGTTCACGTCGGCGGCGAACCCGGCGACGACAAACGGGCCAACTAACAACACAACCCCCTGTAGGAGCTGCCGAAGGCTGCGATCTTTTGATCTTGCTTTTAAAAAGATCAAGATCAAAAGATCGCAGCCTTCGGCAGCTCCTACAGGGGGTTGTGTTCCAGACGTTCGCGCAAAAACTCGATAAACGCCTGCACCGGCCGCGACCCTTGTCGATGTTGCGGGTACACCGCCGACAAGGTCAGTGGTTCCGGCCGAAAATCCTCCAGCACCGGCACCAGCCGTCCATCCTTCAACGCCGCGCCAACGATAAACGTCGGCAGGTAGGTAATCCCCATCCCGGCAATCGCCGCATCTTTCAACAACTCCCCGTTATTGACCCGCATCCGCCCGGTGACGTTGACCGTGAGCGGTTTGCCCGGCCCTTCGAATCGCCATTGCACCTGGCGCCCGTGCCCATACGGCAGGCAGTCATGGTTGAGCAGGTCTTCGGGTTTGTCCGGCGTGCCGCGCTCGGCCAGGTACGCCGGGCTGGCGCAGTACACCCGCTGAATCGAGGCGATGCGTCGGGCGATCAGGGTCGAGTCTTCCAGCACGCCGATGCGCAACGCCAGGTCGTAGCCCTCGCCGAGCAAATCCACTGGCCGGTCGCTCAGGTCCACTTCCACGGTGACATCGCGATAGCGCTGCAAAAACACCGGCAGCAGGCAGCCCAAATGCGCCAGGGCAAACGACAGCGGCGCGCTCAGGCGAATGGTGCCGCGCGGCTCGGTGGTCTGGCCGGCGATGCCCTGCTCCACTTGCTCGACTTCGCTGAGCAGGCGCAAGGCTGATTCGTAATAGCTCTGGCCCAGCGGCGTCACGTCCAGGCGTCGGGTCGAGCGGTTGAGCAAACGCACGCCCAGGCGCTCTTCCAGTTGCATCAAGCGACGGCTGACGAATTGCTTGGACAGGCCCAATTGATCGGCCGCCGAGGTGAAACTGCCGGAGTCCATGACCTGGCAAAAAATACGCATATCTTCGAACGGGTTCATTGTCACGCCCTGGTTGACAGTCAAACACTTTATAGCCGCTTTTTCCCTTTCTAGCACCCTATTAATCTGTGTCCACGGTGCTGATGAAGCCCAGACCTACTCGCTGTAGGAGCTGCCGAAGGCTGCGATCTTTTGATCTTCCCCGATCCAAAGCAAGATCAAAAGATCGCAGCCTTCGGCAGCTCCTACGGGGACTAACGACATTAATTAAAAAGGATTTACGCCATGAACCTCGTCAAAAAAACCCTGACCGCTTCCCTCCTCGCCCTCGCTGTTGGCAACGCTTTCGCTGCTGGCAGCCCAGGCGTCGAACACAACACCCAGGCCTTCCTCGAAGCCCTCGCTGCTGGCGGTGGCAAACCCCTCGAACAACTGAGCCCCAAGGATGCCCGTGCGGTGCTGACCGGCGCGCAGAACTCGGTGAAAGTGGATTTGTCGGGTGTGGAAGTCAGCGACCGTGCGATCAAGGTTGGCGAGCAAAGCATTAATCTGAAAATCGTCCGCCCGGCCAAGGTCAAAGGTGAATTGCCGGTGTTCATGTTCTTCCACGGTGGCGGTTGGGTGTTGGGCGACTACCCGACTCACCAACGCCTGATTCATGACCTGGTGGTGGGTTCCGGCGCGGTCGCGGTGTATGTCGATTACACGCCGTCGCCAGAAGCGCAGTACCCGACCGCGATCAACCAGGCCTATGCCGCGACTCGTTGGGTCGCCGAGCATGGCAAAGAGATCGGCGTCGATGGCAAGCGTCTGGCCGTGGCCGGCAATAGCGTCGGCGGTAACATGGCGGCGGTCGTGGCCCTGATGGCCAAGGAACAACACACCCCGGCGCTGCGCTTCCAGTTGCTGATGTGGCCGGTGACCAACGCGCAGTTCGACACCGGGTCGTACCAGCAATTCGCCGAAGGGCATTTCCTGACCAAGGGCATGATGAATTGGTTTTGGGACAACTACACCACCGACGCCGGTCAGCGTGCGCAGATCCACGCCTCGCCGTTGCAGGCCAGTACCGAACAGCTCAAAGGCTTGCCCGCAGCCCTGGTGCAGACCGCCGAGTTCGACGTGTTGCGCGATGAAGGCGAAGCCTATGCCCGTCACCTGGATGCGGCGGGTGTGCCGGTGACGGCGGTGCGTTACAACGGGATGATTCACGACTTTGGCTTGTTGAATCCGCTGAGTCAGATTCCGGAAGTGAAAGCGGCGGTGCGGCAGGCGGCACTGGAACTCAAGACGCATCTGAACTGAGTTAGAAAAAGCAAAGATCGCAGCCTTCGGCAGCTCCTACAGGATCACCTACAACCGCGAATAATCGGGTGTACTCAATCCCTGTAGGAGCTGCCGGAGGCTGCGATCTTTTTGCGCCACGCCAAACTCCCGGAGTTTCCCATGTCCTTCCTCTACGGCCATCCCCTGTCCCTGAGCGCCCTGCTGCTGGCGATCGACGCCCTGCTCTGGCACCTCGCGCCGATCCCCCATCGCGTCACCCGCATCGGCCTGCGCCTGGCGCTGTTCCTGATGTTCAGCGCGGTCATCATCAACGCGGGCGTCAGCCCGTTGCAGGCGCCGCTGTTTGCCGATGACCGGGTGGCGCAACTCGGAGCCACGGCCCTGGGGATTCTCTGGTGGCTGTACGCCGCCCGGGTGCTGACCGAAGTGATCGGCCTGGCGCTGATGCGGCGCATCGGGCACAGCGGACGGTTGTTGCAGGACGTCATCGGCGCACTGGTGTTTCTGGTGGCCATCGTCGCAGCGGCCGGTTACGTGCTGGATCTGCCGGTCAAAGGCTTGCTCGCGACCTCCGGGGTGGTGGCGATCGTGGTCGGCCTGGCGCTGCAAAGTACCTTGAGCGATGTGTTTTCCGGGATCGTGCTCAATACCACCAAGCCGTACCAAGTGGACGACTTTGTAGTGATCGACGGCGTGGAAGGCAAGGTGCTGGACATCGACTGGCGCGCCACCCATTTGCTCACCAGCACCGGCACCCTGGCAGTGGTGCCGAACTCAGTGGCGGCCAAGGCGAAAATCGTCAACCTGAGCCGGCCGAACAACATGCACGGTGTGTCGATCAGTATTCAAGTGCCCAACCACATTCGCCCGCGTCGGGTGCTGGATGCGCTGGATCGCACGCTTCAGGGCAGCAGCACATTGCTGCTCAACCCGGCGCCGAAAGCGCTGCTCAAAGAGGCCGGCGAAACCATGTCCATCTATGTGGCCAGCGGGTTTATCGCTGAGCTGGGCAAAAAAGGTGACGTGCGTAATCAACTGTTCGACCTGGCCCATCGGCACCTGGAAGCGGCGGGGATTTCCCGGCAGCTCGATGGTGTGATCGAGCCTTCCACCCGAGCGCGGGCCCTGCTCGATGAAGTGAAAATCTTCCGTTCGCTGGATGAGGATGAACGTGATCGCCTGGCGCAAGCGATGGTCCCGCAGCAGTACGCGGCGGGTCAGGTGGTGCTGGATTTGAATGAAGTGCCGGACAGTCTGTTCGTAATCGCCACCGGCGTGGTCAGCGCCACCGTGCCCGATGGTGCCGGGCAGACTGAAGCCGGGCGCATGGGGCCGAGCGAGGTCATGGGCGAACAGAGCATCCTCACCGACACACCGTCCCAGGCCAGCTTCACAGCGTTGACGTCGTGCATCATCTACCGGATAGACAAGTCCCTGACCCGCGATTGCATGCAGCAACGTGGCGAGGTGGGACGGGCGTTGGACAAGTTGCAGGCCGTTCGGCAGCAGAACAGTCGGTTGGCGTTGATGGCCAAACCAGTTCCGGTCAGGAAAGGAGGGTTTCTCGGCTGGCTACAAAAGCGCTGAAAAAACCTGTAGGAGCTGCCGAAGGCTGCGATCTTTTGACCTTGATCTTCTTAAAAGCAAGGTCAAAAGATCGCAGCCTTCGGCAGCTCCTACGGGGAGAGCTGTTGCTTATTTAGCGGTCAGTACCGAATAGCTGTTCATCAGGTTGCGATAGTTTGGAATGCGTGGCGACAGCAGGTTGGCCAGGCCTTCCATGTCGTTGCGCCAGTCGCCTTGCAGCTCGCAAGCCACGGAGAACCAGTTCACCAGTTGTGCACCGGCCGCCGACATACGCGCCCAGGCGGCTTGTTGCACGGTTTCGTTGAAGGTGCCCGACGCATCGGTGACCACAAACACTTCGAAGCCTTCAGCCAGCGCGGACAAGGTTGGGAAGGTCACGCAGACGTCCGTCACCACACCGGCAATGATCAACTGCTTGCGGCCAGTGGCTTTCACGGCTTTGACGAAATCTTCGTTGTCCCAGGCATTGATCTGGCCTGGGCGCGGGATGTACGGCGCGTCCGGGAACAGTTCTTTGAGCTCAGGGACCATCGGGCCGTTCGGGCCGTTTTCGAAGCTGGTGGTGAGGATGGTCGGCAGTTTGAAGAACTTGGCCAGGTCCGCGAGGGCCAGCACGTTGTTCTTGAATTCGTTGGGCGAGAAATCCTGCACCAGCGAGATCAGGCCGGTCTGGTGGTCAACCAACAGTACAACGGCGTCGTCTTTGTTCAGGCGTTTGTACGGAACGTTGCTCATGTGAAACTCCTCGGTAGTGGGATGGTGCTTAGGGCGCCGGCACGTGGGGCCGGCGCTTTTTTATGTGCGTTTAGAAAGCGAAACACGAGCAGCCAAAGGCGCCCCAGAAACCGGCGAAATCGCTGACCGGCGCGTTCGACAAACGGGCCTTTTCATGGCTGTGGGAATGCACGCCGCACGGCCCGCTGCAATGGTGAACCTGAGCCTGCATCGGCGAAGTCGGACGCCAGTGGCCCGGGACTTTCACCACCGGCGACCAGTCCGGCAGTACCGGCACACTGGCCGGGCCGAGTTTTTCGAAGTCACCGGCGGCGTACACCACTTTGCCGCCGACCACGGTCAACACGGACTCGATCCATTTGATCGCTTCCTCATCCACGCTGAAAAAATCTGCGCTCAGGGCCGCGACGTCGGCCAGTTGCCCGACCTTGATCTGGCCTTTCTTGCCCTGTTCGGACGAGAACCAGGCACTGCCGTGGGTGAATAGCTCCAGCGCAGTCAGCCGCGACAGGCCTTCGGCGTGCAGCTCCAGACCGCCAACGGTACGGCCGCTGACCATCCAGTACAGCGAGGTCCAAGGATTGTAGCTGGACACCCGCGTAGCGTCGGTGCCGGCGCCGACCGGTATGCCTTCGGCCAACATGCGCTTGATCGGCGGCGTGGCTTCGGCGGCTTTGGCACCGTAACGCTCAACGAAATATTCGCCCTGGAATGCCATCCGGTCCTGAATCGCAATACCGCCGCCCAGCGCCCTCACCCGCTCGATGTTTTGTGGGGTGATGGTTTCGGCATGGTCGAAAAACCACGGCAGACCGTTGAACGGAATGTCACGGTTGACCTTCTCGAACACGTCGAGCATGCGGCTGATGGATTCGTTGTAAGTGGCGTGCAGACGGAACGGCCAGCGCTGCTCGACCAAGTGGCGGACCACCGGTTCCAGTTCGTCTTCCATGGTTTGCGGCAGGTCCGGGCGCGGTTCGAGGAAGTCCTCGAAATCCGCCGCCGAAAACACCAGCATCTCGCCGGCGCCGTTGTGTCGCAGGTAATCGTCGCCCTGGTGAAGGGTCACGCTCGACGTCCAGTTCTTAAAGTCGCTGAGTTCTTCTTTCGGCTTCTGGGTGAACAGGTTGTAGGCGATGCGCACGGTCAGTTGCTCGTCCTTGGCCAACTGCTCGATCACCTGGTAATCGTCCGGGTAATTCTGGAAACCGCCGCCGGCGTCGATGGCACTGGTCAGGCCCAGGCGATTGAGCTCGCGCATGAATTGACGGGTCGAGTTGACCTGATATTCCAGGGGCAACTTAGGGCCTTTGGCCAGGGTCGAGTAGAGAATCATCGCGTTCGGCCGCGCCACCAGCATGCCGGTCGGGTTGCCGTTGGCATCCCGGACAATCTCGCCGCCCGGCGGGTTCGGTGTATCACGGGTGTAACCGGCCACGCGCAGAGCGGCGCGGTTGAGCAGAGCACGGTCGTACAAGTGCAGGACGAACACCGGGGTGTCCGGCGCGGCCTGGTTGAGTTCTTCCAGGGTCGGCATGCGTTTTTCGGCGAACTGGAATTCGTTCCAGCCACCGACCACACGCACCCATTGCGGGGTTGGGGTGCGGTCGGCCTGGTCCTTGAGCATGCGCAAGGCATCGACCAGCGACGGCACGCCTTCCCAACGCAGTTCGAGGTTGTAGTTCAAGCCGCCACGGATCAGGTGCAAGTGCGAGTCGTTGAGGCCGGGAATCACGCAACGGCCCTTGAGGTCAATGACCTGGGTGCCAGAGCCGCGCAGGGCCATGGCTTCGCCGTCATTGCCGACCGCGACAAAGCGCCCGTCCTTGATGGCCACCGCGCTGGCCAACGGCTTTTCGCGGTCGACGGTGTGGAATTGGCCATTGAATAAAATCAGATCGGCGTTCATCGCGGTTCCTCAGGCGTAGTGGAATGAGACGTGTCGGCTGTCAGCCACGGCGCGAACAGGCGCGTCGCCCGAGGCATGAACAGGTACACCACCGAAACCACGATGGTCACGGTGATCAGGAAAGTGGCGACCACGTAGTTCGACAGGAAGGCATTGAGCTTGAGCAACGGCCCCCAGATCAGCGGCACCAGCAAGGTGTGCGGCAGAATCACCAGCAACGTGATCACGGCCTGCTTCCAGCGCGGCGGTGGTTTGGCGGCGTCGGCCAGTGGCGAGAACCAGAATTCATTGACCGGCGCGACTTCGGTCTGGTCGCCGTCGGCCAGCATCGGCGTGGCTTCGTTGACCAGTTCCAGGCGTTGCGGCGAATCGAGCCACAGTTGCATCGCTTCGGTGGAGCAGAAACGCAAAATGCAGGTGTAGGTGTCGAGGCCGGCGTTCTTGCCGCGTACCACGTCCACCCCCAGATGCCCTTCGCGCTGCCCGGCGATGCGCACGATGTTGCGCAGCCAGGCTTCGTACGGGGCCTCGAAACCGGCCTTGACCCGGTGCTTGACGATCAAGGTCACGACTTCCTCGAAACCCGGTTTTGCAGCGTCGGCGCGGTTGGCATCAGGCATAACGAAAGACTCCGGCGAAACGATCATTGAGCGCCAGCCGTCCCGGCCCGGCGATAAGGATGCTGGTGAACACGATCAACAGCAGCCAGCCGAACTGCCCTTCGAACAGGCTCCATTGCGGATGCACGATCAACAGCGCCACCAACAGCACAAACAGAATAGGCAAGCACGCCAAACGCACCAGCACCCCGGCGACGATCAGCAGCGGGCACAGCACTTCGGCGAAAATCGCCAGGATCAGCGTGAGGTGGGCACCGAGGTGGAACGGGTCTTCGATCAGTTTCAGTTGCGCGTTGAAGTCCAGCATCTTCGGCAAGCCGTGGACCCACAGCAGAAACAACCCGCCGCTGACCCGCAGAAACAACAACCCCAGGTCCCGAGCCCGTTCATCCCATCCCGCTGCGTTCATGGCCTGCCCGCTCCCTTGAAAAATCACCGGCATGGCTTCGCCGGCACTTGATCTGATAGTGCCGGGCTCAGGAGGGGAAAAATTGAATGTACGTGCTCTTTTTGCCTAAACGCAGATCCCGGCAGGAGCTGCCGCAGGCTGCGATCTTTTGATCTTGATTCTCGATGATTCGGGTGTCGCCGAAGATCAAAAGATCGCAGCCTTCGGCAGCTCCTACGTTGACCGCGTTGCGCTACGTTGTTTTTTGCGGCCCAGCACACCCCTGTGGGAGCGGGCTTGCTCGCGAATGCGGTTGATCAGTCAGCCATGATGTTGGCTGACACACCGCCTTCGCGAGCAAGCCCGCTCCCACATTACGGCGCCGGGATGTTGAGGGGTTCGGACATGAATTGGCTGATACGTGAGCGCAGCCATTTCTCCGCGGGATCGTTGTCGTGCACCCCGCTCCAGGCCATCGACAATTGCGCGGCTTCGATGGGGAACGGCGGATCTTAGGCGCGCAATGCGCAGCCTTCAACCAAAGCACACGCGGCGTAATCAGGCACGGTGGCGATCATCTCGGTGCCAGCGAGCAATGCGCGCAAGCCGCTGAATTGCGGCACGCCCAGCACCACGCGGCGGCAGCGACCGATCTTCGCCAGGTCGAGGTCAATGTTGCCGCTCAGGTCGCCAGAGAACGACACCATCGCATGGGGCCGTTCGCAGTATTCGTCCAGGGTCAGCGGGCCGGGGCGTTTGTCGCCGCGCAGCACTTTGCAGGGGATGTCCCGCAGTTTTTTGCGTTTGGCATTGGCCGGCAAATCGGTGGTGTAGCTGACACCCACGGAGATTTCCCCGGACGCCAGCAACGCCGGCATCAGCAGGTAGTTGGCCCGGCGCACCACGACGATGATGCCCGGCGCTTCTTCGCGCAATTGACTGAGCAACGGTGGAAACAAGCCGAACTCGGCGTCGTCCGACAGCCCGATGCGGAACACATCGCAGCTGCTGGCCGGCTCGAATTCCTTGGCACGGCTGACCGCTCCGGAGATCACGTCCATCGCCGGTTGCAGTTCCTTGAGGATCGCCAGCGCCCGCGCCGTCGGCTCCATGCCGCGACCGTTGCGCAGCAGCAACGGGTCGTCGAACAGATCACGCAAACGCCCCAACGCCGCACTCACGGCCGGTTGGCCCATAAAGAGCTTTTCGGCGACCCGGGTCAGGTTCTTTTCGAACATCAGGGCTTCGAAAATCACCAGCAGGTTCATGTCGACGCGGCGCAGATCATTACGATTCATAGGGACGGTCCATTTGGGTGGTCAGCCAGGCACGGGTTCTCGGAACTCTACTCGATCAACGGCACTTTAGCCGCTCGTTTGTACGGACCGTACTCCACAGGCACCCATTGGAAATGCTTGCCCTCGGCGGCGATGTGGCCAATGCCGGGGAACGGCAAGTGCGCGGCGGTTACCCAGGTTTTGCTGACAGCCGCGTCGGTGAAGACCTGATTGCGGCTCTTGATCGCTTGCTGACTGTTGACGTCAAAACCGATTGAAACCTCGGGGTGGAGGAATTGCACCGCCAGGTTATGTACCAGATCGCCCATGAACAAAATGCTCTGGCCCTGGGAGGTGAAGCGGTACGTGGTGCTGCCCGGCGTGTGCCCGGCTTCCAGCGTAGCCTCGACACCCGGCACCGGCGACTGGCCGGCATCGAAGGTTTTGAAGCGCCCCGCCGCGACGTAAGGCGCTGTGGAATCCTGAGCGATTTTGAAGTACGGCTTGGCCCCTTCGGGGGCTTTGGCGATGGCCTGCGGATCAAGCCAGTAATCGGCTTCAGCCTTGGCGGCGTAGACCATGGCGTTGGCGAAGACCGGTTTCTGCTGGCCATCGACCAAGCCGCAGACGTGGTCCAGGTGCAGGTGAGTCAGCAGGATCGTGTCGACCTGATCCGGCTGGTAGCCGGCAGCTTTCATGTTGTCCGAGAGCATGCCGGCGGTTGCGCCGATGCACTGCCCTGCCCCGGTGTCCACCAGGATCAGTTGCTTGCCGGTGTTGATCAGAAACGCGTTGAACGCGGTCTGCACGCCGGGCGTTTCAATCGAGCGCCGGGCCAGCAGCGCGCGGATCTGGCTCTGGGTCAGGCCCTTGAGCAGTTTCGGCGACAGGTCGTTGTAGCCGTCGAACAGCGCGGTGACTTCGTATTCACCCACCGCCAATCGGAAGTAGCCCGGCGCCTGGGTGCCGACCTGAGCCGGTGCCGCCGCCAAGGAAATACCGGAAGCCAGCGCAATCGCCAGGCCCAGTGTGCCAACCAGAGAATGTTTCATGCCTTCACCATTGATGTACCGGAGGAAAGCGGTCTGCCAAGGCCCGCCGAACGTGCCCCATCTTGCATGAGCGCGCCCCCGCACACTTGCAGCGATGTGCTGAGTTAGCGCGTTTCTTCGCCATGGGCCGGACGCGGAATTAACAACGTTTAACTCGCCGGCGAGCCCCTCGCGCCCAAGAATGAAGTCCTCTGCGCAGACCTGTTTTCTTCAAAAGGGAAGGTGCTGATCCACCGTGCAGTGCGCCCGCGCATTCCCACCGACACGGATATTTGTCATGGCTCACGTTCAGTTCAACGCCGTCAGGGCGCCCGCCACCCCAGTGCAAAAAAGCACCACCGGCGGCCTCGCGCCCTGGCGCGAAAACCTGGTCAAGCAACTGATCCTCGACCGTCTCAGCGAGCCCCTGGAAGTGACCGAACTGGCCCGCGCCTGCGCGCTGTCGCGCAGTCATTTCTCCCGGGCGTTCAAGTGCAGCACCGGGCTCTCGCCACAAGACTGGATTCGCTGCCAGCGCATCGCCAAAGCCAAGCAACTGATCCAGGACACCGACCTGACCCTGACGCAAATCAGCCTGGAATGCGGCTTTTGCGATCAGGCGCACTTCTGCCACATCTTCACTCGCAGCGAAGGGATCAACCCGTTTGCCTGGCGCTGCCAAGTGGTGCGCGCCCCTTCCTTCAACAGCAAAAGATCGCAGCCTTCGGCAGCTCCTACGGGTGTTCACATTCCCATGTAGGAGCTGGCGAAGCCTGCGATCTTTTGATCCTGCTTAGCCCTTCAAGAACGCCAGCAGATCTTCGTTGAGCTGGTCCTTATGGGTATCGGTCAGGCCATGGGGCGCGCCTGGATAGACCTTCAGCGTCGAGCCCTTGACCAGTCTGGCCGAAGCAATCCCCGCCGCTTCAATCGGCACCACCTGATCCGCATCGCCATGCACCACCAGGGTCGGCACGTCGAACTTCTTCAGGTCTTCGGTGAAATCGGTTTCCGAGAAGGCCTTGATGCAGTCATAGGCGTTCTTGTGACCCGAGGTCATGCCTTGCAGCCAGAACCAGTCGATCATGCCCTGGGAAGGCTTGGCGTCCGGTTTGTTGAAGCCAAAGAACGGGCCGGCGGCGAGGTCCTTGTAGAGCTGCGAACGGTCGACCAGGGAGGCCTGGCGAATGCCATCGAACACTTCGATCGGCAGGCCACCCGGGTTGGCTTCGGTTTTGAGCATCAGCGGCGGCACCGAGGAAATCAGCCCGGCCTTGGCGACCCGGCCAGTGCCGTGGCGACCGATGTAGCGCGCCACTTCGCCACCCCCGGTAGAGAAGCCAAACAGCACGGCATCTTTGAGGTCCAGCAATTCGATCAACTGCGCCAGGTCGTCGGCGTAGGTGTCCATGTCATTACCGGTCCACGGCTGACTGGAACGACCATGACCACGACGGTCGTGGGCGATGACCCGGAAGCCTTTGGAGGCCAGGAAGATCATCTGCGCTTCCCAACTGTCGGCGTTCAGCGGCCAGCCGTGGCTGAACACGATGGGCTGACCGGTGCCCCAGTCCTTGTAGTAAATCTCGGTGCCGTCGCGGGTAGTGAATGTGCTCATGTGGCGTGCTCCTTTTTGGGGGGATGTATCAAATCGGTGAGTGATGCAGGCGTTCGGCCAGGCGTGCGACCCGCTCGCCCAGGAGCGCGGCGGTGCAGCGATCTTCGGGCGGTGGCGCGTCGTCGGGGGACTGCTCGACATTCGACTGGGCCATGGCACCGAGGGAGCTGCCGAGGCGATTGAGCTGCCCATCGAACAGGCCGGTGCTGCTGCGGGCCGGCAGCACGTCGAGGCCGACCCAGATCATTGAATGCTGGGCGGCGAACACCGCCATCTGCAGCAAGGTGTTGAGTTTGTCGCCGCACAAGCAGCCGGAATTGGTGAAGCCGGCCGCGAGTTTGTCGCGCCAGGGCTGAGCCAGGTAAAACGCCGCCGTGGCCTCCATAAAGCCTTTGAAGGACGCCGAGGCGCTGCCCATGTAGGTCGGGGCGCCGAAGATGATCGCGTCGGCCCGGTGCAGGTGCTCCCACTGGGTCTCGACGTCCTCCACCGAAATCAGCCGACAGGTGCTGCCCACGTGCCGCTCCACGCCCAGCGCCACGGCTTCGGCCATGACGCGGGTGTGCCCGTAGCCACTGTGATAGACCACCACCACATCGCTCATTCCGGCATCCTCCAGAGGTGTCCATTCCTTTTACAGCGCGAAGACAGTGATCTTCGTTGGACTTGAAGCCCTAGAGTTTTGGGCGTAGACCTGACGCTCGACGAGTTAAACGTTGTTAATTTTCAAAACCGCGCCTCACGGTCCAATCGCCTTTTTGTCACACTCGCAGCCCGTAAATACGCAGCGGCGACCGAGGCGAGGAACGCGGCAGTCGCAGCGAACACCTGACAGTCACTCGAGCCCTCATTGCGCTGACGAACAATCCTGAGGAATATGCTCGGAAACCGCGTACTAGACGGATGCAAGCAGGAGTGACCCGTTGACCCTTCCACCCGAACAGGCCCTGCATTTCGGCCCTTACCGGATCTATCCCGGACAACGTCTGATCCTCGAAGGCGACCAGCCCGTGCGCCTGGGGCGGCGTGCCATGGACATTCTGTTGATCCTGCTGGAGCACGCCGGGAACGTGGTCAGCAAGCAGCAATTGATCGCCCGGGTTTGGCCCAAAAGCATCGTCGAAGACATCAATTTGCGGGTGCACATGGCGGCGCTGCGCAAGGCCTTGGGCGACGGCCAGGCCGGCCAGCGCTACATCGTCACCGTGGCGCAGCGCGGCTATAGTTTTGTCGCGCCCTATTCCCTGGAGTCCGCCGGGCAACAACCCGACAACACGGTTTACGAACCGCGCCGGCATAACCTGCCGGTGCGCCGCACGCGCCTGATCGGCCGTCAGCACTTGGTGGACAGCGTGGTCACGCACCTGGCCCGCCAGCGGTTCATCACCCTGGTCGGGCCCGGCGGCATCGGCAAAACCACCGTGGCCCTGCGAGTGGCCGAGCAACTGATCGGCGACTATCGCGACGGCATTCGCCTGCTGGACCTGGCGCCGCTCAATGACCCGGCAATGATCACCGCACACCTGGCGACACTGCTGGACCTGTCCCTGCACGACGCTGAGCCGACGAATGGCTTGGCGAGCTTCCTGCGCGAACGGCAGATGCTGTTGGTGATCGATAACTGCGAACACCTGATCGATGCGATTGCGCTGCTTTGCGAAAGCATCCTGCGCAGCGCACCGCAGGTGCACATTCTGGCCACCAGCCGCGAGAGCCTGCGGGCCGAAGGCGAATACGTGCAACGCCTGGAATCGCTGGACTGCCCGCCGCCCATCGCCGTACTCGACCGTACCCAGGCCCTGAGTTTTTCCGCCCTGCAATTGTTCGTCGAGCGGGCGATGGCCAGCCATGACAGCTTTGAACTGAGCGATGAAGAACTGCCCCTGGCGATTGAGATTTGCCAGCGGCTGGACGGTATTCCGTTGGCCATCGAACTGGCGGCGGCGCAAGTCGTCGACCTCGGTATCGAGGGTTTGCTGACGCAACTGCAAGGCAGTTTCCGGCTGCTGACCCAAGGCTCGCAAACAGCGTTGGGCCGCCATCAGACCCTGCGCGCGACACTGGACTGGAGCTTCGAATTGCTCAGTGCCTGCGAGCAAACCTGCCTGCGCCGATTGGGGCTGTTCCGGGACGGGTTCACCCTGGAGTCGGCGGCGGCCGTGATCGTTGGCCAGCGTATCGAACCCAATGTGGTGTTTGGCTCGATCACGCAATTGGTGGCCAAGTCGTTGTTGAACGTAGAAGTTGGCGATGAGGAGGTGTTTTATCGCCTGCTGGACACCACCCGCAGCTACGCCCTGGAAAAACTTCACTTGGCCGCCGAACTGCCTGAGACCCGTCAACGCCACGCCGAGCGCTGCCTGGCCTTGATGCAACAAGCGCAGACCGACTGGGAGCAAACCCCCACCCACCTGTGGATCGAGCGTTACGCCCGTAGCCTGGAGGACATCCGCGCCGCCCTCGAATGGGGTTTGCACGCGAACGGGCCGCAGATGCTGGCGATCCGCTTGACCGCCAGTTCAATGCCGCTGTGGCAGGAACTGTCGTTGCTCAAGGAGCACGGCGTGTACGTGCGCCGGGCTTTGGCGCTGCTCGACGCCGCCGCCGAGCCCTGCCCTCGCCTGACCCTATCGCTCAAGCTCGCTCTCGGCAGCTCCTGCTACCACGCCCAGGGGGGCAGCGCCGAGACCATCGACGCCTTCGTCAGCGCCAAAGCACTGGCTGAACGCTGCGAAGACGTTGCCGGTCAGTTGCGTGCGGTGTCCGGGCACATGGCGGTCAATCTGTGCTGCGGCAACTATCAAATGGCCCTGGAACAGACCCGCACATTCGACCGACTCAGGTTGCAGGGCGATGCGCTGTTGTCCTTGAGCACACAGCGTTTGCGGGTGCTGGCGCTGCACTTTTCCGGGGATCAGCAACAGGCCCGGGAGAATGCCGAACAGGTCATCCAGCGCATGGCCCAGAGCGGCCACCTCAACCGTTTCACCCACGGTTTTGGCGTGCAGTACGACCAGAGTGTCGCGTCCCTGACGATTCTGGCCCGAATCCTCTGGCTGCAAGGCCAGCCGGAACAAGCCTGGCGCACCGCTCGCCAGGCGTTGGACATCGCGATCCAGATCAACCACGGCACGTCCATTTGCTACACCCTCGCGCTGTCCGGATGCCTGATCGCCCATTACAACGGCGACAGCACCACCGCCCGCGATCTTGTGCGCCTGTTGCTGGAACAGGCGCAAAAGCATTCGGTGCTGCTGTTCTACAACTGGGCCCGGCAGTACGCGCGGGTGATTGACGGCGCCGAGGCGCCATTACCGGCGCAAGCGAACAGCGGTCTGGTCAAGGAGATCATGGTGACGCTGGACGGCGGCCTGGTTGATGAGGCGTTGTGGGTTCGGGCGCAAAGCGGTGCGGCGGGCTGGAGCACGGCGGAGATTCTTCGGGGACGGGCCGATGCATTGCTCGCCGACTCACGACCCAGCGAAGCCGAGGCGGTGCTGCTCAAGGCGTTGACGGTGGCGAAAAGTCAGGGGGCGCTGGCTTGGGAACTGCGCAGCGCCACCTCACTGGCGCAGCTTTGGCAGCGCCAAGGCGAGGTTCAGCGCGCTTACGAATTGCTCGCGCCGATCTATGGCCGGTTCACCGAAGGTTTTGCCACGCCGGACCTGACGAAAGTCCGGCGTTTACTCGATGAGCTCAGCGGGCAATTGCACGCCTGAGATCCAGCGTGCCCGGCTGATGTAGTGCGCATGACTCCGTTCGAGCGCCCGCATTTGGCCGCTGCGTTCGAGTTTTTCCAGGGCATAGGTGCGCGTGGTGTGGAAGAAACGATAGCGCGGCACGCCACTGCCCTGCTCCACCGACAACAGTGATTTGCGCGCCAATTGCTCCACCGTTTCCAACAGGTGCACGGGCGGCAGGTCGGCGCTGCTGATCACGCCAATGGCGGCGTCGAGGGTGAAGGCCATTTTGAACACCGCCAGACGCTGCAACACCGTTTGCTCCAGCGGGCTCAGCCGCTCATAGCTCCAGTCCAGCGCTGCCTTGAGGGACTGGTGACGTGGCACCGCCGTGCGTCGGCCCTGGGTCAGCAGTTGAAAGCAATTACCCAGTTGCGCCTGCAACCCGACCAGCGCCAGCGCATCGATTTGCGCGGCGGCCAGTTCAATGGCCAGAGGCAAGCCATCGAGGCGCCGACAGATGTCGCGCACGGCTTTGAGATCCTGTTCACGCAGGGCAAAGCCCTGTTGCCGGGCGCGGGCGCGACTGACCAGCAACTGCACCGCCGAATAGCCCATGACCTCGGCCACGCTGCACAACGCCGAGGACGGCGGCACCGCCAAGGATGGTAAACGCAACACGGTTTCACCCAGCGCTTGAAGCGGTTCGCGGCTGGTGGCCAGGATCGACAGGCGCGGCGCGGTGGCCAGCAGTTCCTCGACCAGGGTGCGGCAACGGTCGAGCACGTGTTCGCAATTGTCGAGCACCAGCAAGGCATGCCGTGGCAGCAGTGCCGTCACGCCAGCCTCGAGTTCCAGGGTTTGAATCAGTTGATCGACGACTTGCGCCGGATCGTCGACTGTCGCCAGATCCACGATCCAGACGCCATCGCGGTAGTGCTGCAACAGCAGCTCCGCCACGCGCAGCGCCACGGTGGTTTTACCGATGCCGGCCGGGCCGACCAGGGTCATGAAGCGTCGCACCGGCAATTGGCGCACCACGCTGCCGACGATCGAGTCGCGACCGGTGATCGAGGTGAGTCGCGCCGGCAGGTTGTGCTGGGGTTTGTGCACGCTGTCGATGAAGATCGGCAGCGCTTCCAGCACCTGCCCGACCGGGGCGATGAAGCTGTAGCCGCGCAGGGGAATGTTGACGATGTAGCGCTCGCCGTTCTGGCCGTCGCCCAGAGCCCGGCGCAGAGCGGCAATGTGCACGCGCAGGTTGATCTCTTCGACCACTGACGTCGGCCAGACCCGAGCGATCAATTCGTCTTTGCTGACCACTTGCCCGGCGTGCTCGACCAGCACCTGCAAAATGTCGAGTGCTCGCCCGCCCATGCGCAGCGGCCGATCACCTTCCAGGATCAGCCGTTGGCTTGGGTGGAACGCGTAGGGGCCGAACCGCAGCACCGCTTCGCTGGTTAATTCTCTGAGGCTGTTCATGCACGTTCACGTGCTGAAGACCTGGTAGGGCTCAAGGTACTGCAAGATCCGTCGCGCACGTCCATCCAGGCTCCCGCACCTCCATTGCAAAGAGTTCACGGCTATCTTGGCAGGCATCGATGACCGCACAACGACCGCACAGGGATCATTACGGACATCGCGGTGCGCATAACGGACACAACGGCTCTAGCTGAACTGTTCGCGGTACTGCGCCGGGATCAAACCGAGCTTTTCACTGAACAAAAAGCGCATGTGCCGCACGCTGCCAAAGCCACTTTTGTAAGCCACGGTCTTAAGCGGTGCGTCGCAGGTTTCCAGCATATTTCGCGCGCGGTCGATACGCGCACTTTGCAAGAACTCCATGGGCGTCATGTTCACTTCCCGGGCAAACAGTCGGGCGAAATGCCGTGCACTCATGTTCGCCATATCCGCCATGCGTTCGACGCTGAAGGCTTCGTCGAGGTGTTCGAGTACGTAATTCTGCACGCGGGTGATGGGGGTTTCGTGAGTAGCGACAGCGGCCATCAACGGACTGAATTGCGCCTGGCCGCCCTGGCGTTTCATCACCACCAGCAGCACCTTTGCCACGTCCTGGGCGACTTTTTTGCCGTGGTCCTGAGCGACCACCGCCAGTGCCAGGTCGATACCCGCCGTGACGCCGCCGGAGGTGATGAGATTGCGGTCCTCAACGAAAATCTGATCGGTCTGCACCGTGGCCTTGGGGAAGCCTTTGATCAGCCGTTCGGTGTAATGCCAGTGGGTGGTCACGCGATAACCGTCGAGCAACCCGGCATGCCCGAGCACGAATGCGCCAGTGCAGATCGAACCATAACGTTCGGCACGGGCAACCGCCCCCCGCAGCCAGGTCAGCAGCGGCTCGCGTTTTTCGTTATAGGCGCCGGGGCCGCCGGGGACCAGCAGCAGGTCGTAACCGTCGCCAGCCTGATCGATATGGACATCGGCGTGGACCTTGACGCCATTGGACGCAAGCAACGGACCGTGCTCGGTGCCGATCGTCGACAACACATAGTGGTCGGCCGGGTCCAGATAACGGTTGGCGATGGAAAACACTTCCATCGGCCCGGCCATGTCGAGCAGGAGAAAGTTGGGAAACAGCACCATTGCCACGGTTTTCATGGGTTGGACGTCACTGGGATCATAAAAAGAGAATTGTCGTCTGTTAAACACCGAACCCTGTGGGAGCGGGCTTGCTCGCGAAAGCGGCGTGTCAGTTGGCATTGAGTTCGCTGACACACCGCCTTCGCGAGCAAGCCCGCTCCCACAGGGTTTTGTTCGCTGTGCATTATGGCCTTTGTATCAAAGATGCATACGTGAACTTGCGCACAAAACTGTCAACCTGAAAGGGACAGTATTTCAATTTTCATCTACTTATTGCATCGAACGGTAAACATTAACCTTCTCCTCACTCGGACGAATTCACGTCCTGACAGGAGATTTCATCATGCTGACCCTTCGCAAAGCCTCGGATCGCGGCGCCGCCAATCACGGTTGGTTGAAGTCGTTCCACACCTTTTCCTTCGCCAACTATCGCAACCCGAAAGAACAGGGTTTTTCCGACCTGTTGGTGATCAACGATGACCGCGTGGCGGCCGGCAAAGGCTTTGGCCAGCACCCGCACCGAGACATGGAGATTTTCTCCTACGTGCTCGAAGGCGCACTGGAACACAAGGACACCCTGGGCACCGGTTCGGTGATCCGCCCTGGCGACGTGCAATTGATGAGCGCCGGCAGCGGCGTGGCCCACAGCGAGTACAACCACTCGGCCACTCGTGGCGTGCACTTTCTGCAAATCTGGATCGTGCCAGAGGTCAGCGGCGCCAAACCGCGTTATCAGCAGGAACATTTCAGCACCCAGAAAAAACGCGGTCGCTTGCAGTTGATCATTTCCCCGGACGGGGCGAAAGGTTCGCTGTCGGTGCGTCAGGATGCGCGGGTGTATGCCGGGCTGTTCGACGGCAAGGAAAGCGCCACCCTGGAACTGGCGGCTAACCGTTATGCCTATGTGCATGTGGCTCGCGGCAGTGTTGAACTGAACGGCGTGCCGTTGCAGGAAGGTGACGGCGTACGGGTTCGTGAAGAACAGGTGCTGACCTTGAGCAATGGCGTGGATGCCGAAGTGTTGGTGTTTGATTTGCGGCCGCAGGAATTGCCGGAAATGCCATAACGGCGCAGATCAAGGGATCGCAGCCTCGTTGCACTCGACAGCTCCTACAGGGCAAGGTGTTCACCCTTAAATCGCGGCGAACCCCAAACCTGTAGGAGCTGTCGAGGGCACCGAGGCTGCGATCTTTTGATCTATCCCACCTCACTCCCCCGTCCCGGAAAACCCCGCGACAATCTCATCAATCACCACCCTCACCCGCGCCGTGTGCCGCAGGTCCGCATGGGTCACCAGCCACACGTCATACGGCACCGGTCGCGTGCGCTCCGGCCACAGCCTGACCAGCCCATCCCGCTCCCCCATGTACACCGGAATCTCGCCAATCCCGATCCCCGCCGCAATGGATCGACGCACCAGCAGGCCAGAGCCCAGGCTCGACACAATCCGCCCCCGCGCCAGCGGTTCCGACACCAGGGTCATCTCCTTGTTGCTCGCCAGATACGGCTGATACACCACCAGGTCATGCCCTTCAAACGCCGAACCCGGTTCCGGCACGCCGTGGGCGTCAACATAGCCTTGGGAGGCGAACAACCCCACCGGCCAGCGCGCAATGCGCCGGGCGATCAGGTCCGGGTTGTCCGGCCGGGCGTTGCGCACGGCGATATCGGCTTCGCGCTTGGCCAGGCTGATCATTTGCGTGGAAGCGTCCAGTTGCACCCGCACATCCGGGTGTTTGCCGTGCAAGCGCGCGATGGCGGGGATCAGGAAGTCGATGGCCAGCGAGTCGGTGGTGCTGACCCGCACCGTGCCAGTGAGCCGATCATCGAGGCCCTGGATTTGCCGTTCCAGCTCCAGCGCCGACACCTCCATTTTCTCCACCGCTTGCAACGCCGCTTCGCCCACTGCCGTCAGCGCATAGCCTTCGGAGGTGCGCAGAAATAGCGTCGCACTCAAGGACTTCTCCAGCGCCGTGACCCGCCGCCCGACCGTCGCCTGATCGACCCCCAGTACCCGCGCCGCGCCGCGCAATGTCGATTCGCGGCAGACCGCCAAAAACACCCGCGCATCATCCCAATTCATAACACTTACCTTGCGATGCGTATTTGCATCACTGTAGCGCGAATTCGCTGCATTACTGCATCAAGAATACTCGATAGGCTGGACGCCAGAGATAACCTCACAGGAACGTTCTCATGCACAGCACCTCAACCCCCTCGTGTAGCGCCCTTTGGCTGCCGATCTTCGCCGGTCTCTGCGCCAGCCTGGTCAGCATTGGCCTGGCGCGTTTTGCCTACACACCGCTGATTCCCTCCTTGATCCAGGCGCAGTGGTTTTCCGCCAGTGACGTGGTGTACCTCGGCGCGGCCAATTTGGTCGGTTACCTGATCGGTGCACTGGTCGGCCATCCGCTCGCCCGGCGATTGAGCAACCGCACCGCCCTGCGCCTGATGATGCTGGCGGTGACACTCTCGTTTTTTGCCTGTGGCTTTCCACTGTCAGTGAGCTGGTTCTTCGGCTGGCGCTTGCTGTCGGGTGTGGCCGGTGGCGCGATCATGGTGCTGGTGGCTGCGACCGTGCTGCCTCATGTGCCAGTGTCCCGTCGGGGCTTGGCCAGTGGCGCGATTTTCCTCGGCATCGGCCTGGGCATTGCAGGCTCGGGGACGATTGTGCCGCCGCTGCTGAGCCTGGGTTTGCAGAACACCTGGTTCGGCCTCGGCTTGCTGGCGCTGGTGCTGACCGTCGCGAGCTGGTTTGGCTGGCCGTCCTCGACACCGCAACCTGCCGCACCGGTTAACGTTGGCAGCGAAACCTCGCCAACCCCGCCGGGCCTTTATCTGTTGTTCGCCCAGTACGCGTTTATGGCCGCAGGGCTGGTGCCGGCGATGGTGTTTCTGGTGGACTTCGTCGCCCGTGGTCTCGGCGCCGGCGCGCACGTCGGCGCGCTGATCTGGGTCATGTATGGCCTGGGGGCGATTGTCGGGCCGGTAAGCTATGGTTTTCTCGCCGACAAACTGGGTGCGCGGTTGAGCATTCGGATTGTGTTAGTGGTGCAGGCGATCACCTTGGGTTTGCTGGCGATATCCAGCTCATTCCTGGCCTTGGCGCTGCTGGCGGTCATCCTCGGTTCGTTCCCGCCGGGCATCGTCCCGCTGGCCTTGGCCCGGGTGCATGAGTTGGTGCCCAATCACCATCAGCAGCAAATCGCCTGGAGCCGCGCCACGGTATCGTTTGCCACGTTTCAGGCCCTGACCGGGTTTGCCTATTCGGCGATGTTCAATGCCAGCGGCGGGCATCACGCGTTGTTGTTTGTGATCGCGGCTGGGGCCATTGTGATGGCATTGGTTTTGGAGTTGGCGATGCGGTTGATCAAGATCAAAAGATCGCAGGCTTCGCCAGCTCCTACATTGAACCGCATCCACCCCGTAGGCGCTAAGTAGGAGCTGCCAAGTGAAACGAGGCTGCGATCTTTTGATCTTCAGCAACCACATACGATCCCATCTATCAATCCATTCACCACAGGACCCCAAAAAATGAATCTGCCCCACACCATGACCCTGATCGAAATCACCCAACCCGGCGGCCCGGAAGTCTTGCAACCACAGGAAGTGCCGATGCCCGAGGTGGCCACCGGTGAAGTGCTGATCCGCGTATACGCCGCCGGGGTCAATCGCCCCGATGTGCTGCAGCGTGCCGGCAAGTACCCGATGAAACCCGGCATGAACCCGAACCCCGGCCTGGAAGTGGCCGGCGAAGTGGTGGCGGTCGGCAAAGGGGTCAGTGAGTTTGTATTGGGCGACAAGGTGTGTGCACTGACCAACGGTGGCGGCTATGCGCAATATTGCGTGGCCCCGGCCAGCCAGACATTGCCGATCCCCGATGACATGGACTGGATTCAGGCCGCCGCGATTCCCGAAACCTTCTTCACAGTCTGGGCCAACCTGTTTGAAATGGGCGGCGCCAGCAAAGGTCAGCGGGCATTGATTCATGGCGGCACCAGCGGCATCGGCACCACCGCACTGATGCTCTGCCGCGAGTTCGGCGTCGAAGCCTTCGCCACCGCCGGCAGCGAGGAAAAGTGCGACGCGATTCGCAAGCTCGGCGCCAGGGCAATCAATTATCGCGATGAGGATTTCGTCCAGGTCATCGCCGAAAAAACCTCTGGCAAAGGCGTCAACGTAATCCTCGACATCATGGGCGGCTCGTACTTCAACAACAACGTCGCCGCCCTGGCCATGGAAGGTCGACTGGTGATGCTGGGCTTCCTTGGCGGCGCCCATGCCGACGGTGTTGATCTGCTGGCGATCATGGCCAAGCGCGCGATCATTACCGGCTCGCTGCTGCGCTCGCGCACTCGGGAAGAGAAAGCCGCCATCGCCCAAGGGTTGTACGAATATGTCTGGCCAGTGCTGTCGGCCGGGCGTTGCTTGCCGATGATCGACAAGGTCTACCGGTTTACCGACGCGGCACAGGCCCATGCGCGGATGGAGGCCGGCGATCACATTGGCAAGATTGTGTTGCAGATGGATTGAGACTCATGGATCCACATCGCCCGGCTTCTGACGTCCAGGAACCGGGCTTTTTTTGGAAAAGTTGTACAACATCTGCACCATAAAGCGCTGATATGGCTCTGTCCCGCCTATTACAAAATATTATCTTATACATAGAACTTTAAACGTATAAGAATATCCAAAAACATGTCACCGTAATATCACTAAGCCAGCACCGCAATGCATTCGAAATAACCGGGCGCGCAACCTTGAAGATCAGGTCAGCGTCGCCGGGCGCTAAATTGATTCGCCGAGTCCGTTCCAGGAGCACGTCATGCACGAACATCATTTAGAAAAACATCGCCTGGACGCGGTACAAGCCCTGGAGTGGCTAAAAACGGCAGAATCGGAGAACTTCGACCGGATCTGCCGACTGGCAGCCGCCTATTTCAACGTTCCCACGGTGCTGATTTCGCTGGTGGAACGAGACCGTCAATGGTTCAAGTCGCGCATCGGTTTTGACCAGGAGCAAACCCCCATCGACCAATCGTTCTGCGCGTATGCCATCGGCGAGAACGGCGTGCTGCATGTTCAGGACGCGTCCAGGGATGCGCGTTTCTGCTCCAATCCGCTGGTGACGGCCCCCGGTGGAATTCGCTTTTACGCCGGCGCCCCGCTGCGAACTCGCGCCGGACACTGCATCGGCAGCCTGTGCATTATCGATAAAGAACCCAAGCAACTGAGCGACAGCGAACGCCTGGTGTTAGAGGACCTGGCCGAAATGGTGATGGCCCAGATTGAACAGCGGCAACTCACCGATTGCCATGACCCGATGAGCGGCCTGCCCAATCAGCGGCAGTTTTTTGCCGACCTCACCGACCTGGGTCTGCAAACAGATACCGAGCAACGGGTGATGGTGCTGATCGATGCACTCGACTCACAGCGCGGCCATGAACTGACCCTGGCGGTGGGTGCCGGGGCAACGCGATCAATCATCCTCGACATTGCCCGGCACCTGAAAAAAAGCCTGGCCGGCATCAGTTGCGCCTACCACGTCAATGACCGGCAGTTCTGCTTCATGCTGCCCGCCTCGATGGCTGACTACGAACTGTTTGTCCATCAGTTGATCGACCAAATGCGCGGCATGACGAAATCGGACAGTGCCCTCACCAGCCCCGCGCCACGGGCCGGCATGGTGATCTTCGATCACGATCCACTGTCCCACGCCGACCTGTTGCGCAAGGCCATGCACGCGGTGGAATCGGCCCGTCAAGCCAATACGCACTGGGCGCTCTACGACATCGCCAGAGACTGTGCCTGGCGTCGCGCGTTTACGTTGGCCAGGGATGTGGACCGGGCGCTCGCCACCGACCAGATGTATCTGGTGTTTCAACCGCGTTTCAACCTGCTCGATGGCCGCCGGATCAGCGCCGAAGCCCTGTTGCGCTGGAATCACCCGGAACTGGGCGCCGTGTCCCCGGCGGAGTTCATTCCCGTGCTGGAACGCAATGGTCTGATTAATCGAGTGACCCATTGGGTCATCGACCAAGCCTTAAGCACTATGGCGTTGTGGGAGGACGTCGAGTGCCGGGTGTCGCTCAATCTGTCGCCCAAGGATTTTGAAGATCAGGACATCGGTGAAATTCTCAGGCTCGCCTGTTTGCGTTTCGGGATCGAGCCGCACCGATTGGAAATCGAAATCACCGAAGGCGAATGGATCCGCGCCAATCCACAGGTCATCCGGCAACTCAAGGGGTTGCGCGAGCTGGGCATGGACGTGGCGATTGACGATTTCGGCAGTGGCTACAGCAATTTCGCCTATTTGCACGAGATCCCGGCCAACGTGATCAAGCTCGACAGATCGATTGTCACTGACCTGCCCGGCAGCCCGCGCAACCAGATCATCGCCAGCTCCATTTTTAAATTGGCCAGGGACCTGGGTTATCGCACGGTTGCGGAAGGTATCGAGGACTATCAATGCCTGGCACTGACGACTCAATACGGTTGTCACGAAGCCCAGGGGTACTTTCTGTCCCGCCCCATCACCCAGGCGCAATTCATGGCACAAGGCGTTGACGGACGTTTCCTGCTGCCCGCGGCCCAACGCCCGGCGTTCGAATCCTTGGAGCTCCCACTGCCGGGGGCCCTTCGTCCGTCATTTGAAGTCACGGGAGGCACGCTGACTCAATAACCCTCACCCGCCGCTTGGGCGCCGCCGACAATCGCAATGCCCGAGCTGCTGCCCAATCGGGTCGCGCCGGCCTCGATCATCGCCACGGCGGTCGGGTAATCGCGCACGCCGCCCGACGCCTTGACCCCAATGACCGGGCCCACGGTGCGGCGCATCAGGGCCACGTCTTCGACGGTGGCGCCGTTGCGGCTGAAACCGGTGGAGGTCTTGACGAACGCGACGTTCAGCTCGCGGCAGATTTCGCAGGCCTTCACTTTTTCCGCGTCGCTAAGCAGGCAGGTTTCCAGGATGACTTTCAACGGCACGCGGCCGCAGGCTTGTTTGACCTGGGCGATGTCGTCCTGCACTTCAGCGAACAACCCGTCCTTCAACCAACCGATGTTCAACACCATATCGATCTCCCCCGCGCCGGCCGCAATCGCCCGCTCGGCTTCAAAGGCCTTGGTGTCGCTCAGGCCGGCGCCCAACGGGAAGCCGACCACGGCGCAGACCTTGACGCTGTGCCCGGTCAGACACTGCGCGGCGTGGGGCACTTGCGCGGAATTCACGCACACCGAATAGAAGCCATGTTCCGCCGCTTCGCGGCACAGGGTGGCGATTTGCTCGCGGCTGGCGTCCGGCGCCAGCAAGGTGTGATCGATGTACTGCGCCAGTGCCTGGGGTGGGAGATGGGCCATCGCAAAAACTCCTGTTTGTATATTCAAATGCCCCTGCGCCACAATCGAGGATCATTTGCGCAAAAACGTTACAAAACTCACATTTAATGTTACTTAAATAACACCAACAATCAACCCCGGAATGCCTGTGGACAGTAAAAAAGCCGAGCGTCTCAAGCTGATTCAACAAGCCCTGCAAGACCAGAGCGCCATTCACTTGCGCGAAATGGCCGCGTTGCTGGACGTGTCGGAAATGACCCTGCGCCGTGACCTGAGCAAATACACCGACCACCTGCGCTTGCTCGGCGGTTACATCACTCGAATCCACGACGGCAATGAACCCGCCGATTACCGCGTGGCCGAACAGGACACCCGGCACGTCGAGGAAAAACGCCGCATCGGCAAACTCGCCGCGCGCTTTATCCAGCCTGGCGACACGGTGTTTTTCGACTGCGGCACCACCACGCCATTCGTGGTGGACTTCATTCCCGACGAACTCGAATTCACCGCCGTGTGCAACTCACTCAACGTGTTGCTCAAACTCTCGCAAAAACCCAACTGCCACATTGTGGTTTGCGGCGGTACGTTCCATCGCAAGAACCAGGTGTTCGAGAACACTACCGAAACCGGCATCCTCGACAACGTGCGTCTGACCTGGGCCTTTGTGTCCGCCGCCGGGGTCAGCCAGGACTTCGGCGTGACCTGCTTCAACTTCAATGAAGTGGAGGTCAAGCAGAAGGTCCTGCGCCAGGCTCAGCAACGGTTGCTGCTGGCCGACCACAGCAAGTTCGACACGGTGCGCACCGCGCATTTCGCCGACCTTGGGGATTTCCAGTACGTGATCAGCGACAAGAAAATCCCCAAGGCCTACCGCGACGCCATTACCGCCAGCGGTGCGCAGTTGATTATCTGATCAAGGCGTGTTGCTCGGCTTGAGTCAGATAACCGGTGGTTACCGTAAACGCCGCCGTCTCCCCCGCCGCCAATACGCGCACGTGACCTTTGGCGGACTCGGCGCGATAGCCTTCCGGCTCGCAAGTGGCGGGCAAGACGAATGCCGCCACTTGCTGATCGGCGTTGTGCAGGATCCAGCGTGCGGCGTGGTCGAATTGGTCGGGCCGATAGCGGGTGTAGAAGGCCGCACCGTCCGGATGGCTCAGCAGAAAATGCGCATCGCCGTTGGCATCGGCGCGCACGCCATCGAAGAAAAACACGACCTCCGGGTCGTAGAGGTCGGGTCGGTCCAGGCACTGGAACTGCTCTGGCTCCAGCGCCAATTGCTCCATGTAATGGCTCCAGGCCGGCGTCGGTTTGACGTGTGCCGGGACGCTGCTGCGCAGGCGCACCCGCTCAAAGCCCAGTGGTTCGATAAACCGCGCGCCCTCGACGTAGGCGTAGTTCATGTGGGCCATGTACATCAGGTCCATGGGTTTGCCTGCCAGGTTGGTCACGGTCATGGCGATATCGAACAGCGCGGAGTCGGCATGCAGGGTCACGCTTGGGCTCGCCAGATAGCGATCACCGAAACCCTGAGCGTATTCATACTCGCCACCCAGGCGCAGGAACGGTCCGGCGCTGTCTTCACCGACGTCCAGCCAGGCTCGGTCCATCGCCGCGCAGGGCATTTCACCGTGCAATGGATGGTCGTCCTCGGGCGTCGGGCAACCGTTGCGCAGCAAGCCACTGTGGAACATGAAACAGCCGTAGGTGCCGATCACCGTGGGGCTCGGCCGGGGCTGGCTGAACAGGTTGCTCATGGTCAGGTCGCAGCCGTCGAACACCGCGTCCCAGATCATCTGGCCCTGGTACGGCAGCACCACCAGTTTTCCACGGCTGTTGCTCATTTCCAGCGCCAGCACGCCGCTGGGATAAACGCTGGCGCTGACCTTAAATTGTTCGGATTCCAACAGCGTCTTCGGCGCTTCGCCAAACAGCGCCGGGTAGAGATTGATACGCGTACTCATGAGGTCACCGCCACGCCCACCGATGACCGTTCGCGGGTGGAATGACGCAGGCACCGCACCGCATAAGCGACGATCACGATGAAGCACAGCAACGGCACGGTGTAGGCCAGTTGCATGTTGCCGCCGCTGTAATCCGACAGCAGCCCCTGGAAGATCGGAATCACCCCGCCGCCAACGATGCTCATCACCAGCAGCGAACCGCCGACGCCAGTGTCTTCACCCAGGCCATCGATGGTCAGGCCATAAATGGTCGGCCAGCAAGGGCCGAGGAACACACTCACGCCCACTGCCGCATACACCGCGGTGATGTTCGGCACCAGAATGGTGTAGGCCAGCAACACGATGCACAGCAAGCCATACACCGCCAGTACCTTGGCCGGGTGCAGTTTACGCATCAGCACGTTGGCGATCAGTTTGCCGACGAAGTACGCGGCGAAGGTGGTCAGCAAAAACCACGACGCGCTGCGCTCGTTCATCCCACCCAATTGCATGGCCAGGCGAATGGTGAAACTCCACACGCCGACCTGCGCGCCAACGTACAGAAACTGTGCCAGCACGCCGAAGGTGAAGCGTTTGTTGCCCCACAGCCGCGACAGGCTCTGACCGAGGCTGGCGGTTTTCCTGGTAGCGGTTTGCACGCCTTTGCACGCCGGGAACCGGGTGATGGCGATCAGGATAAACATCAGCACCAACACCGCGATCATCCATTTGTACGGCAGCAAGGTGGACTGGATCATTTGCAGTTGCTGAACCGCCGCGTCGGAAGCGCTCATTTGCGTGAGTTGTTCGCGGGAGGCATCAGTGTCCTTGAACATCACGAAACTGCCGACGTACACCCCGGCCATCGCGCCGAACGGGTGGAAGGTCTGGGAAATGTTCAGGCGACGGGTGCCGGTTTCCCGTGGACCCATTAGCGTCGAATAGGTGTTGCACGCGGTTTCGAGAAACGACAGACCCGCCGCGATCACGAACAGCGCCAGCAGGAACATGCCGTACTTGGCGGTGGACGCCGCCGGGAAGAACAGCAGGCAGCCGAGCATGTAGAGCATCAGGCCAATGAGGATGGTGGTCTTGTAGCTGAATCGCCGGACCACCAACGCTGCCGGAATCGCCACGAAAAAGTAGCCAAGGTAAAACGCCGACTGCACGAACGCGGTCTGGAAGTCGCTGAGCAGGAAGGCCTTCTTGAAATGCGCGATAAGCACGTCGTTCATGCTCGCGGCTGCCGCCCACAGCGCAAAGATGCTGCACAGCAAAATGAAGGCGAACCAGGGCGTGCGGTTCAGGTAGAAGCCATCGGGCGTCTGTTGGAGCGGAGGCTTTGTCATTGTTGTTCTCCGGGTGGGTTTTGAGGGGTGAATCAATTCGGTATCAGTCGTCGAATTGACGCTGGAATTCAGCGAATGCGAGCGCGTCCGGGTAGGAAGTCTGGGTGCCGAGGCCGGTGACCGAGCAGGCGGAATAGGCGACCGCTTCGAGCATGGCGGCACGGATATCGCGATCGCGGCTCCAGCGCTGGATGAAGCACCCGATGAACGCATCGCCGGCCCCGGTGGTGTCGCGGGCGGCAACCCGCAGGCCGGGAATCTGAAACTCACCCTCTTCGCCGACGTACAGCGCGCCGTGCTCGCCGAGGGTCACGATCACATGGCGGATGCCGCTGGCGACCAGGGTTTTCGCGGCGTTCAGCGCGGACTCGGGCGAGTCCACGGTCTGGCCGCTGATCAGCGCCAGTTCGGACTCGTTGGGCACCAGGAAATCCAGCTGCGCCAGGTGTTCGCGGCTCAGGCCGGCCAAGGCTGGCGCCGGGTTGAGCAGTACCGGAATGTTGTGTTCGCGGCCGAAGGCGATGGCGTGGTAGACGGTTTCCACATTGATTTCGAGTTGCAGCACGATCAGCGAACACTCGCGCAGGGCTGGCGCGGCGGTGTCGATATCCGCCGGGACGAGATGGGCGTTGGCGCCTTTGACGATGAGGATGCTGTTGTGGGAATCGGCCTGGACGAAGATCGGCGCCACCCCGCTGGACACGCCCGGCACACGTTGCACGTAACGGGTGTCGATGCCAAAGCGCTGGAAGTTAGCCAGGGTGTTGTCGGCAAACATGTCATCGCCGACCTTGGTCAGCATCAGCACATCTGCCCCGAGCTTGGCCGCAGCCACCGCCTGATTGGCACCCTTGCCGCCGCAACCGAGGGCAAATCCCGGGGCTTCCAGCGTCTCGCCCTGGGCCGGCATGCGGTCGATGTAGGTGATCAGATCCACCATATTGCTGCCGATGACTGCGATCTTGCTCATTGCTATCCCACCTTGTGACGGCTTGCCAGGCTGAGGCCGGCGTTGTTGTTTTGTTATTTAAATAACATTTTGTGTGATTATTCAATCTTTTTGTTGAAATGGCCGGCAGGCAAAGACGAGCGGCTTTGCGCTGATCCGGTGCGAGCGTGAGAACGATCTTGCAACACACACGACTGTCGAAATAATTCCCGGCCCCAGCACGCATCTGTTAAAACCCGTGCTTTCCCCTGATCGACTGGACCGCTGCATGTTTTCTACCCTGATGAGCCGCTTGGGCCGGCGCTGGTTACCGTTGCTGTGTATGGCGCTGCTGATTGTCGGTCTGCCGGTGGGTTGCGGGGTGCTCAAGTACAAAGAGCGCGAGTTGTTGTTTCGGATCGAGCCGGGCACCGCCGGGTGGTATCACGGTTTGCCGCAGGACGTTCAGGAGTTCGACATCAAACCGGCCAGCTTCAAGGGCGATCAAAACCTGCATGCCTGGTGGTGGCCCGCCGCCCGCCGGGATGCGCCGTCGATCCTGTACCTGCACGGCGTGCGCTGGAACCTGACGGGCCAGGCGTTCCGCATCGAGCAGTTACGGGCCATGGGCTATTCGGTGCTGGCCATCGACTACCGGGGGTTTGGCCAGAGCAAGGGCGATCTGCCGTCGGAAGCCAGCGTTTATGAAGACGCCCGCGTGGCCTGGGATCGCTTCAAAACGATGCAGCCAGACCCGAACAAACGCCTGATCTACGGACACTCACTGGGTGGCGCGGTGGCCATCGACCTGGCAGCCGACCTGGCCACTCAGGCGAAAAAGGACCACGTCGCGGTGCCGGTGCGCGGGTTGGTGATCGAGTCCACCTTCACCACGCTGGGGGATGCCGTCGCGCAAGTGGCGGACAGCAACCTGCCGGTGAAATCCCTGCCGGTGCGCTGGTTGCTGTCACAGAAATTCGACTCCATCGACAAGATCACCGACATCGACATGCCGCTGCTGGTGGTTCACGGTCTGGCTGATGCGTTCATGCCGTCGCGCTTCAGCCAGCAGTTGTTCAACGCCGCCAACGAACCCAAGCGCCTGCTGCTGGTGCCCGGTGGCACACACAACAACAGCATGAGCCTGGGCGGCGGCCAGTATCGTCAGGCCATCGAAAACCTGATGAAAAGCAAACCGGCGCAGGTTGCTGCGATGAATCGCAGTTCACCGGAAACCTAACGTCTAGCGGTAACCCCGGGCCTGCAAATCGAACAACTGCGCATAACGCCCGCCCGCCGCCACCAGGCTGTCATGATCGCCGCGCTCCATAATCGTCCCTTGGTCCAGCACGATGATGTGGTCGGCGTTGCGCACACTGGAGAATCGGTGGGAGATCAGCAAGGTCATGCGACCCTCGGTGTGCTCACTGAAATGCTCGAACACCGCCGCTTCCGCCGCCGGGTCCAGGGCTGAGGTCGGTTCGTCGAGAATCAGTATGTCGGCGTCGCGGCGCATATAGGCGCGGGACAACGCGATCTTCTGCCATTGCCCGCCGGACAGTTCCTGGCCCCCGGCAAACCAGCGCCCCAGTTGCGTGGCATAGCCGCGATCCAGACCTTCGATAAACGGCGCGGCCATGCCTTCGGCGGCGGCTGCTTTCCAGCGTTTTTCATCATCGAAGGCCAAGGTATCGCCGACGCCGATGTTCTCGCCCACGGAAAACTGATAGCGAATGTAGTCCTGGAAAATCACTCCGATACGTCGGCGCAGGGCATCTTCTTCCCAGGTTTGCAGGTCGCTGCCGTCCAGCAGAATGCGGCCATGATCGGGGCGATACAGGCGAGTCAGCAATTTGATCAACGTGGTCTTGCCCGAACCGTTCTCCCCCACCAACGCCACGCTGCGCCCCGGCACCAGATGCAGGTCGATACCCTCCAGCGCGGCTCGGCTGGCTCCCGGATAACGGAACCCAACATTCTCGAAACGCAAGCCGTCGCCGGGCAGTGCGCCGACGGTCAGGCTGCCGGTATCGCTCACCACCGGTTCGGCCAGGTATTCGTAAAGGGCCGACAGATACAGACCATCCTCGTACAAACCGCTGATCGCACTGAGGCTGCTGCTGACGGCGGTTTGCCCCTGCTTGAACAGCACCAGGTACATGGTCATCTGCCCGAGGCTGATCTGGCCGTGCACGGTGTCGACCACCACCCAGGCATACGCCAGATAAAACGCCCCGGTGCCGAGCAAACCGAGGGCAAACCCCCAGCCATCGCGGCGCAGGGTCAGGCGCCGGTCCTCGGCGTAGAGCCGGGCAAACGTCTCGCGATAACGCTTCAACAGCAACGGCGCAAAGCCGAACAGCTTGACCTCCTTGATGTAGCCCTCGTGGGACAGCAGCGTCTCGATGTAACTCTGCTGCCGACTCTCCGGCGCCCGACGCGTGAACAGCCGAAACGTATCCCCGGAAAAATGCGCCTCGGCAAAAAACACCGGCAACGCCCCGACCACCAGCAACACCAGCGCCCACGGTGAAAAATGCACCAGCAGCACGCCGAAACTGATCAATACGATCAAGTTCTGGATCAACCCCAGCGACTTCATCACCAAGGCCAACGGCCGGGTCGAAGCTTCGCGCCGCACCCGCACCAACTTGTCGTAGAACTCCGAGTTCTCGAACTGCACCAGCGACAACGTCTGGGCCTTCTCCAGGATCATCGTGTTGACCTTCTGCCCCAACTGCACCCGCAACAGCGACTGCTGCACCGACAGCGCCCGTTGCGTCCCGGACAACAACGCCAACACCCCTGCCTCAAACAACACATAACGCACCACCGGCCACAACGGCGCATTGCCCTGTTGCGCGTGCAATTGCATGGCGGTAACGACGGCATCGACGATGCGCTGGCCGAGCCAGGCAGCCAGGGCCGGGAGAACACCGGCGATCAGGGTGGCCAGGACCAGGCCGAGGAATAATCCTCGGGAGGTGCCCCAGACCAGAAGCAGGGCGCGTCTTGCCTGGTCGAGCAGAGCGGTGAAACGAACTAGGGTTGGCACAGGATGAAGAACTCGCTAAAGAACTGGAGGCTGTCAGGACTGGGGCCATGGTACTTCAGCCACCGATAAGGGGAGATGCGAAAGAACTGTAACGTTTGTTCGCTTGACGCGTGCACGCACCAAGACGAGGATCGACCGACTTTCAGACCACTACGCAAGGAGCCCGGGCTTGATCCCTGAGTGGAATCCAGAGGGACTTATTCCTCCAATAAATGAACAAAACCCAGTAGGGATGGACAGATCGCCCTACGAGGTTGATCTCTTGGCTTTCGTGGATCGATTCGCGATCAGCCTGGCCCGGTGTGATGTTTTGCAAGGCTACCTTTCACACCGTTCCGAGCTCCATAGAATGGGCATGGCCGAAGGTTTCCAGTGGCTGGACGGCAGTTTCACGGAGAACGTAGAGCTCTCTGATCAACGATCTCCAAGAGACATCGATGTTGTTACCTTCACTTCTGAAGGAGATGAGTTCTATGATGGCCTGCGGCCTGATCAACTAAGACTGTTGGGCGCAACACGGGAGGATCAGTCCTTCATAAAAAATCAGTTCAAAGTTGATTTTTATGTTCAATCCCTCAGTGATGCGCCAGAGCGCTTGGTAGAAATGACATCGTACTGGTACAGCATGTGGTCCCATCGAAGAACAAAGCAGTGGAAGGGATTCCTTCGGGTTGACCTTGCCCCTCGGCAAGATCAAGCAGCACTCGCCATGCTGAAGGCTCGAAAACAGGAGCTCACTCATGAGTAGGAACGAGTATCTGCACAAATCAGCAGAGCTTTTATTCCTGGAGAAGCAGCTGACCAAGCCAGGAATCAGCAAGCTTTCTGCGATGTCCATTCGCTCTCGGATAGATGAAGCAAAATCGTTTCTGGAAGCAAATAGTCAGGACACCTATCAGCCGGCAAAGGTCATCCTTACCTACCGTGGCACACCTGTTTCGGGAACGCATGGCGTTCTGGCCGAATTTGGCGCTGCCGCGACCCAGGCTTTCAGCGAAGCCATTGCCACCATCGCCGCGTCGATCTCCGGCTCGCTTGCCGACAAAGGTCCCATTCCAAACCGATCGAGTAATCAATTACTTATTACGGGAACTGCGCTGGGGTCATTTGGGTTCGAGCTGGAAGAAGTGCCCGCGCAAACACAACTTGAGATTGAGGGCACTACATCAGTGTCATTGGCAATCGATCTGATGGCGGAGTTGCTGGAGGCTACGACTAAAAGTGACGAGGAACTCTCAGAACCTGTTTCGCGCCTTGCCGATAGAGCAATTTCCAGTGTTTCGGACTTTTTGGGAAAGCTATCCAGTTACGATGCTTCCTGCTCGCTGACCACTCGCTACAAGCAATTTCAATTCACTGATAGCGAACAGGTTCGCCGAAGCAAGGCTCGACTGAATCTGGATAACATCCAGGAAACGATGGAGACATTCACGGGTGAGTTTGTTGGTGTGCTCCCGGATAAAAGATCGTTTGAATTTAAAACCACCGATGGGTTAGTGATTTATGGAAGGATTGCGAGAGAAATCCTTGACCCAAATGCGGTAAACCTCCACCTCTATAAAAACTACGACGTCGTATTGAGCGCCAAACGAATTGGCTCCAGCAAACCTCGTTATATTTTGCAGCAGTTCCCGTGGGCTGAATGATTCAGAGGTTTGAGTAAATCGCTTGCAAAACGCCCCCCTGCTATTTCCTTGGAGGGGCTGTTTCTTGAAACCGCGCCCGATACCGCCCCGGACTCTCCCCCGTCCACTTCTTGAACGCCCGATGAAACGCGCTCGCTTCCTGAAACCCCAACTGCTCGGCGATCTCGCCAATGCTCGCCTTGCTCTGACGCAACTGCTCAAACGCCACGCCGCGCCGAACCTCGTCCTTGATCTCCTGATACGAACAGCCTTCGCGTTCCAGTTTGCGGCGGAAAGTGCTGGGGCTCAGGTGTTGTTCCAGGGCGAAGGCTTGCAGGGTTGGCCATTGGCTGTAGTGGCTGTTGCGCAGGCGTTGGTGAACCTGGGAGGCGAGGCCGTGCTGGTTGCGGAAGCGGATGACCAGCCATTGCGGGGCGGTGCGTAAAAATACTTTCAACGACGCCAGGTCTTGAACGACCGGCAGGCGCAGGTAGTGGCTGGCGAATTCGATTTCGGTGCGTTCGGCGCCGAACGTCAGGTTGGGGCCCCAGAGCAAACGGTCGTCGCAGAGGGAGACGCGCTGATGGCGAAAATCCGCGCGGTCGATGGGAATGCGCCGCCCGCCGAGCCAGCACAGCAGGCTGATCATCAGAACCAGGAAGGTTTCTTCGCCCAGGCGGCCGAGGTCGCTGTCGGTCGAGCGGGTTTGCAGGCTGATGACCGCGCGTTTGCCGCGCACGGTCAGGCTGCCGCGAAAGTCGTGGAGGAACAGTGCGAAGTTGGCCAGGCATTGGCGCATGGCTTTGTGCAGGTCGGGTTCCTGAATCAGCGCCCGGCAGATCAGGGCGAAACTGCCGGGCGGCATGCCGTGGCTGTCGAGGCCAAAGAATTCGTCGTTGAGCTCGCGAATCTGGATCAGCCACAGCGTGGCAAACGCACTGGCCGGTACACGAGCCGTCGGCTGGTCGAGCAGCGCCGGGTCGATAGATGCCTCCTCCAGCACTGACCGCTGGCGCTGGGGATTGTCCGCCAGCCGATGGATCATCGCCTGCATGAAGTAGGCCGCCACTGAATCCTTTTCCCGCATGTGAACGTTCTTCTCCCCATCGCCCGACTGGCAAAAAACACCAGTGCCGTTGAACAGTTGCGGCATAGGACAACCGCCCCGCCGGTTTTAGACTCGCGGCCATAGTACGCCTTCGGCCGTTGCGGCGGCCAAGGTATCGAAGGTTTGATCCCAAGGACTTCAAGCATGAATCTGCAACACATCGGCGTGATTGGCGCGGGCACCATGGGCAACGGGATTGCGCAAGTCTGCGCAGTGGCCGGCTTCAACGTGACGTTGATCGACATCAGCGAGAGCGCGCTGCAAAAGGCTGTGGCAACCGTCAGCAAAAACCTGGATCGACAAGTCGCCAAATCGACATTGAGCCAGGAACAGAAATTTGCCGCCCTCGACAAGATCCAAACCAGCACCGACTACGCCAGCCTGCAAAGCGTGCAACTGGTGATCGAAGCCGCCACTGAAAACCTCGACCTGAAACTGCGGGTGCTGCAACAGATTGCCGCGCAGGTCGGCGCCGAGTGCGTGATTGCCTCCAATACGTCATCGCTGTCGATCACTCAACTCGCTGCCAGCGTCAGCCAGCCCGAGCGTTTCATCGGCCTGCATTTCTTCAACCCGGTGCCGGTGATGGGGTTGATCGAAGTGATTCGCGGCCTGCAAACCAGCGACGCGACCCACGCCCTGGCGCTGGACATGGCGACAACGCTGGGCAAAACCGCGATCACCGCCGGCAACCGTCCGGGGTTCGTGGTAAACCGGATTCTGGTGCCGATGATCAACGAAGCGATCCTGGTATTTCAGGAAGGCCTGGCCAGTGCTGAAGACATCGACGCCGGCATGCGCCTGGGTTGCAACCAGCCGATTGGCCCGTTGGCGTTGGCGGACTTGATCGGCCTGGACACGGTGCTGGCGATTCTCGAAGCGTTCTACGAGGGCTTCAACGACAGCAAATACCGCCCGGCGCCGCTGCTCAAGGAAATGGTCGCCGCCGGCTACCTCGGACGCAAAACGGGGCGTGGCTTCCATGCCTATGCCTGAGCGTTGTGAACGCTTTGCCGAGTACCGGGACAAAGTGCTGGAGCTGTTTGCCAGCAAGGGTTTCGGTCAGGTCGGCATGCGTGAGCTCGCCACGTGCCTGGGGCTCGCCCCGGGCTCGTTGTATCACCATTACCCGAGCAAACAGCACTTGCTGTCGGACTTGATCGAAGAGCTCTACGAGGAGTTGCTGGCCACCCTCGGGCGCATCGAGAAAAAGAGCAAACGCAACCTGTTGCCCAGTCTGATTCAGGCGCACTTGAACCTGCATCGGGAAATGCCCTGGCATTTTCGTCTGGCGGAACGCGACAGCGGCTGCCTGAATGACGATCAGCAGGCGCGGGTTCGGCATTTGCGCGAGCAATATGAACGCACGCTGTTGCAGATGTTGGGGGCAAAATCCCGGTTCAGTGAGCAGGGCCAACGGGCCGCCGGGCACGGGATTGCCCAATTGCTCAATGCCGCGCCTGGTTGGCTGGCGCAGCATCCTCTGAGTGACGCGGAGCGTGATGAGCTGCTGGAAAACCTGGTGAGCGGCGCCGTCGAACGCTTGCTTCGCCCCTCGGCCCCGCGCGCGGTGGCCTGATCTCGATGATGCAACGCACTTAAGCACACGGCATACTGGCGCGCCCTCAAAACACCAAAAGGATTTCGTGTGTTATCGCGCCTCAATACCCTTCAGTCATGGCTCTATTACGCTGTGAGCTGGCTCGTTGTACTCGCTCTGATTCTGCACCACGCCTTCTACGACTGGTTGTTAATGGAGCCTATCGATGTCGGCGGCACGTTTATGGGCGGCGGCATGGCCGTGCAGCTCTATTTGATGGGCTGGACCGTCGCCACGCTGGGCCTGATCGTCGCTGTTTTGTTACGCCTGCCTGGCGCAATTTTCGGCTGGATCGGCATCGGTCTTGTACCGCTGGGCATCGGCATCTGGTGGCAATTCAACTACCCGGACAACGCCGAGGACGTGATCTACAGCATCAGCCAGCATGAAATTGGCAGCTTTATGATCATCGGCGTGATTTTGCTGGCCAGCGGTCTCTACGCTCGCGCAAAACTCAAAAAACGCGTACCCGACCGGGACCAGATGCCGGTGCAAATCATCGTCGCCCTGATGCTGGCCGCCTTCTACATTGGCGTGCCCCTGGCCATTTACAAGCAGCAGACGATGCCCCGCTGCGCCTTCAACAAGGACGGTCAGCAATTGACTGTCTGCCTGGGCAACGATGAGAGCGAACGGGTGATCGTCGATTAAACCGGCAATAAGCCGCGCCGCGCCTATAGAAAAAACGTCTGAACAATCCCGGCAAAACGCTGCATCTAACGCTTTGCTACTTGAGGTCGAAACCTTACTTGGTTACCGGGAGCACAGCATGAAAATCAATCCCTACCTGATCTTCAACGGTGACTGCAAAGCCGCCTTCACCTATTACGCCCAGGCCCTGCCCGGCCACATCGACGCCATGATGACGTTCGGCGAAACCCCGGCCAAGGAGCACGTCCCGGCGGATTATCACAACCTGATCATCCATACCCGCCTGTCGGTGGGCGACCAGGCGATCATGGGCTCGGACACCACCCCCGACCGTCCCACCGATGACATGAGCGGCTGCTCGATTTCGTTGAATGTCGACAGCATCGCCGAAGCCGAACGGGTGTTCACCGCCTTGGCCGATGGCGGCACGGTGCAAATGCCGCTGGAGGCCACCTTCTGGGCAGCCCGCTTCGGGATGCTGGTGGACCGCTTTGGCGTGGCGTGGATGGTCAATTGCGAGAAAGATCAGTAAATCGCTGAAACCGGATGCCCCAAGGTGTAAAGCCCAGCCTCGAAAGGTTGGGCTGCCTGGTAACTGCGTGGCGGTCTGCTACCTTCAACACGCTGCCCCGAGCAGCGTCACGGAGGTTCAATGAATCACCTGCTGATCGCCCTGATCGTATTCATCTGCCTGTTCGGCAGCGCAATGGCCGGCTCATACGTGCGACAGCGATTGCCGTCCCATCACCTGAGTGACGAGTCTGTCGCGGTCCTGAAACTCGCCACCGGCCTGATCGCGACCATGTCGGCGCTGGTGCTGGGCTTGCTGGTTTCTTCAGCCAAAGGCACGTTCGACACCACCCGGGCCGAACTGGAAGGCGCGGCGGCCAAAGTGGTCGAATTCGACCGCGTGCTGGCGCGCTACGGCCCGCAGACTCAACCGATCCGCACGCAACTCAAACACAATTACGCCGAAATACTGCAAGTCCTGGCCTCGCGGGATCGCGCCCGGTTGGCCCTGCTCGACAGCCCCGAAGCGATCAATCGCTCGGAAGCGCTGCAACAGCAAGTCGCCGACCTCTCCCCTGCCACCGACAACCAACGCACCCTCAAGGCCTCGGCGTTGCAGATGATGGACGCGGTGTTCGCCGCGCGCTGGTTGACGCTGTTGCAGGCCAACCAGTCGATCCCGCCGGTCATGCTGGTGATTCTCATCACCTGGCTGTCGATCATCTTCGGCTCGTTCGGTTTGTTCGCCCCGCGCAACGGCACGATTGTGGTGGTGCTGATGATGTGCGCGCTGTCGACGGCGGCGACCATCCTGTTGGTGGAAGAGCTGAATCGACCGCTGGACGGCTTGATCACGGTGTCGCTGGAGCCGATGCTGCATACGCTGGGACGGCTGGGGCAGTAGGCTCCGCGCCGCCCTCAGGGCTTGATGTTTTTCAGCTTGTTCAGCAGCTCCAGCAACTGCGCAAGCGACTCCTCGCCGAACTGCTCCTGAATCTTCAGGTAGTTGCTTTCCATCCCCGCACTCATGTCGACAAAACGCTGCTGTCCCTGCTCGGTCAGGGCGACGAAGACCCGACGCTGATCTTCGGCAGACTTTCTGCGCCGAACGATACCGTCACGCTCCAGCCGAGTCAGGACGCCGGTCATGCTTGGCTTGAGGATGCACGCCAGGTGAGCTAACTGATGGCTTTCCAGTTCGCCTTGCTGGCGCAGGATACGAATCACCCGCCATTGCTGCTCAGTCAGATCATGTTCGTTGAGCAACGGCCGGAAAAATGCCATGGCCGCTTCGCGGGCCTGCAGCAAGGTGAGCGTAAGGGACGGTCTGGGGGTCGGCATGGTTCACGCACAAAAGAGGTCGAAGCGTCGAAGCTTAGAGTCGGCACCGTATGCATGCAACACGACACCGCACGACAAATCGTTAATCTGTAAACAAATTAATCAAATACAAAACCACCTACCCAAACAAACCCAATATTTATAAGCAAAACCCGCTACACAAGCTAAAGATAACATGTTAACAATATTCCACCCCTGACCTACCATTGGGCGATACCTACAAAAACAACAAAAGGAACCTCCCTCATGCATTCGTGCCTCTTTCGCACGGCGGCAAGCGCTGGCCTGTGCGCCGCGTTTACCCCCTTGGGCGCCCACGCCGATTTTATCCAGGACAGTAAAGCCAGCCTGGATATGCGCAACTTCTACATGAACCGGGACTTTCGCCAAAGCAACGCCCCTCAGAACAAGGCCGAGGAGTGGGCGCAGGGTTTTGTATTACGCCTGGAGTCGGGGTACACCGAAGGCAGGGTCGGTTTCGGTGTCGATGCCTTGGGCGAACTCGGGGTAAAACTCGATTCCAGCCGTGATCGCCGGGGCACCGGGTTGCTGCCGTTTGGCGCCAGTCAGCAACCGGAGGACAGCTACAGTGAACTGGGCCTGACGGCCAAACTGCGCGCATCGAAGACCGTGCTCAAGCTCGGCACCCTGCAACCGCAGTTACCGGTGGCCGCCTATAACGACACCCGGCTGCTGCCTTCGACCTACAACGGTGAGTTGGTCACCTCCCAGGAAATCGATGGCCTGACCCTGAATGTGGGTCGTCTGGAAAAACAGAACCTGCGCGACTCTTCCAGTAATGACGACATGAGTTACGCCGGCGTCCCGAGCAGCCACCTCGATCTGGCCGGCGGTACCTACGCAATCAATCCACATCTGGCGGCGTCCTATTACTACGCCCAGATGCAGGATATCTACCGCCAGCAATTCATCGGCCTGGTGCACGACCTGCCCCTGGCAGAAGGCGTGAACCTGCGCAGCGACCTGCGCTATTTCGATACTCGCGAGCAAGGCAGCGACAAATTGCGCAGTGCCTCCCGGGTCGATGGCGGCAGGCTCGACAACCGTTTTTTCAACGGCATGGTGAGCCTGTCGGTGGGTGCCCATAAATTCGGCCTGGGCTATCAGAACCTTTCCGGTGATGGCGACTTTGCCTTTCCCGGCCAAGATCCGTATTCGGTCAACCTGGTGACCATCAACGTCTTCACCAAGGCCGAAACCGACGCCTGGCAGGCGCGCTACGACTACAACTTCGCGGCCCTCGGCCTGCCCGGGCTGACCTTCATGACCCGCTACGTCGACGGTACATATGCGCAGACGGCCACGGTGCGCAACGGTCGGGAATGGGAACGCGACACCGACCTGGCCTACACCGTGCAAAGCGGCCCGCTGAAGAACGTCAATGTGCGACTGCGCAACGCCACCCTGCGATCGAGCAACGGCCTGACCAGCGACATCGACGAGAGCCGGATCATCATTGGCTACAGCCTCGCCTTGTGGTGATCCACACCGGTGAAAAGTGCAATCGGTTCCCTGTAAAAGCCATTTTTTCAGGGTGCCGGCTGCGGCCATGCTGCTCTACAGACCGTCGGCGCCCCTCGAGAAGTGAACATGCCAGGCTCAACGCAAACCCGATTGTCGCTGGCGATACTCCCCTGGCGTCATCTGCGCGTAACGCTGGAAGAACCGACTGAAATAGGCCGGATCCTTGAAACCCAGCTGATAGCAGATTTCATTGGCCGAACTGCCGGTGAACAGCAACAGCCGCTTCGCCTCTTGCATGACCCTTTCAAGGATCAGGCGTTTGGACGGCAGATCGGCAATCCGCCGACAAACGTCGTTGAGACGCGCCTCGGTGACGCCAATACCGTCGGCGTAGTGCGACAGCGGCCAGTGTTGCAGGTAGTGGTCTTCGATCAACTCGTTGAAACGATGGAAAATTCGCAAGTCTTCATGGCGGGCCGGGCGGGCTTCCAGGGAATTGGCGCACAGCCTGAGCAGGCTGATCATGATCAAGCGCGTCAGGCTGCCCAGCGCCGAGCTTCGTCCGGGGCTCTGAGCGTTGATCTCGCTGCACAGCTCTTCGAACAGAAACTCCAGCCGGCGGACCTCTGGGTGGAATTGCGGCGCAAGTCGCGCCAGCGCAACACACGCCGCCGGCAACTGCGGGCCCGGTGCCAGGCTCGGATCGGCATCGATCAATTGCCAGACCAGTTGCTGGCGCACCGTCAGCACATGCCCGTCGGCATCCGCTTCGGTGACGAACGAGTGGGCCACCGTCGGTGGCGTAAGGAAAAACATCGGCCCGGACTCGAGGTACTGCTGGTCATCCAGATAGACCCGCACCGCGCCGCTCTTCACGTAGTGCACCTGGAAGAACCGGTCGTGCCGATGCACAGGCATGTTGCGGCCGAAGAACCCCGCCAGGTTGCCGAGTTTGTCGTAGTGCACTTCGGCATCGCTGTAGCGCTGGTCGTAGACCTGACCGATGTTGATGTTGGGGATCGGCTGACGATCGATCATCGCTGGATTCTCTTTCTTATTGGGGTGTTGGCCGTGCAAGGATTTTCATCCTGCACCGGTTTTCGACGACTCACCACTGCCGGAAGATTTTGCCACGCTTGACGATAGTTAACATATTAATTATAACGTTAACAGGTTAACGAATATTCCACGGAGCAGTCATTCACTGCCCCGCCACTGCCAGGAGAAAAGCATGAGCCGTGCCCTGCATGATGTTGCGAACGGCACCCTGTTCGGCGTTGCGCTGAACTATCAGGGGTTGCTGAACCAACGTATCGCCGAATTCGAGCAAGCGCCTTACCAGAAACCACCGCTCAAACCCGTGCTGTTCATCAAGACGCCCAACACCCGCAATGGTCATGACGGCGTGGTGGTTCAGCCCCACGGTGAGCGCCTGCAACCGGGCCCGGCATTGGGCGTGGTGATCGGCAAAAGCGCCAGCCGGGTCAGCGTCGAAAATGCGCTGGAGCATGTGGCCGGCTACACCATCGTCAATGAGTTCAGCCTGCCGGAAGACAGTTATTACCGCCCGGCGGTGAAGGCCAAGTGCCGGGACGGCTTCTGCTCGCTGGGCCCGGAACTGGTGGCCCGCGATCAGGTCGCCAACCCGCATCAGCTCAGCCTGAAACTGTTCGTCAACGGTGAACTGCGCCAGCAAAACTCTACCGCCAACTTTGTCCGCAGCATTCCCCAACTGATCGCCGAAATCAGCGAATTCATGACCCTGCACGAAGGCGATGTGCTGATCACCGGCACCCCCGAAGGTCGTGTCGATGTGCAACCGGGCGATACCGTTGAAGTCGAAATCAGCGGCCTGGGCCGCCTGATCAACCACATCAAGGCAGAGGAGCTGTCATGAAACACGCCCGTATTCGCTTTGAAGGCGCTGAGCACCAGGTCCAGGTCGAAGCCCAAAACGCCGTACGGCTGGCCGACGGTCGCTTGCTGAACGAAAACCAGGTCGAGTGGTTGCCACCGGCCACCGGCAGCATGTTCGCCCTGGGCCTGAACTACGCCGACCATGCCGCCGAACTGGCCTTCACGCCACCGACCGAACCGCTGGCCTTCATCAAGTCCCCCGGCACCTACACTGGCCACAACCAGACCACCTGGCGTCCGGATAACGTCGCCTACATGCACTATGAATGTGAATTGGTGGCCGTCATCGGCAAGCCGGCGCGCAACGTCAAGCGCGAGAACGCCCTGGAATACCTGGCCGGCTACACGGTGTGCAACGACTACGCGATCCGCGATTACCTGGAAAACTACTACCGGCCCAACCTGCGGGTGAAGAACCGCGACGCCACGACCCCCGTCGGTCCGTGGATCGTCGATGTCGCCGACGTGCCGGACCCGAGCAACCTGACACTACGCACCTGGATCAACGGTGAGCTGCGCCAGGAAGGCAGCACCAAGGACATGATTTTCGACATCCCTTACCTGATCGAATACCTGTCCAGCTTCATGACCCTGCAACCCGGCGACATGATCGCCACGGGCACCCCGGAAGGCCTGGCCGATGTGGTGCCGGGCGATGAAGTGATCGTGGAAGTGGAAGGCGTGGGTCGCCTGGTTAATCGAATTGTCAGCGAAGCGGAGTTTTTTTCCGCCCGTAAAGAGGCTTGAGCAACATGATCAAACACTGGATCAACGGCCGCGAGGTCGAAAGCAAAGACACCTTCGTCAATTACAACCCGGCCACCGGTGAAGCCATTGGTGAAGTCGCCAGCGGCGGCGTCGAGGAAGTCGCCCAGGCCGTGGCCGCCGCCAAGGAAGCCTTTCCGAAATGGGCGGCGACCCCGGCCAAGGAGCGCGCGAAGCTGATGCGCAAGCTCGGCGAGCTGATCGAACAGAATGTGCCGCGCCTGGCGGAGCTGGAAACCCTGGACACCGGCCTGCCGATCCACCAGACCAAAAACGTGTTGATTCCACGGGCCTCGCACAACTTCGATTTCTTCGCCGAAGTCTGCACCCGTATGGACGGTCACAGTTATCCGGTCGACGACCAGATGCTCAACTACACCCTGTACCAACCGGTGGGGGTTTGCGCGCTGGTGTCCCCCTGGAACGTGCCGTTCATGACGGCGACCTGGAAGACCGCGCCGTGCCTGGCGCTGGGCAACACCGCCGTACTGAAAATGTCCGAGCTGTCGCCGCTGACGGCCAACGAACTGGGACGCCTGGCCGTTGAAGCCGGTATTCCAAAAGGTGTGCTCAACGTCATCCAGGGCTACGGCGCCACGGCCGGCGACGCGCTGGTTCGTCACCCGGACGTGCGAGCGATTTCCTTCACCGGCGGCACCGCCACCGGCAAGAAAATCATGCAGACCGCCGGCCTGAAAAAGTACTCGATGGAACTGGGCGGCAAGTCGCCGGTGCTGATTTTTGAAGACGCTGATCTGGAGCGAGCCCTCGACGCGGCGCTGTTCACTATCTTCTCGCTCAACGGCGAACGCTGCACCGCCGGTAGCCGGATCTTCATTCAGGAAAGCGTCTACCCGCAGTTTGTCGCCGAGTTTGCCGCTCGCGCCAAACGCCTGATCGTCGGCGACCCGCAGGACCCGAAAACCCAGGTCGGCTCGATGATCACCCAGGCCCACTATGACAAGGTCACCGGCTACATCAAGATCGGTATCGAAGAAGGCGCCACGCTGCTGGCCGGTGGCCTGGAACGTCCGGCCAACCTGCCGGCCCATTTGAGTCGCGGGCAGTTCATCCAGCCGACGGTGTTCGCCGATGTGAATAACAAAATGCGCATCGCCCAAGAAGAAATTTTCGGCCCCGTAGTGTGCCTGATTCCGTTCAAGGACGAAGCCGAGGCCCTGCAACTGGCCAACGATACCGAGTATGGCCTGGCGTCCTACATCTGGACCCAGGACATCGGCAAGGCCCATCGCCTGGCCTATGGCATCGAAGCCGGCATGGTGTTTATCAACAGCCAGAACGTGCGGGACTTGCGCCAGCCGTTCGGCGGGGTGAAAGGTTCCGGTACCGGGCGCGAAGGCGGCCAGTACAGCTTCGAGGTGTTCGCCGAAATCAAGAACATCTGCATTTCCATGGGCAGCCATCACATCCCGCGTTGGGGTCTGTGAACCGCCGATAGCCCGCGTCGAAGGTTGCGCAGGGTCGCGCATCGGCTCACGCAGCCTTCACCGGCCGCCAGATTGAATCGAATAACAACAATTTCAGGAGAATCATCATGGGCGAAGTCGTCCTGGCCGCGAAGATCTGCCACGTACCCTCGATGTACCTGTCGGAACTGCCCGGCAAGCATCACGGTTGTCGCGAAGCGGCGATTGCCGGGCACAAGGAAATCGGCCGTCGCGCCCGCGAACTGGGGGCCGACACCGCCGTGGTGTTCGACGTGCACTGGCTGGTCAACAGCGGTTATCACGTCAACTGCGGCGAGCAGTTCAAGGGCATCTACACCAGTAACGAACTGCCGCACTTCATCAAAAACATGGAATACGACTACCCAGGCTGCCCGGAACTCGGCGAGTTGATCGCGGCTGAAGCCAACCTCGCCGGCGTGCGCACCATGGCGCACAACATCCCGAGCCTGGAGCTCGAATACGGCACGCTGGTGCCGATGCGCTACATGCACATGGGCGTTCCCGATGACCAGAAGTTCAACGTGGTGTCCATCGCCGCGTGGTGCGCCTGGCACCGCCTGGAAGACAGCTTTGCCTTTGGCGCAGCGGTGCGCCGGGCCATCGAGAAGAGTGATCGCAAAGTCCTGGTCCTGGCCTCGGGTTCGCTGTCACACCGGTTCTCGGATGACCGTGAAGCCGAAGCCAACATCCACAATTGGACCCGCGAATTCGACAAGCAGATGGACCTGCACGTGGTCGACATGTGGAAGCAAGGTCGCTTCAAGGAGTTCTGCGCGATGCTCCCGGACTACGCCGAGCACTGCTTCGGCGAAGGCAAGATGCACGACACCGCGATGCTCCTGGGCCTGCTCGGCGGACCTGAATACAACAAACCTGCCGAGATCATCACTCAGCCGTTCGGCAGTTCCGGCACGGGCCAGATCAACGCCATTTTCCCCCTCTGACACGCGCTCGCGAGCAACCCACGGATTGCTCGCGGCCCGGGAGACGCACATGCCGCATTTCATCGCCGAGTACACCGACAACATCGAACGGCAGGCGAACCTGCCCGCGCTGTTCGAAAAGGTTCACACCGTCCTGGGAGACAGCGGCGTGTTTCCCCTGGGCGGCATTCGCAGTCGCGGGGTGCGCCTGGACACCTGGCGCATGGCCGATGGCAAGCACGATTACGCCTTCGTCCACATGACCCTCAAAGTCGGTCACGGCCGAGACCTGGCCACACGCAAGACCGTCGCCGAAGCCCTGTTCAGTGTTATCACCGAGCACTTCGCCGAGCTGCAGTCCCAGCGTTTGCTGGCGCTGTCGTTCGAGATGATCGAGTTGCACCCCGAACTGAATTTCAAGCAGAACAACGTGCATGCCTTCTTAAAGAACCAGGCGGGCTGATTCACGCCCTCCTTCCGCCAACGGCCACTCAAACAAAAAGTACAACATCATGAGCACAGCCAATACCGCCGACAGCACCACCTTGATCGAACACGATCGCACCCACAGCCTCGTGACCTGGCGACTGATGCCCTTGCTGCTGATTTGTTACCTGTTCGCTCACCTGGACCGGATCAACATCGGCTTCGCCAAGATGCAAATGAGTACCGACCTGCACTTCAGCGACACCGTCTACGGCCTCGGTGCCGGGTTGTTTTTCATCGCCTACGCGCTGTTCGGCGTACCGAGCAACATGGCCCTTGACCGGGTCGGGCCACGGCGCTGGATCGCCAGCCTGATGGTGGTCTGGGGCCTGCTGTCCACCAGCATGTTGTGGATCGAAAGCTCTAGCGGCTTCTATGTCCTGCGCTTTCTGCTCGGGGTGGCCGAAGCCGGTTTCTTCCCCGGGATACTGGTGTTTCTCAATCGCTGGTACCCGGCCCGGCGCCGGGCGCAAGTCACGGCGCTGTTCGCGATTGCCGTGCCCATGGCCGGTGTTATCGGCGGCCCGTTGTCCGGCGCCATTCTGGAGAACTTCCATGATTTCGGCGGGCTGCGCGGCTGGCAGTGGATGTTCCTGATCGAAGGGGCACCCGTGATCCTGCTGGGCCTGGTCGTGCTCAAGTGCCTGCCGGACAGCTTCGAAACGGTGAAGTGGCTCAACCCGCTTCAGAAACAACAATTGCGCACGCAACTGAGCAGTGAAGAACAGCGAAAATCCATCACTTCTTTCGGCGGCATCATGCGTGATCCGCAGGTCTGGCTGCTGGTGGCGATTTACTTCGCGGTCATGCTGGCGGTCAACACCCTGGCGTTCTGGATGCCGACCCTGATTCACGGCGCCGGCATCGGCCGCGACAGTCAGGTCGGGTTGCTCAGTGCGGTGCCGTATCTGGCCGGCTGCTTCTTCATGATCGGTTGCGGACGCTCGTCGGACCGCCACCGTGAGCGCCGCTGGCACCTGTGTGTGCCCCTGCTGATGGCGGCCGCCGGGATCGCCGTCGCGGGCCTGGCACCGGGCAATCCATTGTTGGTGATGGGCGGTCTGACCGTGGCCGGCATGGGCGCCAGTGCCGCGTTGCCGATGTTCTGGCAATTGCCACCGGCCTTTCTCTCCAACTGCACCCAGGCCGCCGGCATCGCCATGATCAGCTCGTTCGGCAGCATCGCTTCATTCCTCGCGCCCTACCTGATCGGCTGGATGCGCGACACCACACAGAGCGCCAGCCTGGCCCTGTATGTCCTGGCGCTGTTTATCGCCCTGGGCGGTTTCCTGGTCCTGCGCACCCAAGCGGCCATCGTCAATCCACAGTAAGAGATCTTCGTCATGCTCGATCAACTGCAAATCCTGCAAGCCGCCGCACAACTGGACCGGGCCGAACGTTCCAGGGAGCAGGTCCGGCAATTTTCCCTCGACCACCCGGCGATCACCCTCGACGACGCGTATGCCATCCAGCGCGCCTGGGTCGCACAGAAAATCAAGGACGGGCGCAAGCTGGTCGGGCACAAGATCGGTCTGACGTCCCGGGCCATGCAGGTGTCGTCGAACATCACCGAGCCGGATTACGGCGCCCTGCTCGATGACATGTTCTTTGACGAAGGCACCGACATTCCGTTCGAGCGTTTCATCGTGCCAAGGGTGGAAGTGGAGCTCGCGTTCATTCTCGGCAAGCCGCTCAAGGGTCCGAACTGCACGATTTTCGACGTGCTCGACGCCACCGAATGGGTGATCCCGGCGCTGGAAATCATCGACGCACGCATTCAGCAAATCGACCCGCAGACCCACGCGACCCGCAAAGTGTTCGACACCATTTCCGATAACGCCGCCAACGCGGGCGTGGTCATGGGCGGGCGGGCCGTGCGCCCGACCGAGATCGATCTGCGCAAGGTGCCCGCCGTGCTGTACCGCAACGGAGTGATCGAAGAGTCGGGGGTTTCGGCCGCCGTGCTCAACCACCCGGCCAAAGGCGTTGCCTGGCTGGCGAACAAACTGGCGCCCTACGACGTCACCTTGCTACCAGGGCAAATCATCCTCGGCGGCTCGTTTACCCGTCCCGTGGCGGCCAACCCTGGCGATACCTTCCATGTCGACTACGACATGCTGGGCTCCATTTCCTGCCGTTTTGTCTGACCCCGGAGGACCGCTTCATGGACATGCCCATCAACCGTTTCAAGCAACGCCTGAACAGCGGCGAAACGCAGATCGGCCTCTGGCTCGGCCTGGCCGACGCCTACTGTGCCGAACTGGCGGCCAATGCCGGATTCGACTGGTTGCTGATCGACGGCGAGCACGCGCCCAATGACGTGCGCGGCATGCTCAGCCAATTGCAAGCCATCGCGCCCTACGCCAGCGAAGCGATCATTCGCCCGGTTATCGGCGATACCGCACTGATCAAACAAATGCTGGATATCGGCGTTCAGACGTTGCTGGTGCCGATGGTCGAAAGTGCTGAGCAGGCGCGGCAACTGGTACGTGCGATTCACTACCCGCCACAAGGCCTGCGCGGTGTTGGCAGCGCTCTGGCGCGGGCGTCGCGCTGGAACAGCATTCCCGGTTACCTGGATCAGGCCGATGCGCAAATGTGCCTGCTGGTGCAGATCGAAAACCGCGAAGGCCTGGCCAACCTGGAGGCCATTGCGGCGGTCGAGGGTGTCGATGGGGTGTTTATCGGCCCGGCGGATTTGAGCGCGTCCATGGGCCATCGGGGCAACCCCGGACACCCGCAGGTGCAAGCCGCCATCGAGGACGCCATCGTGCGTATTCAGCAGGCCGGCAAAGCCGCCGGCATTCTCAGCGCCGACGAAAAACTAGCCCGGCGTTACATCGAATTGGGCGCCGCGTTCGTTGCGGTAGGGGTCGACACCACCGTGTTAATGCGCGGCCTGCAAACCCTCGCCGCGATCTTCAAGGGCACGCCACCCCCCACCCGCTCCGGCGGCGTGTACTGAACAGTCTTGCAGGCGCCGAGATGGATTCGGCGCCTACAGGCACTTGATGGTCTTCAACTCATCGAGCAACCCGAGCAACGTCTGCAATTTCTCCACGCCTAGCTGCGCCTGCAATCGCTGGTAGTTCTCTTCCATGCACTGGCTCATGGACTCGAAGCTGGCCTTGCCCTTTTCGGCCAGGGTCACCAGCACCCGCCGCTGATCCTGCTCGGCCTTGCGCCGATGCACCAGCCCCGCTGCCTCCATGCGCACCAGCACGCCGGTCATGCTCGGTTTGAGAATGCAGGCCAGCTCCGCCAATTGGTAGATTTCCAGCTCATCGTGTTGACTGAGGATGCGGATGACCCGCCATTGCTGTTCAGTCAAACCGTGCTGGTTGAGCGAAGGCCGAAAAAAACTCATGGCCGCTTCACGGGCCTGCAACAGGGTCAATGTCAGGGATTGTCGAGGTTTGAGCATGGGCGTCGGAATCACGATTGATTTAGTTAATAATTTAACGAAACTCTACCACTGTCCCACCCGCCACACGCTATAACTTGTGAGGACGGCGAAGGCTCTGGCGCGCTGAATCAAAAACCCCGGCACAGAGAATCAAGACATCGTCGGCGCCAAGGCTCTTAATGAACCTCAACCGGTACACCGCTTATCGACGTCCCGGGCGCTTGAGTTTTCCTCCACTTTGTCAGGCTGCGCCATGATCAATATCGAAACGCCCACCTATTACACGGCCACCAAGAAATACAACCTCAGCTTCCCCACTCTGGAACAGGATGTGGAAGCGGACGTTGTAATCATTGGCGGCGGTTTCTCCGGCATCAATACGGCCCTTGAACTCGCCGAAAAAGGCATCACCAACATCGTCGTGCTGGAGGCGCGTTACCTGGGGTTCGGCGGCACCGGGCGCAATGGCGGGCAGATCATGGCCGGCATCGGTCACGACCTGGAAAAGATCAAGAAGGACGTCGGTGAAGACGGCCTGCGCCAGATCTTCGAGATCAGCGACTTGGGCGCCGACATCATCAAGGACCGCATCGCCAAGTACGACATCGATGCCGACTTCTGCCACGGCTACGGCTACATGGGCTTCAACGCCCGCCAGGAAAAGACCCTGCGGGCCTGGGAAAAAGACTTCAAATCGATCAACACCAAGCACGAGATCCGTTTTCTCGGCGGCTCGGACGTCAAGCAGATCATCGGTTCCGACGCCTACAGCAGTGCCTTGCTGCACATGGGTGGCGGGCATGTTCACTCCTTGAACCTGCTGCTGGGTGAAGCCAAGGCGCTGGTGGGCCATGGGGTGCAGATTTTCGAGAACAGCCCGGCGCTGGAAGTCAGTTACGGCGAGCGCATCACCGTGCGCACCGGGCGCGGCTCGGTCAAGGCCAGCAAATTGTTATGGGCCTGCGACAGCTTCCTCAACAAGCTGGAACCCGAACTGCATCGCTCGACCATCAATACCTATGCGTTCCAAATGATGACCGAGCCTCTTTCGGAGGAATTGATCCAGCGCATCAGCCCGATTCGCGGCGCCTACAGCGATATTCGCCCGGTGATCGACTACTACCGCGTGACCAACGAAAACCGTCTGTTGTTCGGTGCCGCCACACCGTTGGTCGAGCACATCCCCCAGGACCTCAAAGCCTGGAACCGCAACCTGATGCTGAAGATTTTCCCCTACCTCAAAGACGTGAAAATCGACCTGGCCTGGGGCGGCCCGATGGCGTGCAGCCCGAACCTGTTCCCGCAGATCGGCACCCTCCCCGGTCGCAGCAACGCCTTCTACGTTCAGGGCTACTCGGGTTTTGGCGTGACCCCAAGCCACATCATTTGCAAAGTGCTGGCCGAAGGCATGAGCGAAGGTTCCGCACGCTATGACCTGGTCAGTTCGATCCATCGCCCGACCATCATCGGTAAAGACGCGATCCGGCCCTTGCTGCTGACTGCCGGCAAGTCCTGGCACCAGCTCTCCGGTTACTGGAACGGGCGCCGTTAACGCCCGACCTGCTTTCCTCATTTTTTAATCATCAGGAGCAACTGCCATGACCCTCGTTACCCTCAAGAAAGATATCCAACTGTCGGAACTGGACGCCTGGGGCACCGTTGCCGATCTCGGCTCGGAAATCCTCGAAGGCGAAGTCAAAGCCTTCGGCAAAATGACCTTCGGTGCGCCGACCGACCCGGTCAGCAGCGCCTACTTCGGCACCACCCAGGGCAAATTCCGGATGGTCTACCCGTTCGCCGAACAAGCCACCGTGGTCACTGGCGAAGTGGTCCTGACCGACGAATCCACCGGCCAAAGCACGCGCTACAAGGCGGGTGACAGCTGGTTTGTGACCAAGGGCACTCCGGTGCTCTGGGAAATCGTCAGCGAAAGCTTCGTCAAACACTATTTCGCTGTCGCTTGACCGACCCGGCTGCCGGACTCACCGGCAGCCCTTTGGCGAAGGTGACCGATCATGCACGCCATCCCCACCCAGGAAGTCGCCGGTCATTGCCTGCAGGCTTTCACTCAGCTTGTCCCTGTCAGTCAGGCGGCGTTTTACTGCGTCGACCGGCACCTGCAAGCCTGTGATTTCCGCTTGCACGGCATGAGCGCCGAGATGCACCGCGACTACCTGGACAACTATCGACAGTTCGACCCTCTGCAACCACGCAATTGCCTGTCCAGCGGGTTGGCCGTGGTGCCACTGGGTTTTGCCATGGCCCGGCAACCTCGGCGAGACACTCATCGCTATCAGGATTTCCTGCGGCGCTATGGCGTGGTCGATGTCGTCGAGATCCTCGCCCATCGCGCCGGCCAGCCGCTGGCCGCGATCTCGCTGTTACGCACCGCCGAACAAGGCGCCTTCACCAGTGACCAACTGGCCCGGCTCAACGCCTTGCAATCCTTATTGCAACTGGCCGTCGCGAACATGCAACCCGACGAAGACCTGCTGGCCGGCCTGACGCCCAAGGAGCGGCAGATCGCTTTGCTGTTGCGCCAGGGCGCCAGCAATAAGCAACTGGCCCAGGAACTGGACGTCGGCCTGCCCACCATCAAGACCCACCTGATCAACCTGTTCCGCAAGACCGGCGTGAGCAGCCGCACCGAGTTGGTCGCGAGGCTGTTTCTGTAGCTCGCCTCAACCATCCGGTTGATAGGCGAGCGCTGCTGCAAACCCCATGCTCCTGCGTGTCATTTCACACAACCGGAGCATTGCAATGACCTCATCTTCCGACTGGATCACCGTAGGCGCGCTGGCCGACGGCTTCTCCCCAGAAGCGTTCATCCTGCCCAACCTCGCCGACTTGAACGGCAAGACCTTCACCCTGTACTTCGCCAATGGCTGGCAGATTGAGCATCGGTTCGATCACCAGACCCTGTCCTGGACCGCTGCCGATGGCCACTCCAGCGGCACCGCCAACTACCGCGCGACGTCGGTGCGTCCAGACCTGTACCTGGTGGACTTCATCAAGCGCGAAGGCGCACAAGCCTGGTCGGTGAGCCTGGTGCTCGACACCATCAGCGGGTCGTTCACCGCCGTCCTCGGCCGCATGCCCACCCAACAACAAACCGCTGAAGGCCTCTACAGTCGGGCCCTGGCCGGCAAGCCGTTGACCTCGGTCGAGGTGGATTTCCTCCAGGGCAGCCTTGATCGTCCGTGGCAGGAAGGCCAATGCCCGCATGCCCCGACCACGGAATTGACCGGCCTGCGCAACCTGTATCGCTACAGCCCGAGCGAGGTGTACGAGCACATCTACCTCAACGATCAGTTCTATGCCTGGCAGTGCCTCAAAGGCGTCGAGCAAGGCCTGTGCGACACCGATCGCTGCCACTACTACAAGATCGCCGATCAGTTGTACTTGTTCGTCTGGCGCGAAAAGATCATTCCAACCCTTGGCCTGGTGCTGATCGACCTGCAACAACACCGCAGCGACGGCAAGATTTTCGGGTATGCCGGGGCGTCCTTCGATGAGCTGTCGAACTTTCCGATCAGCTCTTACTGCCAGGTGCTCAACCGCACGGAGTATCCCGATGCTTGAGTCACGTACCGTGGTGATCACCGGTGCCGGCACGGGCATCGGTGCTGCCTGCGCCCGGTTGTATGCCGCCGAAGGCGCGAACCTGGTGTTGATCGGCCGCCGTCGCGAACCGCTGGAGCAGGTTGCCCGACAAACCGGCAGCCTGGTGTTGGTCGGCGACGCGGCGTGTCCAGACACGTGGGAAGGGTTTGTGGCGCAGATCCGTCAGCGCTACGGTCGGCTTGACGTGCTGTTGGCCTGTGCCGGTGGCCATGGCCTGGGTAGCGCCACCCAAACCAGTCCGTCAACCTGGGAGGCGGCGTTGCGCAGTAACCTCGACAGCGCTTTCTACAGTGCCCGGGCGTGTTTGCCGCTGCTGCTGGAAAACGCCGGCAACATCGTGCTGATCGGCTCGATTGCTTCGCTGGCAGCGGGGCCCGAAGTCTGCGGCTACACCACGGCCAAACATGCCCTGCTCGGCCTCAACCGTTCACTGGCCAGGGATTACGGCCCACGCGGGGTGCGGGTGAATGCCGTGTGTCCGGGCTGGGTGCGCACGCCGATGGCCGATCAGGAGATGCAGCCGCTGATGGATTTTTACTGCGAGACACTGCAGCAAGCCTATGACCGGGTGTGCGCCGATGTGCCGTTGCGCCGCCCGGCCAGCGCCGAGGAAATCGCCAGGGTCTGTCGCTTTCTGGCGTCCAGTGAGGCGTCGATCATTACCGGTGCGACGCTGGTGGCGGACGGTGGTTCGAGCATCGTCGATGTGCCGACCCTGGCCTTTACCCATATGGAGCCGGCCCATGTCTGAAAACCTCGATTTCAGCGGTCGCACCGTACTGGTGACCGGCGGCGCTCAAGGCATTGGCCGCGCCATCGTCGAAGCTTTCGCCTTGCGCGGGGCTCACGTGGTGATTGCCGACCTGCAATGGCCTCAGGCTCAAGCGCTGGCCGTCGAGTTGTGCGGGCGCGCTTGTCGGGTTGAAGCGGTGTGCGTCGATCTGGCGGAGTCTGGCGCCGTGTTCCAACTGGTCCTGGACCTTGAGCAACGGATAGGTCGGCTGGACATTCTGGTGCATAACGCCGGGTATTTTCCGCTGACACCCTTCGCCGAGATCACCCCGGCCCTTCTCGACCGCACCCTGGCCGTCAACCTCTCCGCGTTGTTCTGGCTGACCCAGGCGGCACTGCCGATGTTCCGCCGTCAGGGCCGGGGCTGCGTGCTGGTGACGTCCTCGGTCACCGGGCCGCGCGTGGCCTACCCGGGGCTGAGTCACTATGCAGCGTCGAAGGCCGGGGTCAACGGTTTCATCCGCAACGCCGCCCTGGAACTGGCGCCGCTCAATGTGCGGGTCAACGGCGTCGAGCCCGGCATGATCGCAACGCCGGCCATGGGCAACCTGGGGGATGATCAGTTGAACGAGAACATCGCCAGCCGAGTGCCTTTGGGGCGGCTGGGCACGCCGGCCGATATTGCCGGGGCGATGCTGTTTCTGGCGTCGGATCTGGCGAGCTACATGACCGGGCAGACGCTGGTGGTTGATGGCGGGTCAACCTTGCCGGAGGTTTAAAACACAGGGTGCCCCCCAAAAGATCGCAGCCTGCGGCAGCTCCTACGCGGACCGAATACATCCGTAAATTCAGTAGGAGCTGCCGCAGGCTGCGATCTTTTGGCCGCGTCCACGGTTCACGCCGCGCCCACTGCCTGCTGCAAATGACTGGAGCGAAAATCCTTGGGTGACAGTTCGAATTGCTTCTTGAACGAGCGGCTGAAGTGCGCCGAATCGGTAAAGCCCCATTTGTAGGCAATCGAGGTGATGGATTCGCTGCGCAGGAACGGATTGGTCAGGTCATCGGCACTGCGTTTGAGCCGCGCCCGTTGAATGTAGCGACACACACTGTCGTCCTGCTCTTCGAACAACCGGTACAAATGCCGCACCGAGATGTTCAGTCGATTGGCCAACCCCACCGGGCTCAGGCCGGGCTGGGTCAGGGATTCATCAATGACTTTCTGCACGTAACTGCGCAGGTTGCTGCCCTGTAACTGCGCGCTGTCGTCCCGTGCATCGTCGTCCTGCTCAAAGGCCGAGCCCAGCAGCGAGACAAACGCGCATTGCAGCGCCAGGCCCTCGCCCACGGCGCCCTCGCCGTCCAGCGCGTCTTTGCACAGTTGATCCATCAACACATGCAACATCCGCCCACAGGCCTTGCTTGAGGAAATTTTGCCGAAGGTCTTGGGCTGGCTGCCGAGCTGCTTGCAGACTTCACTGCGCGACAAGGACAGGGACGCATGTTCGATGAGCCCGAACGGTGTGATTTCAATCGAGCCCGTCGAATCCATCAGCAGCAATTCGCCTGGCGCCAGCTGAATGCTCTGGCCGTTCTGCGAGATCTGGCAGTAGCCACTGCGCTGACTGACCAGGAAACAATGCTGATCGTTATCATGGTCGGCGTTGGCTTTTGGGCGCTTGATCAGGCCCGCGTTAGTGCGCAGGTTGGCCAGCGGCAAACCGCCTCGGGAGAACTTGGAAACGTTGCCGATGAACAACGAGCGATTGAAGGCCAGTTCCGTGTCGAAGTGACCGCAAACCGCTCGCAGATCCCGGGTCCAGGTCTCCAGCCCGTCTTGCACAATCTGTTGCATGCTCATGGTTGTCTCCACCTAGGCTTTGTTGTTTTTGTTGCGCAATAGTTAACATGTTATCTATATGCGCGCAACAAGTACGTGTCTGCCTAAGTGGGTAGCACTAATGATGCCAAAATCATCGATCAGAGCGTGCGCAACACCCGTTGCAAACCGCTCAACGCCTCCAGCAGCCAAACCCGTTGATCCGCGCTGAGCGCGATGTAGCGACGAAAGGCCGGCATCCGGTTGACCACCTCGCTGCCGCCCATATGCTCCAGCCGTACACACCACTGGCGCCCTTGCAGATCGATGCGCAAGCGTTTGAAGTCCAATGGCATCAACGCCTGATGCAGCGCGCCGTCGGCCTGCAACCGGGCTTGCAGATCGGCCAGCAGCGGCGTGTCTGCGACACGTTGCCGACAGCGGATTCCAGTGCGTCGAACGGCCCCGGTATGGTGCAACTCAAAGCTCGCCATGCCCTCTCGCGACGCGGGCACCCGCAGCACGAATTCGGTCATGACCAGGTGCATCAATAGCTGCGATTCGGTGCGCTCGACGATCTCCAGGTGCAGGCTGTCATCGTCCAGGGCAACCCGGGCCTCCGTCGACCCGGTCTGCTCGAAACGCGCAAGCCCCAGGTTGCGCCGCACATGTTCCAGGGTCACCCCCGGTCGATAACCGGCCGGGGCGCGCTTAGCACTGAACAGCTCAGACAGTTTTTGCAGCATGGTCGATATACCCGTTGTGAGGGTGCCCCGGCTCATGGGAAAACTCCTTGGCCAGCACTTCTTCTACTGAAGCCGGCTTGAATGGATTGACCTTCTGCACGACCAACGTCCAGAACAGTGCATACACCGCCGTGCAACCGAGCATCACGCCAAACGGGATATAGATGTCTGCCGGATTCATGCCGGGCGGCGTGATAAACCACATGCCCAGCAGAATGCCGATACTGGAGACAATCTGCGGCAGCGGGAAGAACGGCGAGCGGTAGGCCCGAGGCAGGTCGGGGCGGCGTATGCGCAGGATCACCACCGACACAGTCACCAGCAGATAGGCAAAACTCCAGGCACACACGGCGGCCAGCACCAGGTGCATGATGTTGTCGGTGTTGCCGCCCAGATACAGCGCGTGCAAGCAAGGAATCAGCATCGCCACCAAAATGCACAGCAGTGGGGTCTTGAAGCGCGGGTGCAGGTAGGTGAACACCTTGGGCAACGCGCCATCGACCGCCATGCCATAGAGAATGCGCGGCACCCCGGCCATCAGCGTATTGATGGTCGCCGCCCCGGCGAACAGGAAGCCGATCCCCAGCCACATCGGCCCGACATGGCCCATCACCTGCTCGGCGAATTTCGGAATCGCCATCGGCGTATCCAGCAAGTGCACGCCGCCGGCAGCATCGAGCAGAACGTTTTCCACCTGACGCTTCATCGCCGCGCCGTAGATGAACATGCACGTCGCCACACTGAGCAACCCCAGAATCATCGCCTTGGGCATGACCTTGGCCGAGTTGCGCAGGTCCGGCGCCAGCGGCGTGACGAACTCGCACCCGACGAACATGAACATGGCCATGCCCACCAGCGACAGAATCGTAATCAGGTCGGTACCCACCAGCGACTCACCGAACCAGCCGTCCAGTTGCACCGCCGGTGCCGCGATCAACCCCAGCACACCAAACACCATCAAAGTGGTCCACATGCCAAATGTCAGGATGATCTCGGCGCGGCCGAAGGCGCTGACGCCAAAGGCATTGAGAATCCCGAAGACAATGACAAACCCCACCCCCAGCAACCAGGAACCGCCGGCCGACTCGGCCAGCGTGTTGAGGTGCTCGAAGTTCACCAGGGCCATGACCCCGGACAGGATGGTCTCGGCGGTGCCGGCAAACACGTGGACGATCAGGTAGGCCGACAAGGTGCCGGTGATCGCAAAGAACCGGCCCATACCGCAATTGATGTAGTCGTAGACCGAGCCGGTGGTCGGCAGGATCGACGCCGCTTCGGCGAACGTGGTCGCCTGGGCCAGCATCATCACCACAGCGATCAACATGGCCACTGCAAAAGCGCTGCCGCCAATGCCAAACCCCATGGTCGCGGTGAGAATCACCGGGCTGGCCATGATCAGGCCGATGGTGCTGGCGAGCGCGGTGGGAAAGCCGACCGTGCCCCGTTTCAAATGCTCGGTGAGTCTGTCATTGATCGACATGGTGCAGATCCTCGAAAGCGGATTTTTATAGTGAATGTAGCGAGCCGTTCAAGGAGCCGGCAATAACGCCTTCCCCAGCCAGTCCCTGATCGAAACGGCGCCCTGTGCAGAACCACTTTGCGCCCCTCCCGCCCTGATCGTCTTGCCCATGTCTGCCGCCGGTTTTGTTGCTCCCTGCCAAGGTACGGCGCGTGGCGGACAGGATCAATTATCTGGCAGACAAGTGAAAGACTTCCCCGTCCCCGGTGGCCCTAATGCGCACTCGACCTATAGGGCTGTCCAACCATGCTGGGGAAAATAACCATGGAGCAAACGCTGAAAACACGATCACTGTCCAAAGCCGTAGGACTGGGTATCGCACTCTTGATCGCCGATTCATCGGCCCAGGCTTACGAGCTGTATGCCGATAACGACACCAAGGTCACCGGCAACTTCCTGGCCGTCTACGGGATGTTCAACAGTCGCAAGAACTACGATGGCACCACCGGCGGTTCGAGCTGGCGCGAAGGCTTTATCAAGTATGGCTTGAGTGTCGAGCAGACGCTGGGCGGCCTGGGCAGCGCCTATGGCACGGCCAATCTGGTCAGCTCCGGCACGTGGGGCGACGGCGATGCCGCAGGCTTGAGCGATGGCACCGAACGCACCACCAAGTTCGACGAGGCTTTCGCCGGTTGGCGGTCGGGGGACCTGTTCCCGGTGTTGGGCAAGGATGGCGTGGATGTCTCGTTCGGGCGCCAGATCATCACCCTCGGTGACGGTTTCATCATCAACGATGACGGCCTGAACCTGGGCAAAGGGGTGGCCGACGGCGAGTTCAATCGCGGCGGGGCTTACTACCTCGCGGCGCGTCACGCCTTCGACGAGACAGCCGTCCTGCGCCTGGGCGGCAAAGACGGCGTGCACGGCAGCCTGATGTGGGTCAAATCCGACAACCGCGCCCAGGCCAATACCGAAATGGCCGCCAGCACCCTGGAGTACACCGCCGCGCCGGGCACCCTGGGGCTGACTTACATCCACGGCATTAACGTCGACGAGCGTTATGCCAGCGACTTCCAGAAACAACGCGAGGGCATGAACATCTACAGCCTGCGGGGCGCCGGCAATGCCGGGATCGAGCACGCACACTTTTCCTTCGAATACGCCTGGCAAGACAAAGACGCCGGCCCGGAAAAGGCCTGGTACACCGAAGCCGGCTACACCTTCGCCGACCTGCCCAGGGCGCCGGACCTGACCTATCGCTACAGCCGCTATTCCAAAGACTGGGATTCGATGTTCAACGGCGTCAGCCGTGGCTATGGCACCTGGTTCCAGGGCGAAGTGGCCGGCAACTACTCAGGACCACTCAACAGCAACACGGCGATCCAGCATGTGGCGCTCAAGGTCAAACCGCTGGAGCCGGTGACCGTCGGTGTGCTGTTCTTCGATTACAAGACCCTGCACAAGAACGACACGCTGAACCTCGATGGCCGGGAACTGGATCTGTATGCCGAATGGGCAGTCAGTGAACACCTGATCGTCACGCCGCTGGTGGGCCTGTACAAGCCAGATAAAGACGCCAGCGACGGTGGCAACCAAGTGGGCGGCAATGGCACCAACGTCTACAGCCAACTGACCGTGGCCGTGCCGTTCTGAGGCGTTTCAGGAGCTGCATCGGCAGCTCCTGACCCGGCTTACTGTTTGTGCTGATGCAACATTGTCTGAATCTGATGAGTGGCCTGGCGGGTGTTTTCCGCCAGTTTGCGCACTTCATCGGCCACCACTGAAAACCCGCGCCCGATGTCCCCCGCCCGTGCCGCTTCAATCGCCGCGTTCAGCGCCAACAGATTGGTCTGGTCGGCGATGCCTTTGATCACGCCCACCACCGTTGCAATCTGGCCGTAGGTCGCCTGATTCTGCTCAAGCATCTGTTGATGGCTCGCCTTGGCTGAACGCTCATCGCTGATATCGCGCACCGCACCGATCACGCGGCTCAAATCTCCCGACTCGTCACGCACCGCACGCCCGCGCTCGCGACACCAGATGTAGTCGCGGGTCTTGTGGCGCATCCGGTATTCAAAGACGTATTCACCACTGCCGTGGGTGGCGAGAATCTCCCGGTCGAAGATCGCCATGATTTTCGGCAAATCCTCCGGGTGCGTGATGCTGACTTGAGCATCCCAGCCGTCCGGCAGTTCATGGGAGGCGTAGCCCATCAGCAGGCGGAACTGACTGGAAAACCGCATGCAGCTGGCCGGGTCTTGAACATTGCCGTTGACCACGGTGATGTCCCAGCAACCTTCGGTCAGCGTTGACTGCAACAACTCCCAGATCTGCGCTTCCTGCTGGTGTTGGCGGGACCGTTGCACCTGCTGGTTCAACTCGATTTCAAGCGTTTGCTCGCGGTGCCGGGACAGTTCCAGTTGCTGGCGAAGGGTTTCGAGGGTGTGTTCGCTGCGCTCCAGCCTAGCGCGCTGGTCTAGCACCATTTCTGCGGCCAAGCGTTGCTGCTCTGCCCATTGGTTTTTTTCTTGCGTGAACTGTTCCAGTTGCAAGGCTTCAGTGAGCGCCTGCTGCTGTTTATGTTTCTTGAAGAACATCAGCCTGTCCTTTGTTCATCGAGTCGAAACACTGGATCTGATCGCAAACCGACAGCGATTGCTTGCACGAGGCTGCACCGCCGCTTGCTCCTGCCTGCCACCAATAAAAACGGCGCCCCGGGGCGCCGTAAAAAATCGGTGGCTGATCAGCACTGGCTGATCAGTTGCTTCAACACTGCTTTGAAGGTACCGATCTGCTCTTCGCTGAAATCGGCGAACACTTTGTCCTGCTGCTCCCGGGCAATCGCCCACAGCGCTTCGGTCTGTTCGATCCCCGCCGCGGTCAGGCGCACCCGACTGTCCACGTCATTGACCAAGCCCTTGCGCTTGAGATTGGCCACGGCTTCGTCGATTTCCCGGACCGGCATCGCCACCTCCCGCAGCAACTCGTTCACGCTCAGGCCGGCGTCACTCTCCAGCACCATCAGCATCCGCGCCTCGCTGGTGCGCAGGCCGGTGGACAATTGCCGAGGCTGATAGCTGGCCTGATAGGCCCGCACGGCCTGAGTCATCAGGTAATACAGGTTGTGGCTCAGGCGTCCCTGGAAATGGCTGCTCGGCGCCTGGTTTTCGTCACGCTTGGTCATGCGGGTATGGGGCAGGACCATGGAATAGGCGCCCTGATGATAGAGCAGCGGCGAACGCCCGAAATCATCGAACGCCACGACCTTACCGATCATGATCCAGTGATCGCCGCCATCCACCTGCTGGTATTTTTCGCAGTGAAAACGTGCCGAGCAATCGGCGAATACCGGTGCGCCGCCCTCGCCCGGTTCGAACTCGATCTCGGCGAAGCGATCGTCCTTGGGCCGGGCGAAATTGTTCGACAGGTCGATCTGGTCCGCCGCCAGCACGTTGACCGCAAAATGGCTGGCCTGCTCGAACACCTCGTGGCTGTTGGAGCGTTTGTCGATGCTCCACAGCACCAACGGCGGATCGAGGGACACCGAGTTGAAGCTGTTGGCCGTGACGCCGACCTTGCGACCGGAAGCGGTGGCGGCGGTGACCACGGTCACCCCGGTGGCGAAATTGCCCAGGGCTCGGCGAAAGGCCCGTGGGTCGAACGTCGTTTCAATGGCGGCGCAAGCGCTGTTCTCAGACATGCAAGACTCCCGGACTGCTGTCGGGAGCAGTCCTGATTGTTGTTATGGGTACTTTTTCAGCGTTCGGCTCAGATCATGCTCGGGTCGGGTTCCAGGCCCATCAGCTCGCGCCCCAGAATCTGCGCGCAGACGTCGTAGTCGGTGTAGGCGTGGGCGCCGGTCATGTGCGAATCGCGGAACAGACGCTGCATCTCGTTGTGCTCGAACCAGGCGTTGCCACCGGCGGCCTCGAACAAACGGTCCACGGCCTGAATGCACATTTTGGTGGCGTAAGCCTGGTTGGTGCGCCAGAACGCCAGGGTTTCGCGGCTTGGGTAGCGCTGCTGTTCGCTATGTTCGGCGTGGTCCTGCCAGGTCTTTTCCAGAAAGGCTCGGGCGGCCGCCACCTGATGAGTCGATTCGGCCAGACGCATCAACGCCGGGGTCGCGGCACCGACCGCTGCGCCGGTGTAAGCCCGCACACGGGTCTTGGTTTTTTCGCGGAACACCTCAAGCATTCGCTCGGCCACCCCCAGGCTCACCGTCGAGAAACCGCTGGCGAAATAAGGACGATACGGCGAGTAGAAAATCTTGCTGTCCGGGTACAGACCGAAGCCGGCAGACTTGCCTTCCATCATGTCTTTGGCTTTCTGAATGCGGTGTTCCGGGACCAGGACGTTGTCGATGATCAAGGTCTTGGTGCCGCTGCCCTTCATGCCGGCGGCAAACCAGTCGTCACGAATCTGATAGTCGCTGCGCGGCAGGACCGCGAAGCAATAATCCTGAGTGCCCTCGGCGTTTTTGCGGCGGAAGCCGACAATCGCCCATTCCGCGTGATCACAGCCGCTGCTCCAGCCCATTTCACCGCTGAACAGCACACCACCGTCGGTCTCTTCGGTACGGCCAAACGGCGCGATGCTGCTGCTGGCCGTGGCATCCGGGTTATCACCCCAGACTTCCTGCTGCAATTTGGCCGAGAACAGTGCCAGTTGATGGCTGTGGGTGCACAGCAGGCTCATCGCCCAAGCGGTGCTGGCGCAGGAACCGGCGAGCAAAGCAATGCAGTCGGCAAATTGTGGCAACGAGATTTCCATGCCACCGAACTTCTTCGGCTGAAAGGCCCGGTGCATGCCGATCCCTTTAAGCAGCGCGATATTCTCGTCAGGGACCTTGCGGTCCTGCTCGGCCTGGAAGGCATTGGCAGCAATGGTCGGCAGAATGGACTTAAGGTCTTCGAGGAGCGGGTTTGGCTTTTTCATGGACGGCCCTGCTTATTATTGGATGTCCGCTCGCCTCCCCGAATCGAGGAACGGCGCCGGATGCAGGGCCAGTATGCGGCGAGCCGTCGCACTGGAAAATGCACCTTCCACAGCCAATATTGTACTTTTCACAGGCAATGCTCCAAGCGCACAACCGTGCTTGAAATCGTGCTGGCAGCCACAGACATGACCACCGGCAGCCACAGTCAAGCCGACGCCGCGACCGTTGATTAAGCTCGGGCTTTTCTCTTGTTCACGACCAGGAAAACCCCATGAGCGATATCGCGCTGCTGCCACACGTTGAAGCCTTTCTTCGTCGAAGCCATGCCTTGTTTATCGACGGTGACTACGTCCAGAGCCATTCCGGCCAGACACTGGACGTGATCAATCCCGCCACCGGCAAGGTCATTGCCCAAGTGGCCGACGCGGACCTTGCCGATATCGATGCGGCGGTGGAATCGGCCAACCGTGGCTTCAGGCATTGGTCCCAGGTCGCCCCGGCCACCCGTGGCAACGTGCTGCTGAAACTGGCCGACCTGCTGGAGCAAAACCGCGAGGAACTGGCGCAAATCGAAACCTGCCAGTCGGGCAAAATCATCCAGATTTCCCGGGCCTTCGAAGTCGATCAAGCGGCGCACTTCCTGCGTTACTACGCGGGCTGGGCCACCAAGATCAGCGGCCAGACCATTACCCCGTCACTGCCCTCCTTCGCCGGCGAACGCTATACCGCGTTCACCCTGCGAGAGCCGGTCGGCGTGGTGGTGGGCATCGTGCCGTGGAATTTCTCGACCATGATCGCGATCTGGAAACTCGCTTCGGCGCTGGTCACGGGTTGCAGCATCATCATCAAACCGAGCGAGTTCACACCGCTGACCATCCTGCGCATCGCCGAACTGGCGATTGAAGCCGGCCTTCCGGCTGGCGCGCTGAACGTATTGACCGGCGGCGGTCACGTGGGCAAAGGCTTGATCGAACACCCCGGCACCGACAAGGTTTCGTTCACCGGTTCAGTGCCTACCGGCATCGCGGTCGGGCGCAGCGCCATGGGCGCCGGGCTGACCCGCGCAACCCTGGAGCTTGGGGGCAAAAACTCGGCGGGATTCCTGCGCGACGTAGATCTGGACAAAGCCGTCAACGGCATCATCGAGGCCGGTTTCCTGCATTCCGGACAAATCTGCGCCGCCGCCGAGCGCTTCTTCGTCCATCGTTCGCAGATCGAACCGATCATGGAAAAACTCGCCCAACGCTTGAGCCGGCTGAACATCGGCTCACCGTTGGATGAGCGCACTGAGTTCGGCCCGGTGACCAACCGCCAGCACCAGTTGAAACTCGAAGGATTCTTCGCCACGGCCCGCGCCGAAAACAACACCATCATCCACGGTGGTCACCTGATCGATCGCCCCGGCTGTTATGTCGAGCCGACCGTGATCCTCGCCAACACCGTCAACGACACCCTGCTCAACGAGGAAACCTTCGGCCCGATCGCCACGTTCTTTCCCTACGACACCGAGGAAGAACTGCTGGAATTGATGAACAACACACCTTACGGCCTGAGCGCCAGCCTCTGGACCAACGACTTGAGCAAAGCCCTGCGCATGGTGCCGGCCATCAACGCCGGGACGGTGTGGGTGAACATGCACACGATGCTCGATCCGGCGGTGCCTTTTGGCGGCAACAAGTCTTCGGGGGTGGGACGCGAGTTTGGCAGCGCGTTTATTGAGGACTACACCGAACTCAAGTCAGTGATGATTCGTTACTGAAAGCCGCTGAGCACTGGCGTACGCCTCAGGCCGCCAGTGCTTAGCCGATCGCTTGCAAGATGCAGCGTTCCCCCAACGCATCCATGCGGGGCCGGCCAAACAAATAGCCCTGCCCCCATTCCCCACCACACGCGGTGGCCAGGGCTAGGTCGGCTTCGGATTCGATGCCTTCGATGATCACGCAGGGCGCCAGGGTTTTGCACAGTTGCACCAGGTGCCCCAAGGTCTGGGCGTTGTTGGTTTCCAGGCGGGCGCGCTGTAAATAGCCTTGGTCGATCTTGACGATGTCCGGGCGGGTCTGGCGGATGAATTCCAGGGTGCCGAGGCCGGCGCCGAAATCGTCGATAGCCACCCGGCAGCCCAGCTCGCGCAAGCACAAGACAAACTCGATGGCCGCCGAGGTGCTCGGCGGCGTGGCGCTTTCGGTGATTTCAAGCACCAGCCGTGCGGCGACCGAGGGCGCGTCGCGCAGTTGCGCGAGGATCTGCTGCCAGTAGCCATCGACGATGGCGCTCTGGGCGGAGATGTTGCACCCCAGGCGAAGGTGTTCGTTTTGCAGCAAGCGGTCGATCACACTGTGTACTACGCTGCGATCGAGCTCGCGCATCAGTTGATGTTGCTCCAGCATGGCGAAGGGATAGACGCCCTCGCCCAGCGCATCGACGTGGCGCAACAAACCTTCCTGGTACGACACCCGACTGCTGCCGGGCAACCAGACCACCGGCTGAAACGCCAACACCAACCGGCCCTGTGCCAACTCCCGATAAAAATTTCTGACTCTGTGCATGTCATATCCGTAGACAAAGCGGCGGCCAGCCGCGATTGAGCGTTGACTGCCGGCCATAATCAGGCCTCACCCAGCCCTCAGGAAGTGTTCCCGGATACCTTTCGCTTGTCCTTGGAAACGCACTTGTACCGTTTATCGACTGCGATCAATTGTTTATTGCGATCATGCGCCGGCTTGCGCGACATCACTTAGCCATCAGCCCAGGAAAGACTATGCATAGAATGACCAGCGCCAGTTTTCGGGTGCTTGCCGATGTCCTGACCGACGGTGGGGCGGACGTCGACGCCTTGCTCAGGCAGTTCGACAGTGGCGAGGAGGTCTGGGCGAACCCCAAGGGTGTCAGGCTGGATCTGGTCTACAAGGTGATGGCAGAAGCGGTGAAGCGCACCGGCAACCCGGACATTGGCTTGCTGGCCTACACCCGCGCTCACCCGGCCAATCTGGAGGTGCTAGGTTACGCGGTGATGTCGTGCACCACCCTCGGCACGGCGCTGCAACGTCTGGTGGACTATCACTCGCTGATCAGCAACGGCTTTTATATGTGCCTGGACCACAAGCCCGGAGCCTTGAAGCTGATCGGGTTCGACATCAGCATCGAGCCGTCGCTGACGCCCCGGCCCTTTCTCGACGCCGGTGCCGCGCAAACCCTGGGGTTGGTCCACTGGCTATTGCCCAAGCACAAACCCCTGCCACTGGCCGCAACGTTCACCTACCCCAAACCGGCTGACACCTCTCAGCTTGAGCGCCTGCTGGGAAGCAATCTGCTGTTTGGCGCGGCGTACAACAGCCTGACCTTCAGCCTCGACGACTGCTCGATAGCCTTGCCCACCGCCGACCCGGCGCTGGATGTGCTGCATGTCGAATACGCTCGCGCACGTTTGAACGTGCTGCTCAATGGCTCGATGACCGCGCGGGTTCGGCGGGTATTGTCCGAGCGCCTGGCCCAAGGCGTGCCCAGTGACCTCGACAAAATCGCCCAAGTGGTCGGGGTCAGCGCGCGCAGCCTGCAACGGCGCTTGAGCAATGAAGACATTCACTTCTCGGCACTGCAGGATGAAGCGCGATTGATGCTCGCGCACAACTTCCTGCGCAACTCGGCGCGCAGCGTGAAGTACATCGGAGCATTGTTGGGGTTTCGCGATCAGAGCAGCTTTCACAAAGCCTGTATTCGCTGGTTCGGGATGACACCGGGGCGCTATCGGCAGGCGTCTTGAGTGGAAGCCACAACAGAATCCTGTGGGAGCGGGCTTGCTCGCGAAGAGGCCGTGTCAGTCGCCATTTGCATTGACTGACCCACCGCTTTCACGAGCAAGCCCGCTCCCACAGGGTTTGTACTTCGCTCTCAGATCCGCGTATTCGCAACTACCGCCCCGCCGCTGGTCGCCTCCCACCACCACAATCTCCCATCAGGGTCTTGCACAACCAGTATTATGGTATACCATCATACGCACAGACACTTTTAACCTGATCGGGAGCCATCCATGAGTTTCGAAATCCGCAAGATCGTCAGCTACGTTGAAGAAACCTTTATCGAAGGCGGCAAGGCCACTGACAAGCCGGTGACCATGGTAGGCCTGGCGGTGGTGATGAAAAACCCGTGGCTGGGCAGTGGTTTTGTCGACGATTTGAAGCCGCAAATCCGCGCCAACTGCTCCGACCTCGGCGCACTGATGGTCGAACGTCTGGTGGCGACGATCGGCGGCGCCGACAAAATTGAAGCCTATGGCAAAGCCGCAGTGGTCGGTGCCGACGGCGAGATCGAACACGCTTCGGCGGTGATCCACACCCTGCGCTTCGGCAATCACTACCGCGAAGCGGTCAAGGCCAAGAGCTACCTGAGCTTCACCAACAAGCGCGGTGGCCCGGGCACGTCGATCCAGATTCCAATGATGCACAAGGACGATGAAGGCCTGCGTTCGCACTACATCACTCTGGAAATGAAGATTGAAGACGCGCCGCGTGCCGACGAAATCGTCGTGGTGCTGGGCTGCGCCGATGGCGGCCGCCTGCATCCTCGCATCGGCAACCGTTACATCGATCTGGAAGAGCTGGCCGCCGAAAAAGCCCAGTAATTCCGCCGGTGCAACGCCAATAAAAAAAGCATGCAGGAGCGCTCCATGATTCGGCTCACCGCTGAACTCACCCCGGCTGGCACCAGTTACCTGGCGACCGGCCAAGGCCAGCCCGTGGTCTTGATCCACGGCGTGGGCCTGAACAAAGAAATGTGGGGCGGCCAGGTCGTCGGCCTGGCAACGAACTACCGCGTGATCGCCTACGACATGCTCGGCCACGGCGCCAGCCCACGCCCAAAAAGCGGCACGGGCCTGATCGGTTATGCCGATCAGTTGCTGGAGCTGCTTGATCATCTGCAATTGCCCCAAGCCACCGTGATCGGTTTCTCCATGGGCGGGCTGGTGGCGCGGGCGTTTGCCTTGCACTACCCGCAACGCTTGCAAGGGTTGGTGGTGCTCAACAGCGTATTCAATCGCAGCGAAGAACAACGCGCCGGGGTGATCGCCCGCACCGCTCAGGCCGCCGAACACGGGCCGGATGCCAACGCCGAGGCGGCGCTGTCGCGCTGGTTCAGCCGCGAATACCAAGCGGCCAACCCGGCGCAGATCGCCGCCCTGCGCCAGACCCTGGCCGGCAACGATCCGCAGGGTTACTTGACCACTTACGAACTGTTCGCCACCCAGGACATGTACCGCGCCGACGACCTCGGCAGCATTCAAGTGCCGACGCTGGTTGCCACCGGTGAACTCGATCCCGGCTCGACCCCGCAAATGGCCGAGCAACTGGCCGAACGCATTCCCGGCGCGCGCGTTGCCGTACTCGCCGAGCAACGGCATATGATGCCGGTAGAATCGCCGCGCCTGGTCAACCAGTTGTTGCTCGAGTTTCTCGATACTGCGCACGCCCAACAAAAACCTGTAAAGGGGATCGTTGCATGACACTCGCACGCTTCCAGATGTGCATCGGCGGTGAATGGGTCGATGCCCTGTCCGGCAAAACTTTTGAAAGCCTGAACCCGGCACTTGCCCAGCCTTGGGCAGTACTGCCCGATGCGGATGAGGCCGACGTCGAGCGCGCCGTTCAAGCCGCGCAAACGGCCTTCGATAGCCCGGCATGGCGTGGCTTGACCGCCACCGCTCGCGGCAAACTGTTGCGCCGCTTGGGCGACCTGATCGCCGAAAACAAAGAGCACCTGGCGCAACTGGAAAGCCGTGACAACGGTAAGTTGATTCGCGAAACCCGTGGCCAGGTCAGCTACCTGCCGGAGTTTTTCCATTACACCGCGGGCCTTGCCGACAAGCTCGAAGGCGGCACCCTGCCCCTCGATAAGCCCGACCTGTTTGCCTACACCGTGCACGAAGCCATGGGCGTGGTGGCGGCGATCATTCCCTGGAACAGCCCGCTGTACCTGACCGCGATCAAACTCGCACCGGCCCTGGCGGCGGGCAACACCATCGTAATCAAACCGTCCGAACACGCTTCGGCAACCATCCTCGAACTGGCGCGACTGGCCCTCGAGGCCGGCATCCCGCCGGGCGTGGTCAACGTGGTCACCGGTTACGGCCCAAGCACCGGTGCGGCCCTGACCCGCCATCCGCTGATTCGCAAAATCGCCTTCACCGGCGGTGCAGCCACGGCGCGGCATGTGGTGCGCAGCAGCGCCGAGAACTTCGCCAAGCTGTCCCTGGAACTGGGCGGCAAGTCGCCGAACATTATCTTCGCCGACGCCGACCTCGACAGCGCGATCAACGGCGCTATCGCCGGGATTTATGCGGCGTCGGGGCAAAGCTGCGTGTCCGGTTCGCGGCTGTTGGTGCAGGACGAGATCTATGACGAGTTCGTCGAACGCCTGGTCGAACGCGCCAAACGCATCCGCATCGGTAATCCGCAGGATGACACCAGCGAAATGGGCCCGATGGCTACCGCGCAGCAACTGGCGGTGGTTGAAGGTTTGGTGGCCGGCGCGATTGCCGAGGGCGCGCGCCTGAAGCTCGGCGGCAAGCGGCCGCAGAACCTGGGCGACGGCTGGTTCTACGAGCCGACGCTGTTCGAATGCGACAGCAACTCGATGAAGATCATGCAGGAGGAAGTCTTCGGCCCGGTGGCGTCGGTAATCCGGTTCAAGGACGAAGCCGAAGCGCTGGCGATTGCCAACGACTCGCAATTCGGCCTCGCCGCCGGCATCTGGACCCGCGATCTGGGTCGCGCCCATCGCCTGGCCCGGGACGTGCGTTCGGGGATCATCTGGGTCAACACCTACCGCGCCGTCTCGGCCATGGCGCCGATTGGCGGGTTCAAGAACAGCGGCTATGGACGCGAAAGCGGCATCGATTCGGTGCTGGCCTACACCGAGCTGAAAACGGTGTGGATCAACCTCTCCCAGGCGCCGATGCCTGACCCGTTTGTGATGCGTTAGGAGTCTGCGAAATGATCGAACCCGGCATTTATAAAGAAGTCATGAGCTCCTTCCCGTCCGGGGTCACGGTGGTGACCACCCTGGACCCGGACGGCGGCATCGTCGGCATTACCGCCAGCGCGTTCAGTGCGCTGTCGATCGACCCGGCGCTGGTGTTGTTCTGCCCCAACTATGCTTCAGATACGTACCCGATCCTGCGCGACAGCAAGCAATTTGCGATTCATTTGCTGTCCGCCGACCAGACCGCCGAGGCCTACGCGTTTGCCGGTAAAGGCAAGGACAAGGCCAATGGCATCGACTGGCATTTGAGCGAACTGGGCAACCCGCTGCTGGGCAAGGCCACGGCGATTATCGAGTGTGAGTTGTGGCGCGAATACGATGGCGGTGACCACGCGATTATCGTCGGCCTGGTGAAGAACCTGATCCTGCCCGAGCAACCGGTGACGCCGATGATCTACCACAAAGGCAAGCTGGGCCCATTGCCGACGCTGGCCTGACGGTTTACACGATTTCCCGTAGGAGCTGCCGCAGGCTGCGATCTTTTGATGTTGGTTTTTGAAAGATCGCAGCCTCGTTGCACTCGACAGCGCCTACAAAAAAATGTGTAAGAGGAGGATTCATGAGCAACGAAAAGTACGAAAAAGGCCTGAAGATCCGCACTCAAGTGCTGGGTGAAGCTTATGTTCAGCGTTCCATCGACAACGCCGATGACTTCACCCGGCCGTTGCAGGAGATGGTCACCGAATACTGCTGGGGCCATGTCTGGGGCCGGGAGGGTTTGTCGCTCAAAGAACGCAGCCTGATAAATCTGGCCATGATCTCGGCCCTCAACCGGCCGCACGAACTCAAGCTGCATGTGCGCGGCGCCTTGCGTAACGGCCTGAGTCGTGAGCAAATACGCGAAATTCTGCTTCAGGTCGGCATATATTGCGGAGTGCCCGCAGCCGTGGACAGTTTCCGGCTTGCCCGTGAAGCCTTCGCCGAAGCCGATGCCGAGGCCTCAAGTTAACCCTTGGCTGTTTGATCTGACCGAGCACGGATGATCCTGGATCAAAGTGCTCTTTTTTGCATGGACAGCCACACTCAGAGCGGACCCCATGAAACGCCTGCCACTCGACGACAGCTTCAAGGTCAATCGCAACCCCATTACCCTGCGCGAAATCGTGCTGGATAAGCTGCGAAGCGCCATCATGAACTTCCAGCTCCTGCCGGGAGACCGTCTGGTCGAACGCGATCTGTGTGATCGCCTGGGCGTCAGCCGCACGTCGGTGCGTGAAGCCTTGCGTCACTTGGAATCCGAAGGCCTGGTGGAGTTCGCCGATGCCAAGGGCCCACGGGTCGCGATCATTACCCTGTCCGATGCCGGCGACATCTATGAGCTGCGTTGCGTGCTCGAAGGCCTGATCGTCCAGCTGTTCACCCTGCGCGCCAAGGCCAAGGACATCAAGGCCCTGGAAAAAGCCCTTGAAGTCAACCGCGAAGCCCTCAAGGACGGCGAGTTGCAGCAGGTGATCGATTCAGTCCAGGGCTTCTACGATGTCTTGCTCGAAGGCTCGGGCAACCATGTCGCAGCCACCCAGTTGCGCCAGTTGCAGGCCCGCATCAGCTACCTGCGGGCGACCTCGGTGTCCCAGGAAAACCGTCGGGGCGCCAGTAACCAGGAAATGGAACGCATGGTCGAGGCGATCAAAAGTGGCGATCCATTGCTCGCCCACCAGGCCTGCGTCGACCATGTGCGCTCCGCCGCCAAGGTCGCCATGGATTACCTCAAGAGCAAGCAGGAAGAGACGGGTGAAATCCCGGAGATCACCTTGCCGATCGCGCTCAAAGAACCGCGCATAGGTCGCTGAACATGTTCAGCCCGAGCTTTTGCCCAAAGTGCGGCGGCAGTGACCTCAAGTCTCAGCTCCCGCCGGGCGATACGCACGAGCGCCTGATGTGCAACGGCTGCGGCTACATCCATTACATCAATCCGAAAATCATCGCTGGCTGCATCATCGAGCAGGACGGCAAGTACTTGTTGTGCCAGCGGGCGATACCGCCGCGTCCTGGCACCTGGACCTTGCCGGCGGGCTTCATGGAAGGTGGCGAGACCACCGAGCAAGCGGCACTGCGCGAAGTCTGGGAAGAGAGCGGCGTACGCGCCGAAATTCTCTCGCCCTACTCGATTTTCAGCGTGCCGAAGATCAGCGAGGTGTACATCATCTTCCGCGCCATCGCGCTGGAGATCACTGGCCAGTACGGGCCGGAAACCCTCGACTACCAATTCTTCGCGCCCGAGGACATCCCTTGGGACAGCATCTACTACCCGGCCATCCGGCAGATCCTCGAACGCTACATCGAGGAACGCCAGGCCGGCGTCTACGGCATCTACATCGGCAACGACGACAGCGGCAAGATTCACTTCATCCGCTAGCGGCGCTGCCGCTTTTGTAGGCGCGAGGCTTGCCCGCGAAGGCGTTCTCGAAATCGCCTTCGCGAGCAAGCTTTGCTCCTACAGGAGCTTCGCGTCGTCCACACATTTTGTGTCTCGCCCCAATTCACAGTAGGAGCAAGGCTTGCCCGCGAAGGCGTTCTCGAAATCGCCTTCGCGGGCAAGCCTTGCTCCTACGGGTGATGCGGCGTTTGTCAGGCCGGCGCCACGCCTTCCACAATGATGATGTCGGCCAGCGCCACGCCCGCGCGGTGCCGCTTCGCCTCTTGATATTGCTCCGAGTGATAACAGGCCAGAGCCTGCTCGTAAGAGTCGAACTCAATCACCACGCTGCGCTGTGGCGTCGGCCGACCTTCCATCGCTTCGCTGCGCCCGCCCCTCGCCAGGAATCGCCCGCCGTACAACGCAAACGCCGCCGGTGCGCGCTGAGTGTAGTGCGTGTATTGATCGGGGTCGGTGACATTCACGTGAGCAATCCAGTACGCCTTCATAGTGACCTCTCGGTTTGTTTTGTATTATGGTATACCACATTACCTATTCATCCATCATCGAGAATCCCAGCATGGCCTTCAACAGCATCGAAGAAATTATCGAAGATTATCGCCAAGGCAAAATGGTGATCCTGGTCGATGATGAAGACCGGGAAAACGAAGGCGACCTGCTGCTCGCTGCCGACTGCTGTACCGCTCAAGCCATCAGCTTCATGGCCCGCGAGGCCCGGGGTTTGATCTGCCTGACGTTGACGGATGAACACTGTCAGCGTCTGGGCCTTGAGCAAATGGTGCCCACCAACGCCAGCGTGTTCAGCACCGCATTCACCGTGTCTATCGAAGCCGCCACCGGTGTGACCACCGGCATCTCCGCCGCCGACCGGGCACGAACTGTCGCGGCAGCCGTCGCCGCCAATGCCGGCCCGGCCGACATTGTGCAGCCGGGCCATATCTTCCCGTTGCGCGCCAAGGAAGGCGGCGTGTTGACCCGCGCCGGACACACCGAGGCCGGTTGCGACCTGGCACGCCTGGCCGGTTTCACCCCGGCTTCGGTGATTGTCGAGGTCATGAACGATGACGGCACCATGGCCCGCCGCCCGGATCTCGAAGTGTTCGCGCACAAGCACGGGATCAAGATCGGCACCATCGCCGACCTGATCCACTATCGCCTCAGCACCGAACACACCGTGCTGCGCATCGGCGAACGGGAACTGCCTACGGTGCATGGCGTCTTCCGGCTAATCACCTTCGAAGACCGTATCGAGGGCGGCGTGCACATGGCGATGGTCATGGGCGATGTGCGCCGGGACGAACCGACGCTGGTGCGCGTGCACGTGATCGATCCGCTGCGCGATCTGGTCGGCGCGCAATACAGCGGGCCGTCGAACTGGACGTTGTGGGCGGCATTGCAGCGTGTGGCCGAGGAAGGTTGCGGCGTGGTGGTGGTGCTGGCCAATCACGAGTCGTCGCAAGCGCTGCTGGAACGGGTGCCGCAACTGACCCAGCCACCTCGGCAGTTCAGCCGTTCACAGTCGCGCATCTATTCTGAAGTGGGCACCGGTGCGCAAATCCTGCAGGACCTTGGCGTGGGCAAACTGCGGCATCTCGGCCCGCCATTGAAGTACGCCGGTTTGACCGGTTACGACCTGGAAGTGGTTGAGAGCATTCCGTTTACCCAGTGACCGGGAGTCGTCCCCCGTACCTGTAGGAGCAAGGCTTGCCCGCGATGGCATCGATGAGATCGCCATCGCGGGCAAGCCTTGCTCCTACAAAAAAAAGCGGTTCAACGTTGTGAAAAACCCACACTTGGCAGATAGCCGGTAAGGCAAAGTGCTTGCACAAAGTTTGGAATACCATAATATGATATTCCATAGACCGGACAGTCGTAACCGACCCGATGGACCTACTGCTCCCGATAGGGGCATTCAAAAGCCCCACTCATAAACACAACAATGAGGGCGTGAAAATGGTGTTGAACAAAGGTGCAACCGCAATCCTGTTTGCCGGTTTGCTAGCCACAGCGAGCCACGTTGCGATGGCGGCTGAAAGCGTCAACTTCGTCAGCTGGGGCGGCAGCACCCAGGATGCGCAGAAGCAGGCCTGGGCCGACCCGTTCAGCAAGGCCAGCGGCATCACCGTAGTCCAGGACGGCCCGACCGACTACGGCAAACTCAAAGCCATGGTCGAAAGCGGCAACGTGCAATGGGACGTGGTTGACGTCGAAGCCGACTTCGCCCTGCGCGCCGCCGCCGAGGGCTTGCTCGAACCCCTCGATTTCACCCAGATCCAGCGCGACAAGATCGACCCGCGCTTCGTGTCCGATTACGGCGTCGGTTCGTTCTTCTTCTCCTTCGTGCTCGGTTACAACGAAGGCAAGCTCGGCGCTGGCAAACCTCAAGACTGGTCCGCGCTGTTCGACACAAAAACCTACCCCGGCAAACGCGCCCTCTACAAATGGCCAAGCCCCGGCGTGCTTGAACTGGCCCTGCTCGCCGATGGTGTGCCCGCCGACAAACTCTATCCGCTGGATCTGGATCGCGCCTTCAAGAAACTCGACACCATCAAGAAAGACATCGTCTGGTGGGGCGGTGGTGCGCAGTCGCAGCAGTTGCTCGCGTCCGGTGAAGTCAGCATGGGTCAGTTCTGGAACGGTCGGATTCACGCCCTGCAAGAAGACGGCGCACCGGTCGGCGTGAGCTGGAAACAGAACCTGGTCATGGCCGACATTCTGGTCGTCCCGAAAGGCACGAAAAACAAAGCGGCGGCCATGAAATTTCTCGCCAGCGCCAGCAGCGCAAAAGGCCAGGCAGATTTTTCCAACCTGACAGCCTATGCCCCGGTCAACGTCGACAGCGTGGCGCGCCTGGACTCGGTACTGGCTCCGAACCTGCCGACTGCCTACGCTAAGGATCAGATCACTCTTGATTTCGCGTACTGGGCCAAAAACGGTTCGGCCATCGCGACACGGTGGAACGAATGGCTGGTCAAATGAAAATGACGGCCGCGTCCCGTCCATCCACTCCGATCGGGAGCGCCGCTGGCGCTCCCGGCAAGGCGGCAGTGATGACGCAATCTCCTTCGCGGGCCCAGCGTTGGCGCGGGGCCGGTAACCTGGTCCCCGCGCTGCTGTTCCTCGGCCTGTTCTTTCTGGCGCCGCTGATTGGTTTGTTGCTGCGCGGTGTGCTTGAACCGGAGCCAGGCCTGGGCAACTACCAGCAACTGTTCGCCAACTCGGCTTATGCGCGGGTCCTGCTCAACACCTTTTCCGTGGCCGGGCTGGTGACGTTGTTCAGTCTGCTGCTGGGCTTTCCGCTGGCCTGGGCGATTACCCTGGTGCCGCGCGGTTGGGGCCGCTGGGTCCTGAGCATCGTGCTGCTCTCGATGTGGACCAGCCTCCTGGCGCGGACCTATTCCTGGCTGGTGCTGCTACAGGCCTCCGGGGTGATCAACAAGGCACTGATGGCGATGGGCATCATCGATCAGCCGCTGGAAATGGTGCACAACCTGACCGGCGTGGTGATCGGCATGAGTTACATCATGATCCCGTTCATCGTGCTGCCGTTGCAGGCAACCATGCAGGCCATCGACCCGATGATCCTGCAAGCCGGCTCCATCTGCGGCGCCAGTCCGTGGACCAACTTCTTCCGGGTGTTCCTGCCGCTGTGCCGGCCGGGTTTGTTCTCCGGTGGCTTGATGGTGTTCGTGATGTCGCTCGGGTACTACGTCACCCCGGCGCTGCTCGGCGGCGCGCAGAACATGATGTTGCCCGAGTTCATCATCCAGCAGGTGCAGTCGTTCCTTAACTGGGGCCTGGCCAGTGCCGGTGCGGCGTTGTTGATCGTGATTACGCTGGTGTTGTTCTACTTCTACCTGAAGCTTCAGCCGGAATCCCCGGTTGGCGCCAGCAACGCGAGGTAAGCCGTCATGCTCCTGTCCCCCAATGCCATGAGCCGGCGCATGCGCTTCGGTTTGTACGCCACCACCGGGTTGATCGGTCTATTCCTGCTGTTGCCGATCGTGTTCATCGTGCTGCTGTCGTTCGGCTCCTCCCAGTGGCTGGTGTTTCCGCCGCCGGGCTGGACGCTGAAATGGTACGGCCAGTTTTTCTCCAACGCCGACTGGATGAACGCCGCACTGGCCAGCCTCAAGGTCGCGGTACTGACCACGATTTTCGCCGTGGCTCTGGGCCTGCCTACCGCTTTCGCCCTGGTGCGCGGGCGCTTTCCCGGCCGGGAAATGCTCTACGGCTTGTTCACCCTGCCGATGATCGTGCCGCTGGTGATCATCGCCGTGGCGGTGTACGCGCTGTTTCTCAAACTCGGTTACACCGGGACGATGTTTGCCTTCGTCGTCAGCCACGTGATTGTCGCGCTGCCCTTCACCATCATCTCGATCATCAACTCGCTGAAGCTGTTCGATCAGTCGATTGAGGATGCCGCGGTGATCTGCGGCGCATCGCGCCTGCAAGCGGTGTTCAAGGTGACCTTTCCGGCGATTCGTCCGGGCATGGTCGCCGGCGCACTGTTCGCGTTCCTGGTGTCGTGGGACGAGGTGGTGCTGAGCGTGATGATGGCCAGCCCGACCCTGCAAACCCTTCCGGTAAAAATGTGGACCACCCTGCGTCAGGACCTGACACCCGTGATCGCCGTCGCCTCGACGCTGCTGATCGGCCTGTCGGTACTGGTCATGGTGATCGCCGCCGCCCTGCGCCGGCGCAACGAAGTCAGCGCTTGAGCGCCCAGGAGTAAGTAATGAGTGCCGTGATCAAAGACCCCGCGCAGCAGAACAGCAAGACCCTGGTCAGCCTGCGCAACCTGAACAAGCACTACGGTGACTTTGCCGCCGTGGACAACATCTCGCTGGACATTCAGGACGGTGAATTCCTGACCTTCCTCGGCTCCAGCGGCTCGGGCAAAAGCACCACGCTGTCGATGCTCGCCGGCTTCGAAACGCCGAGCAGCGGCGAGATCCTGGTCGAAGGCCAATCGCTGGTCAACGTGCCGCCGCACAAGCGTGACATCGGCATGGTGTTCCAGCGCTATTCGCTGTTCCCGCACCTGTCGGTTCGCGACAACATTGCGTTCCCCCTGGCGATTCGCAAACTGGCCACTGCCGAGCGCGAGCGCCGGGTCGATGCGATGCTCAAACTGGTGCAGCTTGAGCAATTTGCGCATCGCCGCCCTTCGCAACTCTCCGGCGGCCAGCAACAGCGCGTGGCGATTGCCCGGGCGCTGGTGTACGAACCGCGCATTCTGCTGATGGACGAACCGCTTGGCGCTTTGGATAAAAAGCTGCGTGAGGATCTTCAAGATGAGCTGCGCCAACTGCATCGGCGCCTCGGCATCACCATCGTCTACGTAACCCACGACCAGGAAGAAGCCATGCGCCTGTCCCAGCGCATCGCGATTTTCAGTCACGGCAAAATCGTTGGTCTGGGCAGCGGCTATGACCTCTACCAGAACCCGCCGAATGCGTTTGTCGCTTCGTTCCTCGGCAATTCGAACTTCCTCAAACTCAAGGCCCAGGGCAATGCGGTGGCGTCGTTTGAAGGTCAGTCGTTGTCGATCCGCCTGACCGCCGGCCTGCACACCGACCAGGATGTGCTGTTGATGGTGCGTCCGGAAAAAGCCCAGGCGTTGAGTGTTCCACAAGCCGTTCAGCAACCGCTGGCGGCAGGCTGGAACGAGGTGTCGGCCAAAGTTGTGGAAGTGCTGTTCCTCGGTGAAAGCCAGACGTGCAGCGTGGTGACATCGGGCGGAACCTCAATGACCGTCAAGGCGCTGTCTGCGGCAGGCATGCCGCTCAAGGCTGGCGACCCGGTGCAAGTGCGTTGGGCCACCGCTGATGCGTGCGTCTACACCCAATGGGCTGAAAGCGATCTGAATAAGGCGGCCGGCGCGCATTAACCTGAAGTGAGGGCTGGAACCTGTGGCGAGGAAGCTTGTTCCCTCGCCACAGGTTATTCATCGCTGTTTCTATCGCTTATCTGACTGACATTACGCCGATCGCCTCACGTCAAAAAGCACTTGCAAACGATGTATTACGGTATACCATCATACCAACAAACATAAAAACCCGCCGTACACCGCCCGAGGACCGTCCAATGATCGATGCCGCCATCTACAAACAAGTCATGGGTTCGTTCCCGTCTGGCGTGACCGTGATCACCACCCTGGATGACGACGGGCAAATCGTCGGCCTTACCGCCAGCGCGTTCAGTTCGCTGTCCATGGACCCGGCCCTGGTGCTGTTCTGCCCCAATTACAGCTCCGATTCCTACCCGATCCTGATCAAGAACAAACGCTTCGCCATCCACGTACTTTCCGGCGGCCAGCAGAACGAAGCCTATGCCTTCGCCCGTAAAGGCAAGGATAAGGCCCAAGGCATCGAGTGGACCTTGAGCGAGCTGGGCAACCCGCTGCTGAGCAATGCCACGGCGATCATCGAATGCGAGTTATGGCGTGAGTATGAAGGTGGCGATCACGCAATCATGGTGGGCGCGGTAAAGAACCTGATCGTGCCGCAACGCACCACCGGTCCACTGGTGTACTGCCACGGCAAAATGGGCGCCCTGCCCGTCCTGGCCTGAACCGACCTTCAAAAATAAAAACCCGAGGTAAGCGTCATGAAATTTTCCCTGTTCGTGCACATGGAGCGGTGGGACGACAGCATCAGCCATCGTCAGTTGTTCGAAGACTTGACCGAACTGACATTGATGGCCGAGGCCGGTGGCTTCAGCACGGTCTGGATCGGCGAACACCACGCCATGGAATACACCATTTCACCGAGCCCGATGCCGCTGCTGGCCTACCTGGCGGCCAAGACCACCACCATTCACCTGGGCGCCGGCACCATCATCGCGCCGTTCTGGCACCCGATACGGGTGGCTGGCGAATGTGCGTTGCTGGACGTCATCAGCAACGGTCGGATGGAAGTCGGGCTGGCTCGCGGCGCTTACCAGGTTGAATTTGATCGCATGGCCGGCGGCATGCCCGCCTCGTCCGGTGGCCAGGCGCTGCGGGAGATGGTTCCGGTGGTGCGCGCACTGTGGCAAGGCGACTACGCCCACGACGGCGAGATCTGGAAATTCCCCACCTCTACCAGCGTGCCCAAGCCGATCCAGAAGCCCAACCCGCCGATGTGGATCGCCGCCCGCGACCCGGACTCGCACAACTTCGCGGTGGCCAACGGCTGCAACGTCATGGTCACGCCACTGATGAAGGGCGACGAAGAAGTCCTCGACCTGAAGAACAAATTCCAGGCTGCGCTGGACAACAATCCCGACGTACCGCGCCCACAACTGATGGTGCTGCGTCACACCCACGTGCACGCAGTCGATGACCCGGAAGGCTGGAAAGTCGGGGCCAAGGCGATTTCGAAGTTCTACCGCACCTTCGACGCGTGGTTCGGCAACAAGGAAGTGCCGGTCAACGGTTTCCTGGCACCGAGTCCGGAAGAGAAATTTGCCGCGCGCCCAGAGTTCGAACTGGAGAGCCTGCACAAAACGGCAATGATCGGCACCGCCGAAGAAATCATTCCGCGCATCAAGTACTACCAGGAACTGGGGGTCGACGAGTTCAGCTTCTGGTGCGATAACAGCTTGCCCCATGCCGAGAAGAAAAAATCGCTGGAGCTGTTTATCAAGCAAGTGGTCCCGGCGTTTCGCTGAGCCCGCTGACCTGCCCCGGGGCGCGAAGCCTGGGGCTGACTGACGTGTAGGGTCGATTCCAATGCCAAACGGTCGCCTCCCATCACTCGCCCTGCCCTGTGGCGCCGAGCAGGCTTACCTGCGCGGTGCATGGACCGCTTCGCACATCCAGCTCAAGCGCCTGCGCGCCAGCGTCTGCGCCAAACAAAACGGCTTCTGGCAAATAATTCACTGAGCCCCTCCGAACAGAAATCCACGCACCTCATGTCGCGCCATTGCGCGACGTGGTGAGGCGCATTGTGCTTCGACTCGTGATCAGGTTTGCTCAATGAACAATAAAAACGCGCTGTTGATCATCGACATGCAGCAAGAGGACGGATTCGTCCTGGAACAATTCGACACAGTGGTGGCCAACACCGCCGCATTGCTCCAAACCGCCCGCCGCCAGCGGGTCCCGGTCATTTTCACCCGCCATATCAATCAGGCCGACGGCCGCGACATGCCGCGCGGCGAACCGCGAGCGGCCGATGGTGGCCCCAGCAGCTACCGCGCCGGTTCCCGGCAAGTGGAAATACTCGAACAACTGGCGCCGCTGCCGGATGAGTGGGTGCTCGACAAGGGCCGTTACAGTGCCTTCCACCGCACACCTCTGGATGCCCGACTCAAGGCATTGGGCGTCGACACATTGATCATCAGTGGCGTATTGACCGATGTCTGCGTCCTCAGCAGCGTGTTCGATGCCTTTGCGCTGGGCTACCACATTCGCCTGGTCGGCGACGCTTGCACCACAACCACCCTGGCGGGGCACTATTCGGCGCTGTTGATCATGGCCAACTGGATCTATTCGCTGGAAATCCTGACCAGCGAGCACTGCCGGCGAGCGCTGGAGAACCGCGATTACCTGAGCCTGATCCCCGAATGCCCGGACCGGTTCGCCCATCAGCCCCATGAGTTCGAAAACACCATCGCCCGTTTGCAAACCCACCTCGCCCGGACTCAGGAGTAATCGCCATGCACGTCGAAAAAAGAAGCATCGATTTCATCCCTGAATCCGAACGCCACGGCCAGCCTGGCTCGCTGTTTTTCATCTGGTTCGGCGCCAACATGAACATCACCACCATTGCCTCCGGCGTATTGCCGGTGGTGATGGGGCTCAACCTGTTCTGGAGCGCGCTGGCGATCATCGTCGGCTCGCTGCTGGGGGCGATTTTCATGGCCTCCCATTCCGTTCAAGGGCCGAAGCTGGGCATCCCGCAGATGATCCAGAGCCGAGCCCAATTCGGCGTGCTGGGCGCGGTGTTGCCGTTGCTGTTCGTGATGCTGATTTACCTCGGGTTCTTCGTCAGCAACACCTTGCTCGCCGCCCAGGCGCTGGAGTCGGTCAGCCCCTTGCCGGCGACCGGTAATATCTACCTGATCGGCGCGTTGTGCTTTGTCGTCGCGCTCTATGGGTATCGCCTGATCCATCGCCTGCAAAAGCTGCTGTCGCTGCTCTCGCTGGTGGTGTTCTGCGTCGCCACCCTGCTCGCGTTGCGGTTGCCGATCCCGGTTGAGCAATGGCTGGCGACCGGTTTCTCGTTGTCGAAATTTCTGGCGGCGGTGAGCATTGCCGTTACCTGGCAACTGTCCTACGCCCCGTATGTGGCCGACTATTCACGCTATCTGCCGAGCAACACGTCAAGCGCCAAGGTGTTCTGGTACAGCTACGCCGGGACGGTCAGCGGCGGTGCGTGGATGATGATTCTCGGCGCGATCCTCAGCGTCGGCATCGGCGATTTTTCCAGCAATGTCGGTGGCCATGTCGCCGGACTGTTCGGCGGCGGTGCGGTCCTGCTATTCCTCTTTATTCTCTATGGCCAGGTGTCGATCAACGTTTTCAACCTCTATGGGGCGTTCATGTCGACCATTACCGTCATCGAGCCCTTTGCCCGCCTCAAGGTAACGCCTCGGGTACGTGGTGTGTTCATGTTGGTGATCAGCCTGGTCGCGACAGCGTTGTGCACCATCAATCAGGACGATTTCATCAACTTCTTCCTCAATTTCATCTTTTTCATGAGCTATTTCCTGATCCCATGGACGGCGATCAATCTGGTGGACTACTACTGCCTGCGCAAAGGCAAATACCAGATCGACGCAATCTTCGACCTGAATGGCCTCTACGGACGCATCAACTGGATCGCCTGCGGCAGTTTTGTGTTGGCGATTGCCCTGGAAATCCCGTTCATGAACACCACGCTTTACGTCGGTCCGGTGGCCACGGCGCTGGACGGCGTTGACCTGGCCTGGATCGTCGGCTTGCTAGTGCCTGCGCTGAGCTATTACTGGCTGATGAAACTGGGCAAGCGCACCCAAGGCATTGGCGAGCTGTCCTGAGCAACCGCTGAAAACCACAACGCCGGGTGCAATGCCCGGCGTCGTGTCGCCCATTGAAACGTGAAACTGCTAACCTGAGCCCCTGGTTTCATGACGCTAATGGACCATCAAGGCCCCACGGCGTCTTGATGAATACCTCGAAGCTCTTTCAATGACGGTGACGCATTTGATCAGCAGTACCTCAACACTGGCCCGGGACATCGATGGCAAAGCCATCGCCGCCCAGGTCCTGGAAGAAGTCCGCGTAGAGCTTCTGGCCCTGGCCGAGCAACAGATTTATCCCGCCTTGGCGGTCGTGCTGGTCGGTGACGACCCGGCCAGCCATGTGTATGTGCGCAATAAACTGCTGCGGGCCCAGGAAGTCGGGATTCGCTCCCTCGAACACCGCTTGCCGGACACCGCCAGCCAGGCGCAAGTGCTGGAGCTGATTGCCCAATTGAACGCCGATGTCACGGTGAACGGCGTCCTGGTGCAGTTGCCCTTGCCCGGTCACATCGACGAAGCGGCGGTGATCCACGCCATCGACCCGATCAAGGACGTCGACGGTTTTCACCGCGAAAACGTGGGCGGACTGGTGCAAGGCATGGACGTGCTGACGCCATGCACGCCCAGCGGCTGCATGCGCTTGTTGCACGAGACCTGTGGTGACATCAGCGGCTTGCACGCCGTGGTCATCGGCCGTTCGAACATTGTCGGCAAACCCATGGCGACCTTGCTGTTGCAGGCCCATTGCTCGGTCAGCGTGGTGCATTCGCGCAGCGTCGATGCGCCGGCGCTGTGCCGATTGGCGGATATCGTTGTGGCGGCGGTGGGTCGGCCGAAACTGATCGACGCCACGTGGCTCAAGCCCGGGGCAGTGGTGATCGATGTCGGGATCAATCGTGTGACTGACGAAACCGGCAGCCATCTGGTGGGGGATGTCGATTACGCCAGCGCCCGCACCGTCGCCAGCGCAATCACGCCGGTGCCCGGCGGCGTCGGGCCGATGACCATTGCCTACCTGCTGAAAAACACCCTGATCGCCGCCCGGTTACAGCGTGCGGCCAAGGCACTTGAAGCCGATGCAGACGGGTGTGATTCAGACATCAATTGACCGGTGATTGACTCAACTGAGGGCATATGAAAAAGCCCAACCTTTTCAGGTTGGGCCCAAGCACTAGTAGCGGTGGTATTCCTGGCCTCCGTAATAGCGACCGTGATCACGTCCATGCCCATGCCCGTCATGCCAATACGGCCAGCAGCCGCCGAGCAGCAGGGTTACTGCAATCACCAACAGTAAAGGGGTCGTGCGTTTCATTTGATCATCTCCGGGCAGGCAATGCCTGACGCTGTAAACGTTGGATCTGCCCGAAAATCAGAAGGTTCAAAACGACCTTCAGCCCACGCTCACACCGCTTTGGCAAACACCTCGCCCAACCAGTCGACAAATACCCGCACCCGTGGCGACATGTGGCGGTTGTGCGGGTACAGCACGGAAACCGGCATCGGCGGCGGTGGCAGGTCGGTCAGAATCTCTTTCACCAGGCCTTGGGCAATTTGCGTTTCCATGCGGTAGTGCGGGCACTGGATGATGCCGATTCCGGCAATCGCCGAGGCCGCGTAGATTTCCGCACCGAACACCGACAGCGACCCTTCAATGGCCACTTCTTTCAATTCGCCTTCCACCATGAATTCAAACGGAAACAGCTTGGCGGTGGTGCGCGAGACGTAGTTCACCGCGCGATGCTGGCTCAGGTCGGCGAGGCTTTCCGGTTCGCCGTGCTGACGCAGGTATGCCGGGCTGGCGCAGGTGATCTGCCGCAGGTTGGCCACGCGTTTGCCGATCAGCGCCGAGTCCCCCAGGGTGCCGGCGCGCAGCACGCAATCGACGCCTTCGGCGATCAGGTCGACAAAGCGGTCGGCCTCGCTGATGGATAACTCGATGTCCGGGTAACGGGCCATGAATTGCGGCAACGCCGGAATCACAAAGTGTTTGGCCAAGGTGCCATGCATGTCCACGCGCAACCGCCCTTTCGGGGCCACGCCGCGAAACGCCAGTTCGGCCTCTTCCAGCTCCGCCAGTAGTTGCACGCAACGCTGGTAATAGGCCTCGCCGTCCAGGGTCGGGCGCACCTTGCGGGTGCTGCGCTCCAGCAACCGCGTGCCGAGCCAGGCCTCGAACTGATTCAGCGTGTGGGTCAGCGTCGCCCGTGGCAGGTTCAGGTCATCCGCCGCCAGGGTAAAGCTGCTGCGCTCGTAGATCCGCACAAACACCTTCATCGCTTTGACTTGATCCACGTTGCACTCCCCGGCGCTCTATTGTTGGCGATTGTTGAACAGTCAAGGCAACTCTGGTGCATTTATCGTCCTGAGTAAACATGTGAATCTAGCTTCACCCAAGCAAACACCTTCCAAGGAATCACAAACATGACTGCTCAAACCTCGAAAGTTGCCATCATCACCGGCGCCTCCCGCGGCATCGGTGCGGTGATCGCCAAACAACTGGCCAGCGAAGGTTTCGCTGTCGCCGTCAACTACGCCAACAGCGCCACCGAAGCCTCGAAACTGGTGGTCGAATTGCGTCAGGCCGGCCACCAGGCCATTGCGGTCAAGGCTGACGTAGCCAGCGCCGACGACGTGCGTCGCCTGTTCGATGAAACCGAAGCACAACTGGGCAAAGTCGACGTACTGGTGAACAACGCCGGCATCCTCAAGGTCATGCCGCTGGCGCAACACAGCGACGAACTGTTCGACCAGAATTTCAATATCCACACCCGTGGCACCTTCAACGCCCTGCGCGAAGCCGCCACCCGACTGAACGCTGGCGGGCGGATCATCAACTTCTCCAGCAGCACCGTCGGCATGAACCTGCCGGGCTACGCGGTGTACATCGCCAGTAAAGCGGCGGTGGAATCCCTGACCCAGGTGTTTGCCAAAGAAATGCGCGGTCGCAACATCACCGTCAACGCCGTGGCCCCTGGCCCGGTCGCCACTGATCTGTTCCTGCATGGCAAGAGCGAAGAGCAAATCCAGACCTTCGCCAAGATGGCCCCGCTGGAGCGTCTGGCTCAGCCGGAAGACATTGCCCGCGTCGTGAGCTTCCTGGTCGGCCCGGATTCGGCCTGGGTCAACGGGCAAATCCTGCGGGTCAACGGCGGCCTGGTCTGAAACCAAGCCTTTTTTGTGGAGGTCACGAACATGAAATCGATCATCCTGATTACCGGTGCATCCAGCGGTTTTGGTGCCCTCACCGCCCGCGCCCTGGCCGACGCCGGTCACACCGTTTACGCCAGCATGCGTGAAACCCTGGGGCGCAACGCGCCGCAGGTCGCAGAAGTGCAGCGCTACGCCGAGCAGCATCAGGTGGACCTGCGCAGCGTCGAGCTGGATGTTGCGTCGAGTGAGTCGGTTGAGGCCGGTGTCGCGAAAATCATCGAGGATTGCGGTCGGCTGGACGTGATCGTTCACAACGCCGGGCACATGTCCTTCGGGCCTGCCGAATCCTTTACCCCGGAGCAGTTCGCCCAGCTCTACGACATCAACGTGTTGAGCACCCAGCGGGTCAACCGCGCCGCGCTGCCGCAGTTGCGCAAACAGGGTCGGGGCCTGGTGTTGTGGGTGTCGTCCAGCAGCGCACGCGGCGGCACCCCGCCGTACCTGGCGCCGTACTTTGCGGCCAAGGCTGCGATGGATTCCCTGGCCGTGTCCTACGCCAGTGAGCTGGCACGCTGGGGCGTGGAAACTTCGATCATCGTGCCGGGCGCATTCACCAAGGGCACCAATCACTTCGTGCATTCCGGTTCACCGGCCGATCAGGCCCGTGCCGCCGAATACAACGAGGGGCCTTATGCCGGGGTGCCGGAGAAGGCACTCAAAGGCCTGGCAGCCCTGGAACCGGCTGATGCGGATGTCGGTGAGGTGGCCAGTGCCATCGTCGAGATCGTCGGTATGCCGTTCGGTAGCCGTCCGTTCCGTTGCCATATCGACCCGTCCGAGGACGGTGCCGAAATCGTCAACGCCATGGCCGATCGGGTCCGCGCCGAGATGTTCCGTCGCATCGGCCTGGAGGATTTGCTCAAGCCGACGGTTCGCTAAAAACGTTTACGCCGCAGTAACAGGCCACCGCCCGGGAAACCGGCCGGTGGCTTTTTTGCAAGTGAAAGGCCTAGCGTTGATGGGCCGTCACCATCCGGTAGGCGTCAGGCGGTTCCGGCAGAGCCGCGAGCATGTCTTGCAGGCCTGCGGACCATTGCTTGCGGATTTGCTTGAAGTACGGGTCATCGTGGGTGATGCGAAACGGCTGGGCCTCGGTAAGGCTGTTTTTGCGGTACACCAACAAGTCCAGGGGCATGCCCACCGACAGGTTGCTGCGCATGGTCGAATCGAACGAGATCAACCCGCAGCGCAAGCCTTCCTCGATGGAGGCGTTGTACGTCAGGTTGCGATCGAGTATCGGCCGGCCGTATTTGGCTTCACCCAACTGCAAGAACGGCGTGTCCTCGGTGGCCTGAATGAAGTTGCCTTGGGGGTAAATGCTGTAGACATCCGTCGGCCCGTCGGCGATTTGCCCACCGACCAGAAACGAGCAACTCAAGTCGGTCTTGCCCGCCAGTTTGGTGCGGTCCCGGGCGACGACCTCGCGGATGGTTTCAGCCACCAGCACGGTGGCGTCATACAGCGTGCGGACATTCAACAAGTGCGGCCCCTGCCCGGTTGAGCGCTGCTTGAGCAAGTTGACCACCGATTGCGACGTGGCCAGGTTGCCCGCCGTTTGCAGAACAATCAGCCGCTCGCCCGGCGTGCTGAACGTAAACAACTTCCGGAACGTTGAAATCTGGTCGATACCGGCATTGGTCCGTGAGTCGGAGATGAACACCAGCCCGTCGGCCAGGTGCATAGCGACGCAATAAGTCATTCGTGTTACTCGTGAATAGAGGATGAACGGCCGCACCGTCTCATGACGGTACGGCCGGTAACGGTTACTGCTGCGAACCAGGGTTATGCGTGCTGGACCTGGACCATCGAGTTCACCTGAACCCGCGCCAGCATCGACTCGGCCCCACCGCCACGCCGCATGCCGCGCACCGGGCAGGCGTCGAGGTAGTCCAGGCCCACCGCGAGCTTCAGATGACGGTCGGGGCGAGACAAGCGGTTGGTCACATCGAAGCTGTACCAACCGTCGTCGAGCCAGGCCTCGGCCCAGGCGTGACTGGCGAGGTGACTTTCATCTTCGGTGCACAGGTAACCGGAGACGTAACGGGCGGGAATGCCCAGGCTGCGGGCACACGCGACGAACGCGTGGGTGTGGTCCTGGCAGACACCGGCCTGGCGCGCGAATGACTCGGCGGCCGTGCTGTCCACCGCCGTCGCGCCGGGACTGTACGGCATGTAGTCGGCCAATCCGTTCATCAAGTCGATCAACGCCGTGCGGTCGCGGCGGCTGCCGCAGTGCTTGGCCGCGAAGTCGATCAGGGCGGCATCGGCTGTCGTCAGGTGGCTGGTGCGCAAGAACGGCAACGGCGACTGATCGTCGTGCTCCACTTCCAGGGTCTGATCAATGTCGACCTGGCCGTAGGCGGTCAGGATCAGGGCGCCGTGGGGCTCGTCCATCGTCAGGACGTGCAGGATGTTGCCGTAAGGATCGAGCTGGCTGCGCACCAGGCGCGGCAGTTCCAGGTGCCATTGCAGAATGTGCTGGCGCTCGGTGTTCTTCGGCGTCAGGCGCAGGAACTGGATGCTGGTGCAGACTTCGTCGGCGTAGCTGTAGGTGGTGTCGTGGCGTATGGACAGTTTCATACGACCTCCAGATAGGATTCGTGAACGGTCTGGCCCAAGTGGCGAATCCGCCCGATGAAATCGGTCAGCCACAGGTGCAGGCCGGAATCGAGAATTTCATCGATGCCGGTGTAGCGCAGCCGCGCATTCAATTCGGCGGCCAGGCGCTGGGCCGGCCGACCGTTGTTGCCCGGCAGGCTGGCGAGAATCTGGTCCAGCTCTTCGACACAGGCGTGCAACGAACGTGGCACGTCGGCGCGCAACAGCAGCATTTCCGAGACTTGCTCGGCGCCGGGCGCGTTGCGGTAGATCTCGTTGAACGCCTCGAAGGACGACAAGGCGCGGAGCAAGGCGCTCCACTGGTAGTAGCCGCGAGCGGAGTTGTCGCTCACCTCCTCCGACTCTTCGCCGAACATTTCGTAGCGCGCATCCAGCAGGCGCAGGGTGTTGTCAGCGCGCTCGAGGAACGTCCCCAAGCGAATGAAGCAGTAGGCATCGTTGCGCATGATCGTGCCCGAAGTCGCGCCGCGAAACAGGTGCGAACGCTCCTTGACCCATTCGCAGAAATGGCTGATGCCGTAACGCGCCAGGCCATTGCTGGCGATGTTGCGCATCTCCAGCCACGTGGCGTTGATGTTCTCCCACATGTCGGCGGTGATCCGCCCGCGCACGGCGTGCGCATTGGCCCGCGCGGCCTGCAAACAGCAATAAATGCTGCCGGGGTTGGTTTCGTCCAGCGCGAAGAAGTGCAGCATGCGCTCGGTGTTGAGCTCGCCGTACCGTTCGTTGTAATCGTCCAGCGTGCCGGCGGCCAGCAGCGACATCGCCAGCTCGGCGCGGCCATCGGTGCGCCCGGCCTGGGGCATCAGCGACAGCGAATAACTGACTTCGAGCATGCGCGCCAGGTTTTCGGCGCGCTCCAGGTAACGGGACATCCAGTAGAGGTCCGAAGCGGTTCTTGAAAGCATGTCTTAGTCCTCCACAACCCAAGTGTCTTTGGTGCCGCCGCCCTGGGACGAGTTCACCACCAGCGAGCCTTCGCGCAATGCCACGCGGGTCAGGCCACCGGGCACCAGGCGGGTTTCACTGCCCGACAGTACAAACGGGCGCAGGTCGATGTGACGCGGGGCGATGCCGCTTTCGACGAAGGTCGGGCACGTCGACAGGCACAGCGTGGGTTGCGCGATATACGCCTCGGGACGGGCCTTGAGCCGGGCGCGGAAGTCTTCGATTTCCGCCGCTGTGGCCGCCGGTCCGACCAGCATGCCGTAGCCGCCGGAGCCTTGGGTTTCCTTGACCACCAGTTCGGGCAAGTGGGCCAGTACGTGGGACAGGTCGGCCGGTTTGCGGCATTGCCAGGTCGGCACGTTCTTGAGGATCGGTTCTTCGCTGAGGTAGAAGCGGATCATCTCGTCAACGTAGGGGTAGATCGACTTGTCGTCGGCCACACCCGTACCGACAGCGTTCGCCAGCACCACGTTGCCCGAGCGGTAGGCGGCAATCAGGCCGGGGACACCGAGCATGGAATCGGGGTTGAACGACAGCGGATCGAGGAAGGCGTCATCGAGGCGCCGATAAATCACGTCCACCTGTTTCGGGCCGGACGTGGTGCGCATAAAGACATGATCGTCGCGGACAAACAGGTCGGCGCCTTCCACCAGTTCCACACCCATTTCACGGGCCAGAAAGGCGTGTTCGAAGTAGGCGCTGTTGAAGCGACCGGGGGTCAGCACCACCGTGGTCGGGTTGTCCAGCGGGCTGGAGCTCTTGAGGGTGTCCAGCAGCAGGTTCGGGTAGTGATCGATCGGCGCCACCCGTTGCGCGGCGAAGAGTTCGGGGAACAAGCGCATCATCATCTTGCGGTCTTCGAGCATGTAGCTCACGCCGCTGGGAGTGCGCAGGTTGTCTTCCAGCACGTAGTAACTGCCATCGCCGTCACGCACCAGATCGACGCCGGCGATATGGGCGTAGATACCGCGATGCAGGTTCAGGCCCTGCATGGCGATCTGGTAGCCCTCGTTCGCCAGGACCTGCTCGGCCGGGATGATGCCTTCCTTGAGAATCCGTTGGCCGTGGTAGATGTCGGCCAGGAACATGTTCAGGGCCTGGACCCGCTGAATGCAGCCACGCTCGACCATTTGCCATTCGCTGGCCTTGATGCTGCGTGGAATGATGTCGAACGGGATCAACCGTTCAGTGCCTTGCTCGTCCCCGTACAAAGTGAAGGTGATGCCGGCTCGATGGAACAACAGGTCGGCTTCGCGACGACGTTGATCCAGCAACTCCAGAGGAGTGTCCGCCAACCAACGTGCGAACTCCTGGTAATGTGGGCGGCAACCACCACTCGCGTCATACATTTCGTTAAAAAAAGCTCGGGACATACCCCACTCCTTGCCGCGATACAAACGGCATTTTCTTATAACTTCGCTATTTCACTAGATGAGGCCTTACGTTGTTGAGTGAGTACTGTTTCTGGATAGCACCTCAGTGTGCGTCGTTAACTTCCTGTTTCATGCGGATATAAATTCCTCATGACGCCGGCAATCTCTTGACGCGTTCCGGCGCCAGAGACTTGGCCTTTGCGGTTTTATGTCTGGCGCCCAATTTATAAAACTCTCCACTCTCTTTTCCGTTAAAAAACCACACTTGCGGTGGTTTGAAAGTACTTTTGCAAGGGCTATGCCCAAGTGTTGCCCGAAGGGATAAAAACGGAAATCCTTTTAAAAAAGATGCATTTGGGACATTTTGTTTCATTATTGAGACTTTTATCAGTAAAGCCGCTGAAACGTTTTTCCCCCGAGTTGTTTGCACAACTGTGGCGCGGACTGAAATGGTGCAATTTGAAACTCAAGTGCGTTTTCTGCCCTATAAGTGGGAAATTTCCACTCACCGTTTTTATTGCCCTCGTCATACAAAGTGTCCAGCACAGCGCACCCTTTAGCGTAGACGCACTATTAACGCGCAAAAAAATGCACCACTAGATGTCGCCGATAATGAAGATGCCAAGGCGTGATGCACAAACGATCCCCTCACTTATAGAACAAGACCGAGCCAACGCCCTTATCGATTGCCCTTTCGTTTATGAAGTTTTTCTTCAAAGGGCATGGCCATCCAGAGGGGTTATCCGCCTTGCAAGCCGCTCCTACCATGAAGTGCCCCCTTACCAAATAATGGTGGTGTCTCGAGGGTGTTCAGGAGCAATAAACAGAGCCGTGCTGTTTCCGGCACTGGCACCCGCCGTCGCGATTTTGCTCGGCATCCCGGCCAGTGGTGCGGCCCGCTCATCTGTATGTTCGGCTTGCTGATCGCCTTGCGCAGCGGCGCCGGCCGCTCTCGCTGAACCGCCCTCTCGTTACCCACCTGAAAACCAAGGAACTTCGGGCGGGCATTGCCGGCGATATCACGGCAGCGACGCTGGTGCTCGATGCCGAGAACGATACCCGGCAGAGCGTTTTACCGCCCTCAGAACAGGCGCCCTAGGCGTTGCCGATCAGCCGTCAGCGTCCAGCGCCAGTTCCGAGCTGATGGTGTCAATCAACGCCCGGACACGGCGCGGCAGGACCCGAACCGGCGGATACACAATCTGCAACGCCGTTTGGCCGGGCGAAAAATCAGGAAGCACTTCCACCAGTCGGCCAGCGGCAAGATCGGCCTGAACATCCCAGACGGACTTGTTGCAGATGCCGTGCCCGTCCAGGCACCACTGCCTGACCAGCCCGCCGTTATTCGCCACCCTCCTCCCCCGCACCACAACGCGGTAGGCCTCGCTCGCGACCCGGAACGTCCAGACCCGATCGATGTTGGCGCCAAAGCGCATGACGATGCAGTCATGCTGCGCCAGGTCGTCCGGGTGTCGAGGCATGCCATTGAGCTCAAGGTATCGCGGCGCGGCACACACCACGCGCCGGTTCTCGCCAATCGGCTTGGACCGCAGCGTGCTGTCGGCCAACAGCCCGTAACGCACGGCGAAGTCGATCCCTTGACTGACCAGGTCGACAAAACCATCGGTGAGGTTGAGGTCGATCGTCACCGACGGATGCTCGGCCAGAAAGCGGTCAAGAATCGGCACGATCCGCGCGTGCCCAAGATCGACCGGGGCACTGAGACGAATGAGCCCGGAGATTTTTTGCGCGCCCAAGCGGATGCTGCTTTCCAGCTCATCGGCTTCGGCCAGCAGGCGGCGGGCGCCATCGGCCAGCAGTCGTCCTTCATCGGTCAGGCTGATCGAGCGGGTGGTGCGGGTCAGCAGGCTCGCGCCGTAGTAGCCCTCAAGCATCGCCAGGCGCTCGGACACCGAAGCCGGCGACAGCCCCAGCTCGCGACCGGCGGCAGACAGGCCACCCTTCTCGACGATCATCAGAAACAGCGCCAGGTTATCCAGGGTCATCTTTCGGACTCTCCGAAATATAATTTCGAATCCTAAGCAATTATCAAATTACTTCGCAATGTCTATCTTCGCCACATCAACCGGCAGGAGATAGCCATGCACCTGGACCACGTCACCATCCGCACTCGCGACATCGCTGGCACCCGCGATTTCTTTCGTACCGTATTCGATCTGCAGGACGGCGAACGTCCACAAGCCATCAAGCGCATTCCCGGTCACTGGCTCTATACCGATGGCCAGCCGCTGGTGCACATCATCGGCACCCAGGGCTATGGCATCGACCATGCCGCCGAGGCAATTGACCACGTGGGTTTCCGCATCGAAGGGTACAGCGCGTTCCGCCAGAAGCTCGAACGCCTGGGCATTCTCTACTCAACCATGGACCTCGAAGAGCTGCAGGAACGTCGCCTGTTCTTCCGCGCTCCCGGCGGTCCGCTGCTTGAAGCTGTTTTTTCCGAACCCGTGCCGTCGTCGATCGCCGCGCACTGATCAACTGACTTTTGAGAAGGAGAACGACCATGTCACTGACTTCAAGAATGCCGATTCAAATCTGGATACTGACCCTTTCCGCCTTCGCGATCGGCACCGCCGAATTTCTCATCGCGGGCATCCTGCCCCAAGTGGCTGACAGCTTGAAAATCAGCACCGGGCAAGCAGGCAACCTGATCACCGCTTATGCGCTCGCCATTGTGATCGGCGGCCCGCTCCTGACGCTGTGGCTGGCACGCTTCGAAAAGAAAACCGTGCTGATTGCGCTGATGGGGCTGTTTGTCGCCGGCAACCTGATGGCGGCCTTCAGCACCGACTACACGACACTGATTATCAGCCGCGTTGTGGCGGGCCTGACGCAAGGGCCGTTCTACGGGATCGGCGCCGTCGTCGCCACACGCATGGTGGCCGATAGCATGGCCGGCCGAGCGGTTGGCCAGATGTTCGGTGGCCTGACCCTGGCCAACGTGCTGGGCGTCCCGGCGGGTGCCTGGATCGGCAATGCCTTCGACTGGCACACCACGTTCCTCGTCGTCTCGGTCATGGGTGTTATCGCGATGCTGTTGATCGCCGCCACGATCCAGCGCAGCCCTGAAGAGAAACCGGCCTCGGTACTGACCCAACTCTCGGTTTTCCGTGACCGCAATCTGCTCGCCAGCCTGACGTTCACCATGCTCGGCTGGGTCGGTTTCATGACGCTGTACGGCTACATCGCGCCGGTGGCAGAACAGATCGCCGGGTTCGACCGCAGTGCAATCACCTGGGTGCTGGTGGTGGTCGGTGCCGGCCTGGTCGTCGGTAACAGCATCGGTGGCCGTACCGCCGACGCCAATCTGCACCGCTCGCTGATCGTCTGGCCTATCGCAATGATCGCAGCCCTGGTGCTGGTCGGCTTCGTGGCCCCTTACAAATGGTTGTTCCTGGTGGCGGCATTCATCTACGGCGTGACGACGTTTGCCAACCTGCCGCCGATGCAAATGCGCGTGATGAAGTACGGCTCGAAGGCCCCTGAACTGGCGGCTACGGCGAACATCTCGGCCTTCAACATCGCCAACGCCCTGGGCGGCCTCATCGGCGGCGCCGTGATCGACAGCCACCTAGGCGCCTCCGCCATCCCCTTTGCCGCCGCCATCATCCCGGTGCTCGGCCTGCTGTTCATCGTGTCCCAGGAATCGCGCTCGCCGAAAACACCGAAGGTGCCTGCGACCTGTGTATCCCTTGGTAATTGATGCCTTACCCATTCGTTCTGGAGATGAAAATGTCGACTACATCAAAATTGTTCAGCAGCACCCGGTTTGGCTACACGTCAACGCGGCCCATTCGATGGATGAGCGGATCTACACCTTCCTGGCGCAAGCAACGCCCGGCGCGTCTGAAGGCTGAATGCCAACTGATCAGGGTCAGACGCTTTCATCCGGCATCTTGTCGGTCGTGATCAATTTCTCCAGGCCCCACTCGCCCGGCACGCACCAATCCTCGCCGAACAGCTCAGCAGGATGCATCGTGCGGTCGGAGCCGTTGCCGCACGCCAGGGACTTGGCCGGGCAATAGCGGTCGCAGCCCCAACAGATCCGCTCAGGGTGCCTGGGGTTGACGGGGAAGTTTTTGGCCATGCCGGTCTCCGATCATTGAGAGGCGTTTTTCCAACCTACCGCCAATGAGCAGCGCCATCCTTGATGGATATCAAGAACCGACATCGAGCAATTTCGCCAGCGTGACAAACCAGCGATTTAATGACTCAAAACTTGATAACAATCATTATTGTTCGCGGCAAAGCTTCCTAGACTCGGGTTCCTACTCGACAGCGCCCAGGAAGACCTTATGCGTACCCACCTCTCACTCGCCCTGCTCTTGCTCGTACCGCTGGCTCAAGCCAAGGAATACCCGATCGGCGAACCCCAGCTGTGTCCTGGACTTGAAGTCGGGGCGGTGTATTTGCAACCGATCGAGATGGCACCGGCGGGCATGATGCGCGCGACGGCCGATTCCGATGTTCACCTGGAAGCCGATATCCGGGCCACCGCTGACAACCGCCAAGGCTTTCAGGAAGGCAGTTTCGTGCCTTACCTCAATGTCTCGTTCAGTTTGAGCAGAGCGGGTAACCCGGAGGAAATCAAGGGTGATTTCCATGCCATGGTCGCCAATGACGGCCCGCACTATGGCGACAATGTGAAGCTGCTGGGGCCAGGCAAATATCGGCTGACCTTCACCGTTCTGCCACCCAGCGGTCACGCCTCCCTCGGGCGCCATACCGACAAGGAAACCGGTGTAGCGCCCTGGTTCGAACGCTGCGAACTGCACTACGAGTTCGTCTACGCCGGCATCGGCAAAAAAGGTGGCTATTGAATGAAACGCCTGCCTCTCGCCTGCCTGATGCTGGCCGGAGCAGTTGCGCCGATAACGGCCCGAGCAGAGTTGCCGACCTACGAACTGATCCTGCGCGATGGCCACTTCACCCCGGCCGTGCTTGAGGTGCCGGCCGGACAGCGCTTCAAGATCGTCCTGAAGAACAACGGCCAGGGACCGGCCGAGTTCGAGAGCACACCGTTGCGGGTTGAAAAAGTGCTGTCGCCGGGCGTGACCACCTTCGTCGTGATTCACCCGCTCAGCCCCGGCCACTATCCCTTTTTCGACGAGTTCAATCCGCAACTGCCCGAGGGCGGCATCCTCGCGAAGTAAACCGCGCATGCACGGAGTTCCCATGAATCAATCAATGTTCATCGTCTGGCGCGAAAGCGTCGAGGCGCTGCTGGTGATCGGCATCCTCCAGGCCTGGGCCAGCCAGCAAGGCCAGGGCAATCGCCTGGTCAAATTCCTCTGGGCCGGGGTGCTGCTGGGCTTGATGCTCTCAGGCCTGCTCGCGGTGCTGATTCTGTTTGCCGGCGAGGCCATGAGCGGCTCGGCCAGTGAATGGTTCCAGGCAGCGCTGGCGCTGGTGGCGAGCCTGCTGATGGTGCAAATGGTCGGCTGGATGCATCGCCACGGGCGCACGCTGACCTTTGATTTGCGCCAACATGCCGACCGCCATCTGGCCCGGCGCGGCGGTTTGGGGCTGTTGCTGCTGGCGATGCTCGCGGTCAGCCGCGAAGGCAGCGAAACCGTGGTGTTTCTCTACGGCGCCGGCGCTCGCTTGCGTGGCCCGCAGCTCGGTCTGTTTGCAGTCGGCGGCGTCATGGGCCTGGTGCTGTCGGCCCTCACTCTTGCCCTGCTGCACAGCAGTCGCCGGTTCATTTCATGGCGGCGATTTTTTGCGCTCAGCGAAGTGGTCCTGCTCATGCTGGGCGCAGCGCTATTGGTCAGCGGCACCGAGCGAATCGGCGGCCAACTGCTCGCCCTCGATGTGCCGGAGCAGGTCTACAGCCTCGTTGGCGAGGCGCTGTGGGACAGCAGCGCGGTGCTGAGCGACAGCCATGGACTGGGCAGTTTTCTGGCCGGTTTCGCCGGTTATCGGGCAACCCCCAGTGGCCTGACCTTGTTGGTATGGCTCGGTTACTGGCTGGTGGTCGGTGTCTGGCTGCGGCCACGGACTGCGGACAACCTGCCATGCCCGACCTGAGCCGGCGCAATCGATGGCTCCAGCGCCTGGGTGACGGGATGCGTCGTCATGCGCCGGTCATCCGTGCCGTGCAGTGGGTCGTGGTGCTGTTCTACGCGTTGCTGTTGGTGACCCCGGCGATGTTGCCGCTGCCGGACAGCCAGGCGCGGATCGTCGACAACCTGACCTTGCTCGCACAGTTTTTGTTCTGGGGAATCTGGTGGCCATTCGTGCTGCTGTCGATGGTGTTGTTCGGACGGCTGTGGTGTGGAGTTTTATGCCCGGAAGGTTCACTCAGCGAATGGGCCAGCCACTACGGTAAAGGCTTGGGGGTGCCGCGCTGGTTGCGCTGGGGCGGCTGGCCCACCCTGGCGTTTTGCCTGACCACCCTCTACGGGCAACTGATCAGCGTTTACGACTACGCCCAAGCGGCGTTATTGATTCTCGGCGGCTCGACCGTGGCGGCGGTCGGCGTCGGCTTGTTGTTTGCCCGGGGCAAACGGGTCTGGTGCCGTTATCTATGCCCGGTCAGCGGCGTTTTCGCCCTGCTCGCCCGGCTGGCCCCGGTGCACTTTCGGGTGGATGAACAACGCTGGATCGCCAACACCGCGCCACGCCTGCCACCGCCCAACTGCGCGCCGCTGCTCGACATCCGTCGCCTGCAAGGCGCCAGTGACTGCCACGCCTGTGGACGTTGCAGCGGCCAACGCGGCGCGGTTCAACTCATCGCCCGCTCCAGCAACCAGGAAATCCTTCAGGCCACCGCGCAGACGCTTTCCCGCTGGGATGCCCGGTTGCTGCTGTTTGGCGTGATCGGCCTGGCCATGGGCGCGTTTCAGTGGACCGTCAGCCCCTGGTTCGTCGCCCTCAAACAAGCCCTGGCCGAATGGCTGATCGAACACGACATGCTCTGGGCCCTGCAGGACAACGCCCCGTGGTGGTTGCTCACTCACTACCCGCAACTCAACGACAGCTTCACCTGGCTCGACGGTTTCAGCATTGTGGTTTACCTGAGTCTGAGTTCGATACTGCTCGGCACCGCGCTGCTGATCCTGCTGCGCCTGAGCGCTCGACTGGCGCAAGATCGCGCCCTGTATTGGCCCCTGGCGCTGACCCTCACGCCCCTGGGTGGTGCGGGATTGTTCCTCGGCTTGTCGGCAACGACGGTGAAATTGCTGCGCTACGAAGGGCTGTTGCTGGCGTGGGTTCAACCGGCCCGGGCCTGCCTGTTGCTGGCTGCGATCGGTTGGAGTCTGTTGCTGGGCTGGGAACGGTTGGGGCGCGAAGATCTGGCCTTGGGGCGGCGCTTGGCGGCTGGCGTTTGTCTGTTAGTGGCTAACGGCTTGGTCGGGGTTGGCTGGTGGTTGCAGTTCTGGGGTTGAGCGCAGGTGCGACCGCTCCGTAACGTCCCGCTAAACGCCATGTTTGCTCAAAACCCACCAACAACAGGGGAAGAAACGCTGGGCGTTTGATGTCCATAAACACGTTTTGAAGAACGCGTTTAGTGACACCCAGTGTTACGTCATAAACGGCTACAACACCTTGCGTCGTTGCCTACGGGTACGCCAGAATTCGCCGGCTTGTGCGGCTGTGGGGCGGGCTATATCGTTTGCTGGTCACTGCAAAACAGTGATCGGGTTTGGTAGCCCGCATCGTTATCAGCCGCATGACAACGCCTCTTTATATGGTGGTCATGCGTGGGGCTCCTCTGTGAGCGCCGGGTTTCCTGATACGACCGGTCTACCAACCCACGTATGGCCGCCACCCTTTGTTTGGTAGCAAGAGTGATGGCTCCTTAAAATTCGTATCAGGAGTTTTATCTATGTTCAAAGTCACACCCAACCCCCCGCATTTCGATCCAGTACCGTTCGACGCCGCCCTTGACCCCAGGAAACTGAAATTGGCGGCAGACCGCGCGCTCGACTTCTACCTCAACCCCGGGGCCCAGAAAGAGCCGATACCGCCCCGCAGCCCCAGCACCCATTTCATCGTTAACCCTGCGGCCGATGACGAAGCGTTGCTCGTCGACGCCAGCGAATCGTTGGCATCCGCCCGCGAGATGGTCAACGATCTTGTCGACCTCGCGCAAGGCCCGCGACGCTATACGATGCTGGTGCTGCAACGGGTCATTTTGATGGGTGAGTTAGCGGTCAATCGCGTACTGGATAACCACAAGCCCGGGTAGTCGCCAGGCATCGTAGGGGCCAAGCTTGCTCGCGAAGGCGTCGTGTCTGGCACAGCGCGTCGTCGCTGTTCGCGGGCAAGCCTCGCTCCTACACCACACCTCAGGTCCTGATTGCTGGTAGCCGCCACGTCTGCTCGCGCCCCACTCTTAAAGCCGATGAAAAATCAGCACGTGCGCCAAGCCACATCATCATGGCTCAGCTTCACCTTAAAACTCCCCTTCTAAACTTTAAACCGCGCCACAGTCTGGTGCAGCGCACCGGCCATCTGCGCCAAATCGTGGCCGGCGGCCTGCGTATGCCGGGCACCCTGCAACACCTGCTCTGACAAATTACGAATGCCCATCAGGTTGCGATCGACTTCGCGCGCGACCAACGCCTGCTCCTCCGTGGCACTGGCAATCATCATGTTGCGTTCGTTGATCTGCGAGATGGACCGGGTGATTTCATCCAGCGCATCACCCGAGCGTTGCGCCACTTCCAGGGTCGCGCGCACCAGGGTGCTGCTGCTTTGCATGGCGGTCACGGCATGGCCGGTGTCCTGGCGAATGTTGCCGATCATCTGCTCGATTTCCTGGGTGGACTCCTGAGTGCGATGGGCCAGGGCGCGCACTTCGTCGGCAACCACGGCAAAGCCGCGTCCGGCATCACCGGCCCGCGCCGCTTCAATCGCCGCGTTGAGCGCCAGCAAATTGGTCTGATCGGCAATGCTGCGAATCACATCCAGCACCTTGCTGATGTCCTGCACCCGGCCGGCCAGTTGCTCGATACGCTGTGACGTATCGGTGACGCCATCGGCCAGTTCGCCGATGGAAACCACGGTTTCCTGAACCTGTTCACGGCCACGTTGCGCGGTTTTCTCGGACTGTCGCGAAGCCTCGGAAGTGCTCACCGCATTGCGCGCCACCTCATCGACCGCCGCCGTCATCTGGTTCACCGCAGCGGCCGCCTGCTCGATTTCAAGCCCTTGCAATTGCAGGCTGCTGTTGGTCTGGCTGCTCACTGCACTCAGTTCTTCGGAGGAACTGGCCACCTGATCCACCGAGGTCGCAATGTGCTTGACCATGGCATTCAAGCTTTGCTGCATCTGGTGCATGTTCATCATCACACTGCCGTCGGCACTGGCCTGCACCGGCACCTGCGTCGTCAGGTCGCCCTGGGCGATTTGGCTCAAGAGCCGCGCCGCCTCATCGGGCTCGCCCCCCAGTGGCCGGGTCACGCTGCGGGTGACAATGATCGCGGCGGTAACGACCAGCCCCAGGCACAGCAGGAACAACCCGAACATGTTGCGCCGGGCATCGCTGTACAGTGCCTGGGCCGACTGTTCGCGGTCGGCGAAGATTTTCCCTTGCAGCGCCATCAATTCATCCAGGCTTCGGTACACCTCGGCCTCGGCCGGAACGACCTTCTGTTTGAGCTGGGTCATGGCGTCATCGACGGCCCCTTGCCGGATCAACACCTGCACTTGGGTGAACGCGGCCACGTAGGCTTCACGATTCTTTTTCAGCGCGGCGTAAGCGGCTTTGCCTTCGGGCAGATAGAACAGCGGCTCCAGCGTTTCGAGGGCCTGGGTGATGCGTTTCTTGGTGGTATCGATGGATTGCTGCACTTGCGAATTGTCTTTATTGATCAGCAAATCCCGGGTGTTCCTGGCGTTATCGCGCACGCCGGTGGCAATGACCATGATCGGTTCGATCTTCGGCCAGTCCTGCTGGACGATAAGCACCGACTGGTCCTTGAGTGTCGACAGGTCGTGCAACGCGTAAAACGCCATGCCCATCAGCGCCAGCGGTGCAATTGCAAAACCGATGACGATGCGTTGTGCGGTACTTAATGTGGCCATATCAAATGCTCCCCGTTTGATACCTGCCCGATAGGCAGCGCATTTGAAAATCATGGTGGGTGTCACTGTTAAATCGTTTAGCCGCAGCCTCGGTTACCCCCGCAACACGAACGCTGGAAACAACTCGCGCATGGCCTCCCAAAGATCCGGAAGCAAGGCTTGTGCCGACACACTTGGCAGTTGCGGATCGAACATCTGCTCGGTGCGTACCAGTTGCACGGCGAAGCGTTTGACGCCCAGCTCATTCAAGCGCTGCGCGAGGATCAACAGCCCTGCCGGTTTGAACAGATGCCAGTGCACGGTGGTGCGGCATTCGTAATCCACACCACTGGCCAACAGATGTTCGAGGCTGCGCCAGTTCGCCGCTCCACTGCCTTCGACCCGGGTGATGGCCTGGCAATCCTCGGGCAATGCCTTGACATCGAAACCGACCCAATCGGCACCGGTCAGGGCCTTGGCAAACGCCGCCGGTTTGATCCCGGCGCTGTGCAGGCCGACGCGAAAACCCATCGCCCGCACCTCATCCATCGCGCCAAGCAAACCGTCTTGCAAGGTCGGCTCACCGCCGCTGAACACCACCGCATCGAGCAGGTCCTGACGGCGTTGCAGAAACGCCAACACCCGCCGCCAATCCACTTCATCGGTGCCCCGAGGCGGGATCAACTGCGGGTTATGGCAGTAACGACAACGCCAGGCGCAACCCTGGCAAAACAGCACGCAGGCGAGCTGCCCCGGATAGTCGATAGTGGTCAGGGGCACCATGCCCCCAACCCGTAGCGTTCGACTCATTGGCGTCCGGCCAGCGCCGCGCTTTCAGTGAAGTGCACCCGCTCGCGGTGCTCGGACTGTTTGCCTGGGTTGAACGCCGAAACCGGCCGGTGATAGCCCATCACCCGGGTCCAGACTTCGCAGCGTTGACGTTGAGCCTGGGGCAGTGTTTGCGATGCAGTCATGGTGAAGCTCCTTGGGATTGAGTGGATCGAAATCAGTGAACGGTGCCGGGTAGCTGTTCTTTCAACAGCAGGACCTCGTCACATTTGGGGCAGAACTCATGCTCGCCATCGAGGTAGCCGTGCACCGGGCAGATCGAGAACGTCGGGGTCACGGTCAGGTACGGCAGGCGGAAACGTCCAAGGGCTTTGCGCACCAGTTGCTTGCAGGCCTGGGTCGAGGAAATCCGCTCGGCCATGTACAGATGCAAGACCGTGCCGCCGGTGTATTTGCATTGCAGTTCGTCTTGCAGCTCCAGGGCTTCGAACGGGTCATCGGTATAGCCCACCGGCAATTGCGAGGAGTTGGTGTAATACGGCGCTTGCGTCGTGCCGGCCTGGAGAATGTCGGGGTAGCGCTTGAGGTCTTCCTTGGCGAAGCGATAGGTGGTGCCTTCCGCCGGGGTCGCTTCCAGGTTGTAGAGGTGCCCGGTTTCTTCCTGAAAACGCAGCAACGTGGCGCGCACATGGTCCAGCAACTTCAGGGCGAACTGGCGGCCATTCTCGGTGTGCGTGCCCTCTTTGTCGGCACTGAAATTGCGCAGCATTTCATGCAGGCCATTGAGGCCGATGGTGGAGAAATGGTTGCGCAAGGTGCCCAGGTAACGCTTGGTGTAAGGGTACAAACCGGCGTCCATATGGTGCTGGATGACCTTGCGCTTGACCTCCAGGCTTTCCATCGCCAGCTCCATCAGCGTGTCCAGGCGCTTGAGCAAACCGCTGGTATCGCCCTTGAACACATAGCCCAGGCGCGCGCAGTTGATGGTCACCACACCGAGCGATCCGGTCTGTTCCGCCGAGCCAAACAAACCGCCGCCGCGCTTGAGCAACTCGCGCACATCCAGTTGCAGCCGGCAGCACATGGAGCGCACTTGGTTGGGTTGCAGATCGGAATTGAGGAAGTTCTGGAAGTACGGCAGGCCATAACGGGCCGTCATCTCGAACAGGCGGTCGGCGTTCTCGCTGTCCCACGGAAAGTCATGGGTGATGTTGTAGGTCGGGATCGGAAAGGTGAACACTCGCCCTTTCGCATCGCCGGCCTGCATCACCTCGATGTAGGCGCGGTTGAGCACATCCATTTCGACTTGCAGGTCGCCGTAGGCAAACGGCATTTCTTCACCGCCGATGATCGGGATCTGCTCGCGTAAATCCTGCGGGCAGACCCAGTCGAAGGTCAGGTTGGTGAACGGCGTCTGGGTGCCCCAGCGCGACGGAACGTTGAGGTTGTAGATGAACTCCTGGAGCGCCTGGCGGACCTCCGGATAACTCAGTTGATCCTTGCGCACATACGGCGCCAGGTAGGTATCGAACGAGCTGAACGCCTGGGCGCCGGCCCATTCGTTTTGCAGGGTGCCGAGGAAATTCACCATCTGCCCCAGGGCACTGCTCAAATGCTTCGGCGGCCCCGCTTCGACACGCCCCGGCACACCATTGAGGCCTTCATGCAACAAGGTCCGCAGCGACCAGCCGGCGCAGTAACCGGCCAACATGTCCAGGTCGTGCACATGCAAATCGGCCTCGCGATGGGCCTGGCCGATGGCCTCGCTGTACACCTCGTCCAGCCAGTAGTTGGCGGTGACCTTGCCCGACACGTTCAACACCAGCCCACCGAGGGAATAACCCTGATTGGCGTTGGCCTGGACCCGCCAGTCTTCGCGGTCCAGGTATTCGTTCATCGACGTGGCCACTTCGACCAGGGTCCGGCGGTCACGGCGCAAACGCCCGTGCTGTTCGCGATAGACGATGTAGGCCCGCATGGCGAGGAAATAACCGGCGTCCATCAGCACCCTTTCAACGCGGTCCTGGATTTGCTCAACATGCAGCCGGGGCAATCCTTCCAGCCGGGCCAGTACCGCCAGCAGCAAACCTTCGGCTTCCGCCTCGGCATACTCTCCGGTGGCCTTGCCCGCCGCAATCAACGCCTGACGGATTTTGTCCGCATCAAAGGCGACCAGATTGCCGTCGCGCTTGTGCAAACGGTTACATCCCACTGAAATCAGCGTGCTCTGCATTAGGCCTCCAAACACTACATATAGATTTTTACTAAGTAAAAAACACAACATGCAGTGAAGACTACGGGCAATAAGCGGTTCTGCAATTGATCGACATCAAGATTTGCGGACGATTAAAACCACGTGACACAGCGTGCATCTAATGTGTGGGGCTTGCTCGCGAAAGCGGTGTGTCAGCGAACATCATGGCTGACTGATAAGCCGCCTTCGCGAGCAAGCCCGCTCCCACAGTGGATCTGCGTATCCCGTTCAACCGCCACTCATGTTCATGAAGCGCACTATCTGCACCTCGCCGGCGGGGTTGAAGTCGTGACGCAATGGCTTGCCGCGCAGGGCTTTTTGCACGGCGTCGATCAGCGGTTGATCGTCCAGCGGATAGCGGCGCAGCAAGCCACGCAAATCCAGCGCATCGTCTTGCCCCAGACACAGCAACAGCTTGCCCTCGACGGTCATTCGCACCCGGTTGCAACTGCCACAGAAGTTGTGGCTGTTGGGTGAAATGAAACCGATGCGGGTGTCGGGATGGCGCTCCAGCCGCACGTAGCGCGCCGGCCCGCCGCTATTTTCGGTGCTGTCGAGCAAGCGGTGACGACTGGCAATCAGCGCCCGCACGTCGTCGCTGGAGCAAAACGATTCACCCCGTGATCGGCCGACATCGCCCAAGGGCATTTCCTCGATGAAACTGATGTCGATGTGTTGATCAATGGCGTATTGCACCAACCCCGGGACTTCATCGAAGTTGCGCCCCTTCATCACCACGCAGTTGAGTTTGACCCGCTCGAACCCCGCGTCCCGCGCCGCTTCGATGCCGTTGAGCACCTGATCGAGATCGCCGTTGCGGGTGATTGCGCGAAACTTCTGCCCGTCCAGGCTATCGAGGCTGATGTTCATCCGCTTCACGCCCGCCTCCACCAACGGCCGGGCCAAACGGCCCAGTTGCGAGCCGTTGCTGGTCATGACCAGTTCGCGCAAACCGGGTAAGGCAGCGATGTTGCGGCACAGTCCGACGATGCCGGGACGGATCAGCGGCTCGCCGCCGGTGAGGCGGATTTTGCGCACACCCTGGCCGACGAACAGTGTCGCCAGGCGTTGCAGTTCCTCCAGCGTCAGGACCTGCTGACGCGGCAGGAACGTCATGTTTTTCGCCATGCAATACACACAGCGAAAATCACAACGGTCCGTCACCGACATCCGCAGATAGTCGATCTGCCGTCCAAAGCCATCCTGCATCACAGCGTTCATCACATCTCCCGTTGACCCCAAGGCTCACTGCACCAGCGGTGAGTCGGCGCCCTGCAAGTGGATGCCGCGAATATCCGCCGCGCCGATCAGGGTTTGCAGGTACTGCACCAGGGCTTTTTGCCAGACGCCTTGCTGCAACTGCGTGCGGATCGCCGTCGCCACCACGTCATAGGGCAACGGCATGCCTTCGATCCGCTGATCGACACTGATCACATGCCAGCCGTAACGGCTCTCCAACGGTTTGCTGGCCAGGCCCGGCGCCAGGGTGAACAGTTGACGTTCCAGTTCGGGCACGGTCTGGCCTTTGCTGATCTGCCCCAAAGAACCGCCTTGCGCCTTCGACGGGCAGGCCGAATATTTCACGGCCAGCTCGGCGAAACTGCCGGGGAATTCTTCCAGCCGCTGCAACAGGATTTCCGCTTGAGCATGCGCCAGTGCGCGGGCTTCGGTATCGTCCGGCGCGCATTCGAGCAGGATGTGCCGCACCGCCAGCAACGGCGCGCTGTGAAAGCGCCCGCGATTGTTTTCGTAGTAGCGCAGGCTGGTTTCCTCATCGCACTGCGGCACATGCACCTCACGCTCAAGCAACAAGCGCGTGGCCGCTTCTTCGTTCTCACCAGCGCCGATCTCCAGCGCCACGCCGAGTTCGGCAATGCGCTGCTGCAACAACTCGCGGATCACCAGCGCCCGGGCGGCCAGATAGACCGCCTCCTCGCGACTTTCCGCCGGGTGATATTGCAGCTCCAGCGCCATCGCTTCCGGGGTGATCGACACCCCGTTGACGCTGATGATCGGCCACTCCTGCTCGCTGCTGGCAATCAACTGCGCCGGGGCGTCATCGGTCGCCGACTCAACCGGGAGGGCCTCAAACTGCCCCACAGCGGTCGGCGCGATGTCGACGACATCGGGCTGCGCTTGTTTGGAAGAACCGCAGCCACCGCTGCCCCCGTTACCGCCACCACATCCACATCCACCTGACATGATTGTCTCCTCAGAACTTCTGACGAACGATTTGATAACGACGCCCCAGGTACCAGATCGGTGCGCTGATCATGTGTACGAGACGGGTGAAGGGGAACAGCACGAACAGGGTCAAGCCGAGAAACACGTGCAGCTTGTAGGTCAGCCCGACCGGGGCAATCGATGCCGCCGCGTCCATCGGCCGCAGCAGCACGGTGTTCTGTGCCCAATCGGCAAGCATCACCATGACCGAGCCGTCCATGTGTTCGGTGGACGCGACGATCGTCAGCAGACCGAGCAGCAACTGCGCGAGCAACACCAGCAGAATCAGGATGTCCGAAGGGCTGGAGGTGGCGCGAACCCGAGGGTCGGTCAGCCGCCGTTTGACCAGCATCAGCAGCCCCACCAGGCACAGCAGGCCGAAGATCCCGCCGGAAACCATCGCCAGCAACTGCTTGTTCTCGGTGCTGATCACATGGTGGTAAACCGACGCCGGAGTCAGCAGGCCAACGAAGTGCCCGGCTAGCACGAACAACACACCGATGTGGAAGAAATTGCTCGCCACGCGCATGCCGCGCTGGTTGAGCATCTGGCTGGAGCCCGCCTTCCAGGTGTACTGCGACAGATCGAAGCGGGCCCAACTGCCAATCAGGCAAATCGCCAGGGCCACATAGGGGTAAACCCCGAACAACAACAGATTCCATTTAGACATTGCCCACCTCCTTGGCTGGCACGGCGGCCAGCCCTTCATGCTGAAAATCGACCCAGTGCAGCGGCACCGCGCTTTCTTCCCGAGCCTTGCCCGGTGCGCTTGGCAGTCCACTGCAACGGTCCTGCTGTTCGGCCTGGAGAAAATCCACGGCCTCCTCTTCCCAGATCTTGTCGAGGGCTTCGAGGGAGTCGTCCCGGGGTTCTGCGGCGACCTGCGCGCGCAGGTCGGCCACCGCCTGATGAGGCTCGGCCCCGGCAATTTGCAGCAGCGCCCGGAAGCAACTGGCGTAAGCGCTTTCACGCTCCTCCAGACGCGCCGCGAGCAAGGCCAGCAGGTGCGACACATCCGCCAGGCCCTCGCGGGCCTCGATGTCTTCGCGGGTCGAAAGGAACTCCAGGTACAGCGGGATATAGTCCGGCAGCTCCTTGACGCCGATGGCAAAACCGGCGGCTTCGTACTGCGCCATCATGTCGACCATCGCCTGGCCACGGTCGCGGGATTCGCCGTGCACGTGCTCGAACAACAACAGCGACAGCGAGCGCCCCCGGCCGAACAGCGCACCGTAGTGCTCCTGCCCGTCCATCAGGTCATTGGCGCAGATCAGTTCCAGCAACTCGAACAATGCGCCGCGCTGCTTCGGGCTGATTTCCCGGGACTGGATAATCGCTTGCTCCAGTTCGTCGCGCCCGCCCGTCAGGGTCTCGGTCGGGTAGTCGAGCAGCAGCGAAATCACTTTGAGAATTTGCATGCTCATTCCTCCCACAACTGCACGGTTTTGAGGATGTCGCGGCGGTTGGCTTTCTTCGCACCAAACATGTTGGTGTCGGAGCTGCCACTGCACCCGCTGCCAAAACTGAAGCCGCACCCGGAGCGCTCGGCGAAGGCGTCGCTCATGGCGTCTTCACGGTGAGCACTCGGTACTACGAAGCGGTCCTCATAGTTGGCAATCGCCAGGTAGCGATACATCTCTTCAACCTGAGCCACGCTCAAACCGACATCCGCCAGCACTTGCAGGTCCTGGACGCCATCGACTTGCTCCGAACGCTTGTAGGCGCGCATCGCCAGCAAGCGTTTCAGCGCACGCTTGACCGGTTTTTCATCGCCTGCGGTCAGCAGGTTGGCCAAGTACTTCAGGGGAATGCGCAGGCTGTCGACATCCGGGATCACCCCGTTCATGCCCACGGTGCCAGCGGTCGCGGCGTTCTGAATCGGCGACAGCGGCGGTACATACCAAACCATCGGCAAGGTGCGGTATTCCGGGTGCAGCGGCAGTGCGAGCTTCCAGTCCACGGCCATTTTGTAGACCGGCGAACGTTGCGCCGAGTCGATCACCGACTGCGGCACGCCATCGGCCAAGGCCTGACGGATCACTGCCGGGTCGTTCGGGTCGAGGAAGATCTCCAGTTGTTTTTCGTACAGGTCCTGCTCGTTGGCGGTGCTCGCCACTTCGCTGATGCGATCGGCGTCATACAGCAGCACCCCGAGGTAGCGGATACGGCCGACACAGGTTTCAGCGCACACGGTCGGCATCCCGGCTTCGATACGCGGGTAGCAGAAGATGCATTTCTCGGACTTGCCGCTTTTCCAGTTGAAATAGATCTTCTTGTACGGACAGCCGCTGATGCACATCCGCCAGCCACGGCATTTTTCCTGGTCGATCAGGACGATGCCGTCCTCTTCGCGCTTGTAGATCGCCCCGCTCGGGCACGAGGCCGCACAGGTCGGGTTGAGGCAGTGCTCACACAGGCGCGGCAGGTACATCATGAAGGTGTTTTCGTACTCGCCGTAAATGTCTGCCTGGATCTTGTCGAAGTTCTTGTCCTTGCGCCGCTTGGCGAATTCGGTGCCGAGAATTTCCTCCCAGTTTGGGCCCCACTCGATTTTCTCCATGCGTTTGCCGGAGATCAGCGAACGCGGACGCGCCGTTGGCTGGTGCTCGCCCAGGGGTGCGGTGTGCAGGTGCTGGTAATCGAAATCGAACGGCTCGTAATAGTCGTCGAGGCTCGGCAGGTCCGGGTTGGCGAAGATGTTCGCCAACACCCGGAATTTACCGCCGATGCGCGGGTTGATCGTGCCGTTGGCGTTGCGAATCCAGCCGCCCTTCCACTTGTCCTGGTTTTCCCATTCCTTCGGATAGCCGATGCCCGGTTTCGATTCAACGTTGTTGAACCATGCGTATTCCATGCCTTCGCGGCTGGTCCAGACGTTTTTGCAGGTGATCGAACAAGTGTGGCAACCGATGCATTTGTCCAGGTTCAGCACCATGCCGATTTGTGAGCGAATCTTCATCTCAGTTCTCCTCAATATCGGTCGGCAGCGGACGCGGCAGGTCATCACCGGACGAACCATCGAGCCAGTCGACTTTGGACATTTTGCGCACCACGACAAACTCGTCGCGGTTGCAACCGACGGTGCCGTAATAGTTGAAACCGTAGGCTTGCTGGGCATAGCCACCGATCATGTGGGTCGGCTTGAGCACGACACGGGTCACCGAGTTGTGGTGGCCGCCACGGGTCTTGGTGGTTTCGGAACCGGGCACGTTCACGATCCGTTCCTGGGCGTGATACATCATCACCATGCCGTCCTTGACCCGCTGGCTGACCACCGCCCGGGCGGTCAATGCGCCGTTGACGTTGAAGCACTCGATCCAGTCGTTGTCCTCGATACCGGCGCTTTTCGCATCGTTCTCCGAGAGCCAGACAATCGGCCCGCCACGGCTGAGGGTCAGCATCAGCAGGTTGTCGCTGTAGGTGCTGTGGATGCCCCATTTCTGGTGCGGGGTGATCCAGTTCAGGACGATTTCGATCTCACCGTTGCTGCGCTTGCCTTTCACTCCTTCAATGGTGCGGGTGTTGACCGGTGGGCGATAACTCATCAGTTGTTCGCCGAACGCCTGCATCCACGGGTGATCCTGGTAGAACTGCTGGCGACCGGTGATGGTGCGCCACGGGATCGCCTCGTGAACGTTGGTGTAGCCGGCGTTGTAGCTGACGTGATCGTCTTCAAGGCCTGACCAGGTCGGGCTGGAAATGATCTTGCGCGGCTGCGCCTGAATGTCGCGGAAACGAATCGCCTCGTGGGCCTTGGACAGCGCCAGGTGGCTGTGGTCGATGCCGGTGAATTCCGACAGCGCGGCCCAGGCCTTCACGGCAACCTGGCCGTTGGTTTCCGGGGCCAGGGACAGAATCACTTCAGCGGCGTCGATGGCCGTGTCGATTTTCGGCCGACCGTGGCTGATCCCGGCGTCGCCTTCTTTGTGATTGAGTTCACCGAGGAATTTCACTTCGTCTTCGGTGTTCCAGTTGATGCCCTTGCCGCCGTTGCCGTGTTTTTCCAGCAATGGCCCAAGCGACGAGAACTGCTTGTAGATGTTCGGATAATCGCGCTCGACCACGTGCAGGTTCGGTGCGTTCTTGCCCGGTACCGGCGCCACGCCTTCGCTTTTCCAGTCGGTGCCGCCAAACGGCTGGGCCAGTTCGCCGACGCTGTCGTGCATCAACGGAATGGTCACTAGGTCCTTTTCAACGCCCAGGTGCCCTTCGGACATGCTGGAAAACGCCTTGGCGATGCCTTTGTAGATTTCCCAGTCGGAACGCGATTCCCACGCTGGGTCGATGGCAGCCGACAACGGGTGAATGAACGGGTGCATGTCCGAGGTGTTCATGTCGTCTTTTTCGTACCAGGTCGCGGTCGGCAAGACGATGTCGGAATAGACGCAGGTCGACGACATGCGGAAGTCCAGCGTGGTGACCAGATCGAGCTTGCCTATGGCGCCCTCGTCGACCCATTCGGCTTCTTCGGGTTTGCAGTCGCCGACCTGGCCGATGTCTTCGTTCATCACGCCGTTCTTGGTGCCGAGCAGGTACTTGAGCATGTACTCGTGGCCCTTGCCCGAGGAGCCCAGCAGGTTGGAACGCCAGATGAACATGTTGCGCGGGAAGTTCACCGGGCTGTCCGGCTGCTCGCAGGAGAAGCGCAGCGAACCGTCCTGCAACGACTTGACCACGTAGTCTTTCGGGTCCATGCCGGCGGCTGCGGCATCGCGGCAGATGTGCAGCGGGTTGGTGTTGAGTTGCGGTGCGCTGGGCAGCCAGCCGGCCCGTTCGGCGCGGATGTTGTAGTCCAGGGCATGCTCGGGGAATTGGGATTTATCGGCCAGCGGCGAGAGCACGTCGTGCATGCTCATTTTCTCGTGGCGCCACTGCGAACTGTGGGCGTAGAAGAAACTGGTGCCGTTCATCTGGCGCGGCGGACGGTTCCAGTCCAGGCCAAACGCCAGGGGCAGCCAGCCGCATTGCGGGCGGAGTTTTTCCTGGCCGACGTAGTGCGCCCAACCGCCACCGGTCTGGCCGACACACCCGCAGAGCATGAGCATGTTGATCAGCCCGCGGTAGTTCATGTCCATGTGGTACCAGTGGTTCATCGCCGCGCCAACGATGATCATCGAGCGGCCCTTGGTCTTGTCGGCGTTGTCGGCAAATTCACGGGCAATCTGGATGGCTTTTTCGCGGCTGACGCCGGTGATTTTCTCCTGCCAGGCCGGGGTGCCAGGCACCGAGGCGTCGTCGTAATCCTTGGCCACGTTGTCGCCGCCCAGGCCACGATCAATCGCCAGGTTGGCCGCCGACAGGTCGAACACGGTGGCGACTTTAGCGACGCTACCGTCCGCCAGCACCACGTTATGCACCGGCACACGGCGGTATTGCACCGCGTCGCCGGCCACGTGCTGGAAGTGCTCGTGGGACTCACCGGCAAAATACGGGAACGCCACTTCGGCAACGTCATCGCCGATCAGGCTCAGCTTCAGATCGATCTCGCGACCTTCGCCGCCTTCACGGGCAAGAATGTTCCACTTGCCCTTCTCGCCCCAGCGATAACCGATGGAACCCTGAGGGGACACCAGTTCGCCGTTGACATCGAGGGCGATGGTTTTCCATTCCGGGTTGTTTTCCTGGCCGAGGTTGTCGGTCAAGTCACTGGCGCGCAGGAAGCGGTCCGGCTGATAACCGGCGCCCGGTGCCTTGTCGACCATTTGCTTGAGCAGCACCAGCACCGGCAAATCGGTGAAGCGCTTGGCGTATTCGGTGAAATAGGCGCTCGGCTTGTCCAGGTGGAATTCTTTGAAGATCACATGATTGAACGCTTGGGCCAGCGCCGCATCGGTGCCTTGTTTAGGGTTCAGCCACAGGTCGGTGAGCTTGGCGACTTCCGAGTAATCCGGGGTTATCGCAACCGTTTTGGTGCCCTTGTAACGGACTTCGGTGAAGAAGTGCGCGTCCGGAGTCCGGGTCTGCGGAACGTTGGAGCCCCAGGCAATGATGTAGTTGGAGTTGTACCAGTCGGCCGATTCCGGCACGTCGGTCTGTTCGCCCCAGACCATCGGCGAAGCGGGCGGCAAGTCGCAGTACCAGTCGTAGAAACTCAGGCACGCGCCACCGATCAGCGACAGGTAACGCGAGCCGGCGGCATAGCTGACCATCGACATGGCCGGGATCGGCGAGAAGCCGACGATGCGGTCGGGACCGTATTGCTTGATGGTGTAGACGTTGGCCGCCGCGATGATTTCGTTGACTTCTTCCCAGTTGGAACGAATGAAGCCACCCATGCCGCGCTTGCTTTTATAGGAGTCGGCCTTGGCCTTGTCCTCGACAATGCTCGCCCAGGCTTCGACCGGCGCCATAGTCTGCCGCGCATCGCGCCACAGTTTGAGCAACGGTTTGCGGATTTTCGGGTACTTGAGCCGGTTGGCGCTGTAGATGTACCAACTGTAACTGGCGCCACGCGGGCAGCCACGAGGCTCATGGTTGGGCAGATCGTTGCGGGTACGCGGGTAGTCGGTCTGCTGGGTTTCCCAGGTGATCAAGCCGTTCTTGACGTAGATTTTCCACGAGCACGACCCGGTGCAGTTCACCCCGTGGGTGGAGCGCACGATCTTGTCGTACTGCCAGCGGGAACGGTAGACGTTCTCCCAGTCGCGAGACTCTTTGCGGGTCTCTCCGTGACCGTCGGAAAACTCGTTTTGCTTGCGATTGAAAAACCGCAATTGGTCCAGTAAATGACTCACGGTGTACACCTCTCAGGCTTGCTGCGGGGTTCTGTGCCCCGCCCACGCAATGGTTGGATTCGGGCTCGACTCAGCAGGGTGTCGCGGCGCCTTTGCGCGCGTACCACCACCAGGTCACCACGATGCAGCTCAGGTAAAAGCCGACGAACATGTAGAAGGCCATCTCCGGGCCGCCGGTCTGGGCCATCGAAGTGCCGAAGGATTTGGGAATGAAGAACGCACCGAAGGCGCCCATGGCCGAACTGAAGCCCAGGACGGCGGCCGATTCCTTGCCGGCATCCTTGAGGGCCTGTTCGCGCACGGCGGGTGGTTTTCCGGCAGCACCCTTTTCATGCAGGGTGCGGAAGATCACCGGGATCATGCGGAAGGTGGAGCCGTTGCCCACGCCGGTGGTGATGAACAGCAACATGAACATGCCGAGGAAGCCGTAGAAGTTGCCGCCCGAACCGTTCTGGGGCAAAAAGTGCAGCACACCGAAGACCATCACGATCATCAGTACGAAGTTCCATAAGGTCACTTTCGCGCCGCCGAGTTTGTCCGCCAGCCAGCCGCCCAATGGGCGCACCAGTGCACCGACCAACGGGCCGAGGAAGGCGAATTTCAAGGCGATGACGTCCGGAAAGGAGGTCTTGATCAGCAGCGGAAACGCTGCGGAAAAGCCGATGAACGAACCGAAGGTCGCCAGGTACAACCAGCACATCAGCCAGTTGTGCTTGCGTTTGAAGATCACCGCCTGCTCGCTGAACGATGCGCGGGCGCTGGACAAGTCATTCATGCCGAACCACGCCAGCACCGTCACCAGCACAATGAACGGCACCCAGATGAACCCGGCGTTTTGCAGCCACAACTGACCACCGTCGGCCAGCACTTGTGGCTTGCCGCCGATGAAGCCGAACACGCCGAAGGTAATCACCAGCGGCACACAGAACTGCATCACCGAAACGCCCAGGTTACCCAGCCCGGCATTCAGGCCCAGGGCGGTGCCCTGCTGGGACTTGGGATAGAAGAAACTGATGTTGGACATGCTCGAGGCGAAGTTGCCGCCACCAAAACCGCAGAGCAAGGCGATCAGCACGAACACGCTGTAGGAGGTGCTCGGGTCTTGCACCGCGAAGCCCATCCAGATCGACGGCAATAACAATGACGCGGTGCTCACGGCGGTCCAGCGCCGGCCACCGAAGATCGGCACCATGAACGAATAGAAGACGCGCAGGGTCGCCCCGGACAATCCCGGCAACGCCGCCAGCCAGAACAACTGGTCGGTGGTGAAGCTGAAGCCGATGGCGTTCAACCGCACGATCACCGTGCTCCAGACCATCCACACCGCAAAGGCCAACAGCAGTGCGGGAATGGAGATCCACAGGTTGCGGGTGGCGGTCTGTTTGCCGCTACTTCCCCAGAACGCAGGGTCCTCGGGGCGCCAGTCGTGGATGACCGGGCCTTTGTCAGGCTTTTGCAGAACGGACATGTTCTTCTCCTTGGGCAATGCTGGAAAACGGGGACGAGGTCGCTGGCGGCTGTTTGCCCAGCAGCGGGCGTTTGCGTATTTCGCTGAAGTACATCCAGGTGAGGGAGACCCAGACCACGCCGTACATCAACATGAAGCAGGAAGAGCGCACGCCGGTGAGGTCCACCAGGGCGCCGAACAGGATCGGCAGCACGAAGCCGCCCAGACCGCCCGCGAGGCCGACGATGCCGGACACCGCGCCCATGTTTTGCGGGTAGTCATTGGCGATGTATTTGAAGACCGAGGCCTTGCCGAACGCGAAGGCGATGCCCATGACGAACAGCAGCACGGTGAACAACGCAGGGTTGAGGCCGATGTGGAAACTCACCGGGCCGTTGATGGACTGCACTTGCAGTTGGGTCTGTGGGTACGAGAGCAGGAACAGGCAGATCCAGCTGACCCACAACACCCACCAGGTCACGCTTTGCGCGCCCCAGCGATCCGACATCCAGCCGCCGACGGCACGCAGCACGCCACCGGGCAGGGAGAAGCAGGCCGCCAGCAACGCGGCGCTTTGCAGGCTGAAACCGTATTCCTGCACGTAGTACTTGGTCATCCACAACGCGAGGCCGACATAGCCGCCGAAGACGATCGAGTAGTACTGGCAGTAGCGCCACACCGCAGGGTCTTTCAGGGAACTCAATTGCTCGCGCAGACTGGCGCCGGTGGCACTGCGGTGCTCCTTGTTTTCGGCACTGAGAAACCAGAACAGCAACGCGGTGATAAAGAGGATGGCGCTAAAGACTTTCGGCACCAGTTGCCAGCTACCGGCGGCGATCAGGGCCGGGGCGAGGAACTTGGTCACCGCCGCCCCCGCGTTACCGGCGCCGAAGATGCCCATCGCGAAACCCTGGTTCTCCTTGTCGAACCATTTGGCGACGTAGGCAATCCCCACCGAAAACGAGCCGCCGGCCAGGCCGACGAACAAGCCCAGGACCAAAAACTGCCAGTAAGCAGTGGCGTGGCTGATCAGGTACAACGGCGCGACGCAGGCCAGCATCAGCACGAAGAACACGCTGCGCCCGCCAAAGCGGTCGGTCAGCAGGCCCAGGGGCAAACGCGCCAGCGAGCCGGTCAGCACCGGGGTGGCGGCCAGCAGGCCAAATTGGGTTTCGTTGAGCTGGAGCAGTTCCTTGATCGGCACGCCGAGCACGGCGAACATCATCCAGACCATAAAACACACGGTGAAGGCCAGCGTGCTCATGCCCAGCACCAAGCCTTGTCGTACACGGGGTTGGGTCACAATGTTCTCCAGTCAGTTAGCCATGGCTGCAGACTAGGGACGCCAACCCCGCAAAAACTTGATCCATGTCAACGAAGCCCAAGCGGGCTTGGGCCTATGCTTGCACCGTCTACCTCTAAGGAGGTAGTTCATGGATACCTGAAAAGCCTTTATTTATCAGCCTCTTAAGGTTTTTCAGCGACACCATTGCTGACAGGGAGCGGTCGACAACTCTTTAGAGGTAGCGCACCCGGGACTGGATGCAAAACCGCATTCCGGGGCGCTCCATGCTCAGTTTCCGTGTCTTTCCCCAGGATCAGCGCTGATGATGCGCTGGTTGCGCAGCTCCCTGCCCGCTCGCGCCGGGCTGGCGGTGATCCTCATCGCCATACTCGCCCTCTCCAGTTCGTTGAGCGCCGGTTTGATCGCCTGGTTCAGCCAGGGCGATGCCGCCGCCATCAACACCGCCGGTTCGGTGCGCATGGAGACTTACCACCTGAGCTGGAAACTGGCCGCTGGCGCCCCCGCCGAAGAAATCGCCGTCATCACCGACAGCCTGCAAACCCGTCTCAATAGCCAGTCCCTCAAAGCGGTGCTGGAAGACGGCCCGACCACCGATCTGCAAATCAGCTATGGGCAAATCCAGCAACGCTGGAACGAGGATTTGCACCCGGCACTTGAACGTGGCGATGCGGCCACTTTTCAGACGATGGCCCTTCCGTTCGTTGAACAAATGAACCAGTTCGTCAGCCTGTTGCAGCGCCAAAGCGAGCAGAAACAAGGCTGGCAACAGGTGATTCAGGGCCTCGCCCTGTTCACCACCATGATCGTCCTGCTGCTGGGGCTCTACGAGTTGCAGTACGGTGTGGTCACGCCGCTGCAAGAGTTGGTCGCCGCCACCCAGCGCTTTCGACGCGGTGAGTTCCAGGTGCGGGTCAACCATCAGTCCCAGGACGAACTGGGCCAGTTGGCCACCAGTTTCAACGCCATGGCCGAGACGATTGAACAATCCCATCGCACGCTTGAAAGTCAGGTCCAGCAAAAAACCCTGAACCTGCAACAAGCCAACGCGGCCCTGGAATTGCTCTATCAAAGCAGTCGAAGCCTGGCCACGCGGCTGGCCAATGCCGAGGGGCTGGATGAATTGATCCGGAGCTTCCAGCAACGCCTGCCCGGCTTGCGCCTGTCGCTGTGCCTGCAAGGCCAATTGCAGGCACCGGCCCAACAGTTGCTGGCCTTGCATGGCGCAAACAGCCGGGAAGTCTGCGCCAGCAGCGATTGCGCTACTTGCCAGAAACACCACAAGGCCAGCCCGCAAACGTTCAGCATCAGCAACCAGGGCAATGAACTGGGTGAGCTCAAGGCCCACTTTGTCGACGGGCATCCCGCGCAAGCCTGGGAAACCCAACTGATCCAGGCCTTGGCCAACCTGATCGGCACCTCGCTGTCGCTCAAACGCCAACGGGAACAGGATCATCGCCTGCTGCTACTTGAAGAGCGCACGATCATCGCCCGCGAGCTGCACGATTCACTGGCCCAGGCCCTGTCCTACATGAAGCTGCAAGTCAGCCGCATGCAGACCCTGATGCGCCGTGGCGAGCCGGTCGAAACCCTGGAAGGCGTGACCGCCGAATTGCGCGAGGGGCTGAACAATGCCTACCGCCAGCTACGTGAATTGCTGACGACCTTCCGCTTGCAGATTCACGACGCGGGCCTGGTGCAGGAACTCAAGGACACCGCCGAGGAGTTCTCCCGACGCGGCGAATTCCAGGTGCACCTGCACGTCGACGCCCTGGCCTTTCAGCTTTCGGCGAGCGAGCAAATCCATATTTTGCAGATCACCCGCGAGGCACTCTCCAACTGCCTGCGCCACGCCCACGCGCAAAACGCCTGGCTGGAACTGCGCCAGGACGGCGAAACCGTCAGGCTCTCGGTCGAAGACGACGGGCGCGGCTTCAGCGGCAACGTCGATCAGCGTGAACACCACGGCCTGAACATCATGGATGAGCGGGCTCGCAGCTTGCGTGGCCAGCTACAGATTTTTTCCAGGGAACCGCAAGGCACCCTCGTCCAACTGGAATTCCACCCGGAGTTTCTCGGTCAGCAAACAGAAGGTAGCGTCACATGAACCCGTCCCCACGACATAAAATCCTGCTGGTCGACGATCATCCAATGATGCGTCGCGGCATCCGCCAGATGCTCGAACTCGAAGATGATTTCCTGATTGTCGGCGAAGCCAACCATGGCGAAGAAGCGCTCAGCCTGATCGAACCGCTGCAGCCGGACCTGGTCTTGCTCGACAACAACATGCCGCAGATGAATGGCATTGAAACCCTGCGCCGATTACGGGCCATGCATTACACCGGCAAAGTGCTGCTGTTTACCGTATCGGATGCCGAAGACGACATTCGCGATGCCTTGCGCCTGGATGCCGACGGTTATCTGCTCAAGGACATGGAGCCCGAATTGCTGATCCAGTACATCCGCGATGCCCTGAATGGCGCGCTGGTCATCAGCCCGGGCCTGACGCAAGTCATGGCCCAGGCGTTGCGCTCACCGCCGCGCCAAACGGTGGTGGAGCTGACCGAACGCGAACGCCAAGTGTTGAAAACCATCGCCAGCGGCTTCAGCAACAAGGTTATCGGGCACAAGCTGGGCATCACCGAGGGAACGGTCAAGGTTCACGTCAAGAACCTGCTGCACAAACTGGGTTTGCGTTCGCGGGTTGAAGCGGCGGTGTGGGCCATGGAGCATCTGCGCAGTGCCGGCTGAGGGATATGCCTCCTTGGAGGTAGGCCGGCAGAGGCATAGGTCAACCGCCCCGCGCTCTCTACTATGACCGTCAGCGGAGGTACGCCATGCTGACCCACCCTTCCATCGTTTTAACGCTGCGTCGTCATCATCTGTTCAGCCAATTGCCGGAGAAAGTCTTCGAAGAAGTCTGTGGCCTGGCCATGCTCAAGCGCCTGCCGTGCCACAGCACGCTGATGCACCAGGGCGATCCGGCCAAGCGCTTTTTCCTGCTGGTCAGCGGCCAGATCAAGCTGTACCGCCTCACCGGCGAAGGCCAGGAAAACCTGGTGGAAATCATCCAGCCCGGCCAGACCTTCGCCGAAGCCCTGCTCTTCAGTCAGGCCCGGACTTACCCGGTCAGCGGCACCGCCCTCAAGGACAGCGTGCTGGTCAGTATCGAGGGCCACCATTACCGCAACGCTCTGGAGGACCAGCCGAAAGTCTGCCTGGCGATCCTGGCGAGCATGAGCGTTCATCTGCACTTGCGCCTGCGGGATATCGACACCCTGACCATGGCGAGCGCGAGCCGGCGGGTGATCAATTTTCTGTTCCAGGAACGCAACCCGGTCACCGGCCTGATTGTCTTGCAGGTGTCCAAACGCCTGGTGGCGTCGAAGCTGGGGATTCAACCGGAAACCTTTTCGCGGATTTTGCATCGCCTGGTCGAGTGCGGCCTGATCGAGATGGAGCGACGCAATATCAACATCCTCGCGGAAAAGGACCTGGCCGACTTCCAATAGGCAAAATTGACTGCAATCAATGCGCAATACCCCCGGCCTTGCACACTGGAGGAGCCCAACCATGGAGAACGTCAATGTCCCCTTCAACCTTGCCTCTGGTTTACTCCTGCTCCGGCTGCTCCAACGTTGCCCAACTGGCCAATAACCTGGCCGTGCGACTGGATCGCAGCGGCGTGGCGGAAATGTCCTGCATTGTCGGGGTCGGCGGCCATGTGACCGCGCTGGTCAACAAGGCGCGCTCGGGACGGCGGATCTTCGCGCTGGACGGCTGCCCGCTGCAATGCGTCGAAAACTGCCTGAAACAGCATGGCTTGCATGCCGATGTGCACCTGATTCTCAGCCATTACGGGCTGCGTAAACGCTACGGTGAAGACTGCACGCAGGCGCAGAGTGATGAGCTGTTCGAGGGGATCAAGCAGTTGATTGCCAGCGATGCCCGCCAGTACGAAAACCGGCCAGAAACGACAGCCTGAAGCACAACAAAAAACCTGATGTGGGAGCGGGCTTGCTCGCGAAGGCGGTGTGACAGTCAATGTTGATGTCGACTGATACACCGCCTTCGCGAGCAAGCCCGCTCCCACAGGTTAATGGGTGTTCACGGGGGGTTACTGCGCGGCCAACCCCTTCCCTGCCCGCTCCAGATTGCGCCACAACCAGACTGGCAAGACGTCAGGGTCAAGGCTGTCGATCAGGTTCTTCAGCGCCAGGCCCAGTTCGGTATCGCCCTCAATGACCAGGCGCCGGCGAAAAAACAGCGTGTCCGGATCTTCCTGACGGCTGGCCAGCAGCAGAAACTCTCGCCAATTGCCACTGATGGTCACATGAGCGCGCGCCTGCCTGGCAATTTGCAAGCCTTCGCGGCCCAGGGTCAGGTACCAGGACAATCCCAGATCCGGAATGCGCAGGCACAGCCAACGCCCCCGCAGCACTTCGAATTCACCGTCGCGCAACGGCTCGGCGAGGCAGCGATTCAGCGCTTGTTGCAGCGCCAGGCGCTGCACGGCAAAGGGCACGCGGCGCACCAGCGGCAGCAAGCGGTCGGCCCCTTTCAACAGCCACTTTTTCCGGTTCAACACAGGCCAACCTCCTCGACGCGCAGCATGCCGGCCTGGCCATGCCAGTAGCCGTTGCAGCCTTCGACAAACAGCGGCGGTGTCTCGCCCAGACGAACCCGTTGATAAGCCTCGATCACCTCGGCCATACCTTGCGCACGCGGACTCAGGCGCAGCAGATCGGCACCGCAGGCCACCAGCCCGGAATAATCGGCCAGCAGATTGGTCACTTCCGCCGACATCGTTTGGATGCCGTTAAGGGTGAACAACGGCTGCCCTTCCTGACTGGTCAGCGCCAGACCATCCGGGTAGTTGATGCAGCAGAACTGGCAGTCATCCTTCGGCCGGTTTTCCGCACGGGCGGTAAAGCAGCGGGCGGAATAGGCCAACGGCAAATGCCCGTAGGCGAAGATTTCCACCTCCGGTACTGGGCGGCCGAGTTCGCGGACCTGCTCGATCACATCGCCAATCAACGCTGCCGAACATTCCACTGGCGGCACCCAACGGGTCATTCCACAGTCCAGCAATTGCGTCAGCGCATGCCCGTTGTACAAGTTGAGCGCCGGGCCGCCCACGAACGGCAACTTGCGCTCGGCCAGAAACTGCACCGCGCCCATGTCGTTGGCTTCCACCAGCAATTGGCCGTTGTCACAGAGCCGGCGCAGGCTGGAGAGTTCGGACGCGGCTTCGATCAGGGTCAGGCTGGAGATCACCAACTGGGCCTGGCTGCAGCTCTGCAACTCGCGCCCCAGCCCCAGCCATTGATCCAGTGAAAAAGACCGGCGTTTCGAACACACGGTTTCCCCCAGGTAAATCACATCCAGGGGCAAGGCCGACATCTCGGCGTAAAAGTGACTGAGTTGCGCTTTGTCCCAATAGAACAGGACCGGCCCAAGACTGAGCTTCATGTTCTGCCCCTCATTGCCATGATCGATGATAAGCACCCAGGGTGGTCTGGCTGCCTTCGGACAAGCCGGCCAGCACCTGGCGCCATTCCTCCTTGACCCGAAAACTGCCCGGCGAACCGCGATGGGCATCCAGCGCCGCCCGCCAGACGCGGGTGACTTGCTCGACATAGGCCGGGCTGCGTTGACGACCTTCGATCTTGACCGCTTCGACGCCGATGGCGGTCAATTCCGGGAGCAAGTCGAGGGTGTCGAGGCTGGTGGGTTCCTCCAGCGCATGAAAGCGTTTGCCGTCCACCAGGAAGCGGCCCTTGCACAAGGTCGGATAACCGGCCGGTTCGTCCGGGGTGTAGCGGTCGATCAGCACTTCGCTGAGTCGCGCGCTCAAGCCTTGGGCGTCCTCGCTCCAGCGCACCGCCTTCGCCGGCGAACAGACACCGCACAGGTTCGGCGACTCGCCGGTGATGTAGGAAGACAAGTGGCAACGCCCTTCGGCCATGATGCACAAGCTGCCAAAACCAAACACTTCGATGGGCACCGGGCTGTTCGCGGCGACCTGGCGCACCTGCGCCAGCGACAACACCCGTGGCAACACGGCGCGGCGAATGCCGTAGCGCTGAGCATAAAACGCCAGCGCCGCAGCATGGGTTGCCGACCCCTGGACCGACAGGTGCAAAGCCAATTGCGGATGGCGTTGACTGGCATAGTTGAGCACCCCGGGGTCGGCGGCGATCAGTGCATCCACGCCGAAATCGGCGGCCCGATCCACGGCCCGTTGCCAGCGTTCCCAGCCCTTGGGTTGCGGGTAGGTGTTGACCGCGACATAGAGTTTGCGTTGATGCTGGCGGATGTGGGCGACCGCAGCGTCAAACTGCTTGTCGTCCATGTTCAGGCCCGCAAAATGCCGGGCGTTGGTGTCATCGCGAAAACCGACATAGACGGCATCCGCGCCTTGGCGCACCGCCGCTTTAAGCGCAGGCAGATTCCCTGCCGGACAGACCAGTTGCATGGGTAATCCTCATGAGAAAACGCGTCTCGACCCTCCTCGCAGGCCAGGGATGCCCCGCCTCGCCAGGATCGAAAAATGCGCTGCCAGTCTAGCGAGACCGGCAGGCACGACCTTGACGGCAATCAATTGCACTCAATGCATCAAGTCGGCAAAGGACAGGAACATCACGTTGTCGTGCTTGAGCACTTGCTGCTCGCACTCGATCACCGCCAGCCCATCGGCCCAGCACGCGGCCGTCAACATCGCCGAGCTTTGCTGAGGGTGCAGCTCCACGCTCAACTGGCCGTCAGCGCCGGGGGTCAATCGGGCCCGCAGGTACTGGCGGCGTTTGTTGCGTTGCAACCAGTCGAACCCGGCCGGCACGGCCAATGGCACCGGCATCACATCAGTGACGCCCTGCGCCCGGAGCAGGAACGGCCGCACGACCACCAACGCGGTAATCAGCGCCGCCGAGGGATTGCCCGGCATGCCGATCCAGGGTTTGCCGGCGACGTCGCCGAAGGCCAGGGGTTTACCCGGTTGAATGGCCAGCCGCCAGAAATCCAGACTGCCCAGTTCCTCGATCGCCTGTTTGAGATGGTCTTCCTCGCCGACCGAGACGCCACCGGAACTCAGCAGCAAGTCGCACTCCGACGACGCCAGGCTCAAGGCGTGGCGGCTGGCGGCCAACTCATCTGCCATGACGCCGTAGTCGTGCACCTCGACGCCCCAGCCGCGCAACAACGCGGCCAGGCAATAGCGATTGCTGTTGTAAATCTGCCCGCGTGCCAAGGCGTCGCCCGGTTCGCGCAGCTCATTGCCGCTGCTGAGCAAACAGACCTGCAACGGTCGATACACCGCAACCCGCGCCACGCCGGCACCCGCCAGCAGTCCCAGTTCCTGGGCGCGCAGGCGTTTGCCGGCCTTGAGCAACAGATCCCCACGGCGCACCTCTTCACCTTCCTGGCGCACGTGATCGCCGGTGTTGACCGGCGGCAACCAGACTCGCTCGCCTTCGATCCGGCAGCGCTCTTGCGGCACCACCGTATCGGCACCCGCCGGCAGCGGCGCACCGGTAAAAATCTGTACTGCGTGCTGCGCGAGCAAGGGTGAGCCGGCCGGGTCCCCCGCCGCTATTCGCCCACCCACCGGCAAGTAACCACCCTGGGATGGCAGGTCAGCCGCCCGCAGCGCGTAACCGTCCATGGCGCTGTTGTCCCAGGCCGGCAGATTCACCAGGGAATGGATGTCCGTCGCCAGCACCCGGCCCAACGCTTGCTCCAGGCCGATCATTTGCGCCAGCGGCGGTGACGGTGCCTGATCCAGCAGACGGTGGATGGCCTCGTCCACCGGGATCAGGTGGCCAAGGTCGCACACCCGAGCAGTCATGAGCGTGTCTCGCAGGCGTCGATACCCTGCTGCGCTTGCGGCTTCAAATGCGGGGCGAAATTGCACGGGCCGGTGCGACTGTCCAGTTGTTCCAGCAGGATCATGTTCCAGGCAGTTCGGCAGGCACCCGGCGAACCCGGGACGCAACACACCAGCACGCCGTTGCTCATCCCGGCCAGGGCCCGGGACTGCAAACTGGACATGCCGATTTCCGCCAGGGACACCTGCCGGAACAGTTCGCCGAAACCTTCAACATGTTTGTCGAGTAACGGCAGGACCGCTTGCGGCGTGTTATCCCGGGCGGTGAAACCGGTGCCACCGGTCATCAGTACCACTTGCACCATGGGGTCGGCGATCCACCGGGAAACGGTGGCGCGGATCTGATAAATGTCGTCCTTGACCAGCCCCCGGTCGATCAACACATGCCCGGCGGTTTGCAGCAAATCGGTCAGGGTCTGCCCCGAGGTGTCGGTGTCAAAGGTGCGTGTATCACTGATGGTCAGCACGGCAATGTTCAGGGGAACAAAGGTGCGTTGCGCCAAATGGGCCATATCCAAGCCTTCCCGTCGATGAGGATTTGGCCAAGCCTGAACCGGAATCGTGGCCTGGCCTATTCCTCCAACGAGGTACCTCCACAGGGCGGCTTGAGGCTCAAGGCGCCAGGCGCGAGCGACACCATTCGCCGTTCTGCAAACGGTAATCGAGGCGGTCATGCAGGCGGTCGGCGCGCCCCTGCCAGAACTCCAGACGCTCGGGCCGCAGGCAGTAGCCGCCCCAGTGTTCCGGTCTCGGCACGGTCTGGCCGACGAAACGTTTGATGGTGTCGGCCAGCAGCGAATCAAGTGTCGCCCGACTGGCCAGCGGCCGGCTCTGCGGTGACGCCCAGGCGCCCAGGCGACTGGCCACCGAGCGTGAATCGAAGTACTCATCCGAAAGCTGCGGATCGAGCCTGGACACCTGGCCTTCAATCCGCACCTGACGCTCCAGCCCCGGCCAGAAGAAGGTCATGGCGGCATTCGGGTTGGCGGCCAGTTGCAGGCCCTTGTCGCTCTGGTAATTGCCGAAAAAGGTAAAACCCTCGTCGCTCAAGCCCTTGAGCAGCAGGACCCGGCAGTGGGGGCGCCCTTCACTGTCGACCGTCGACAGCATCATGCTGTTGGCCTCGACCGGCGCGCACTCGGTGTCCCGTGCCTGCTGCATCCACTGGCGGAACATGGCCAGGGGATCGTCCAGCGCCGCTTCATCCTGCAAGCCATTAAGGGTGTAGTTGCGGCGCATCTGGGCCAGGGAAAGTGGCATGACGGTGATCTCCGGAGGGTTTGGCCCAGTGTGCGAGCCACTGAGCCAAGCCACCTTGATCACCATCAACATGCCGCACCGCTGCGGCCTACTTGAGACGAAGACGCCGGGCCAGTTTGTGCAGATTGCTGGGATCGACTTCCAGCAGTCGCGCGGCGCTGGCCCAGTTCTCCCCGGAAAGCCTCAGGGCCTGGAGAATTTTTTGCCGCTGACAGTCATCAACCGCGTCGCCCAAGGCCTGGAACGGCGCATCAGACGTCACCTCTGGCGGCCGCTCGACGAGACTGCCCGACGCACCCATTGCGCTGTCGAGATCGAGGACTTGCGGCTCCAGCGTCATGATCAGCGCGCGACTGGTGCCGCGACTGAGTTGCTTCAACGCGGCGCGGCTGATCACATGCTCCAGTTCGCGCACATTGCCCGGCCAGGTGTACGCCAGCAAGGCCCGCTCGGCGGCGGGCGACAAACGCAAACCCCGCAGGCCGAGCCGCGCCCGATTGAGTTCCAGGAAATGCCCGGCGAGCATCAACACATCGTTGCCGCGCTCGCGCAGGGGCGGAATCGGCACCGGGTACACCGAGAGCCGGTGATACAGGTCAGCCCGAAACAGGCCGTCGCGGATGCTGTCGGGCAGGTGCCGGTTGGTCGCGGCGATGATCCGCACGTCCACATGCAACGGTTTGTCCGCCCCCAGCCGCTGGATCTCGCCGTTCTGCAAGGTGCGCAGCAGCTTCGCCTGAACGCTTAACGGCAACTCACCGACTTCATCGAGAAACAGTGTGCCACCGTTGGCCGCATCGAAACGTCCGGCGCGGTCGCTGGTGGCGCCGGAAAACGCACCTTTGACATGCCCGAACAACTCACTCTCGGCCAGCGATTCCGGCAGCGCCGCGCAGTTGACCTGTATCAGCGGCTTGTGGCTGCGCCGCGACAAACGATGCAGGCGTCGGGCAAACAACTCTTTGCCCACGCCGGTCTCGCCCAGCAACAACACCGGCAGATCGGAATCGGCCAGCACATCCAGTTCATTGAGCAACTGGTGCAACACCTCGCTCTGGCCGAGGATTTCGCCTTCGTCGGCGGGCGTGCGCACGTCTTGAAGATCGCTGCGGGACAAGCGCAGGCTGCGGTTTTCCTGTTCGAGCCGGGTGACGCGCACGGCGGCTTCGATCTGCAAGGTGCAACGCTTGAGCTCCTCCCGCGCCCGGCTGTCGAAGGTGCCGGCATGCAACGCATCGAGGGTGATGGCGCCCCAGATCCGGCCCTCCACGTACAGGCTCACACCCATGCAGTCATGCACTGGCAGCGGTTCGCCGACATGGTTGTCGAGCAAGCCGTCATAGGGGTCCGGCAGGCGGCTGTCAGGCTCGAACCAGGTCGGCTCCCGTGACGCCATGATCGCGGCCAGTCGCGGATGCTGAGCGATGACAAACCGGCGGCCCAACGCTTCATGGACCAACCCCACCGTCGCCACAGGCCTGAGGCTGTCTTCATCCAGACGCAGCAATCCCACGGCGCCGCTGTTGAAATATTCGCGCAGGGTCTGCACCAGTCGTTGCAACCGCACGGCATTGGGCAACTCGACAATCAGGTCGGCTGCCAGGCTTTCTCGCAGCATGGTAGTAATCACCCTTTATGGTTCGATTCACCCTAAAGCCTCAGGGTGGCTATCACCACAACTAAAAATTAATCCATATTTATCAGTCAGTTAAATATGGCATGCCGGATGCAATAGGCCTGGGGAACCGTTGAAAATCCCAACAAGGAACCCCGATGAGCCAAACCCTAGTGGAACAAAGTCTCGGCCAACTGGCCTGCGACATTCCCGGCGCCACCCGGATTTTTCACACCTTCAAACTGGACTTCTGTTGCGGCGGGCACAAAAGCCTGCGCGAAGCGGCCGTGGCCAAAGACCTCGACCCGATGCTGATTGCCGATGCCCTGCACAATCTGCAAGACGCCGGCGAAACCCAGCACGACTGGCGCAGCGAACCGTCGGAACTGTTGATCGCCCACCTCCTGGCGCGCTACCACGCCCGCCACCGCGAGCAACTGCCGGAACTGATTCGCCTGGCCCGCCGGGTCGAGCACGTCCACGGCGCACGCAACAGTTGCCCCAATGGCTTGGCCGACCTGCTGACCGACATTCAACAAGAACTCGAAGGCCACATGCTCAAGGAAGAACAAGTGCTCTTCCCGATGCTGCAACAGGGCATCGGCCCCCAGGCTGCGCCGCCGATCCAGGTGCTGCGTTTCGAACATGATCAACATGGCCAAGCGTTGGAGGCACTGCTGGCACTGACCAACAACATCACCCCGCCAGCGGACGCCTGTAACACCTGGCGCGCCTTGTATCGCGGGCTGCTGGAGTTTCGCGATGACCTGATGCAGCACATTCATCTGGAGAACAATGTGCTGTTCGTTAATGCCCTGAACCCTCGTCACTGATCGATTGCCGCTGACACCGAACCCGCGCCAGCCCACCGGTTGTCGCGGGTTTTGTCTGTAGGCCTTTTGCTGCTCAGCCATGCCAATAGAACATGGCCTTGGCGAGGATCACGATCAACACCATGTGCCCGAGGATGCTGCGGCGAATCCAGCTCGCCCGGGCGGTGGTCAGGCGTGCGCTTTTCAGCCAATACGCCAACAGCAAATAATGGCCAATGATGCTCAGGGCCAACAGGATCTTCAGGCTCAGCAAGGTGCCAAAACTGCTGGCCAGCGGCTGACTCAAGGCGCCCCGGTATTGCCACGCCAAGCTGATGCCGGCGCCATACAACAGCAACACCACGCCATGCAGCACCTTGCGCGAACGCACGGCAATCGCCTGATCCGCTGTCGACTGGGGCGCATCCAGCAACTGCTGGCGGGCGTGATGCCAGATCACCACTTCGAAAAACAGCGTGCCGATGAAGGCGATCGCCGCGAGCAAGTGTGTCACCAGCAAAAAGGGATACAGCACTGACCACCTCCTTCCATTCGCCGGCTCAACCCGGATGACCGTCAACCCGAGTTCGCAGCAGCATCGGCCCGTAACGCCAGGCGTACAACGCAAATGCCAGCGCCCAGCACAGACCGGCCAGCCACAACGCCATCAGGGGCAAGAACAGGATCAACACGACCCGACTGAGGCACGCCAGATTGAGCAAAATAAACGCCAGGGTCATGCCCGACGGCGGTTCCAGGGGGCGGCCGGTATGACCCAGGCTGACCCGTGCGATCATCGCCAACACCAGGCCGCCCATCGCACCGATCGTCAGGCAATGTACCGCCAGGCTCGGGTTGATCGGCACGCCGAAATGCCACAGCGCCATGCCCAGGCACGCCACCGCCAACCAGCCATACGCCAGGTGCAACGACCACAGTAACGGCACATGCCAGAGTGCCCGGTCATGCCAGCGAACCAGGCGTATCAGATGCCCCGCCGCCAACAGCGCAAACAACAGGCCCACGCCGATATTCGGGGAAAGCGCCGGGCCTGCGGCATACAGCAGCGCCACCAGCGGCGAGCCGAGCAACAGCAGCCAATCCAGCCACGGCCACGGCGCAACGGCTTCGACCCGGCCGAGGCCGCGCTGGGTAAAGAACGGAATGACCCGCCCGCCGATCAAGCCCATCATTGCCGCCACCAGCCAGATGCCGGTCAGTACGCCTTGGCGCTGCCAGCCTTCATGACCTTCGACCACGCCATAAAGGGACAACCCGTCGGCCACCGCCAACAGCAGCAACACCGCCACAATCGGGTAGTTACGTTTCTGCCGCACCTTCCACAAGGTGAAGCCCATGACCAACGCCACCGCCAGCGGGAACGCCAATTCCAGCACCGCGAGCAGCGGCCACGGCACGTTGATCAGCCATGCCACTCGCGTGCACAACCACAGCAGCGCCAGGGCGGCCAACGGCTTGCCGCTAAGGCCGGGGCGACCGCTCCAGGTCTGCACGGCGGTCAGCAGAAAACCCGCGATGATCGCCAGCCCGAACCCGAACAGCAGTTCATGCCGATGCCAGCCCAGCCAGCCGCCGGCCGGTGTCCAGTGGCCAAGCAAACCGCTGAAAGCGGCCAGCCAGAGCGGTATGACCAACACCGCCAACAGGCAGCCCGCGAGGAAAAATGGCCGGAAGGCCAGCCGTAACAGCGGCGGGATCGCCATCGCTTTACGGCGCTCAAGCACTTGCATAACGCGACTCCTCTAACGTGTTGCAGACCTGACACTCACCCGCAAGCGTCGAGGTAGATCCGGGGCCGATCATCGGGTATTGGCGTTCAAACGCCGTTGTCGCAGATCAAGAGTGCAAGGGCCGTGCCCCGGGGCCCATCAGCGCCAGGGCTGGCGCCGGCGAGCACAACGCAGATCCGATCAGGGTACAAATGACCCTTATAGGGTCATTAAAACCCTAAACAGCAGGGTCTTTTTTACCCTTTCAACTAACACAGCCCCGCCGGCAAGGGCTTCCAGGCATGGCCCGCGTCTTGCTCAAGCCTTCCCATGCTTTAGCAACCCTCAACCCCGTTCGCGTACCTGGAGTCGTCATGAAAAAAGTCATTCAGCCACTGGCCTGGCTTGTGGTGTTGACCTCAGTCCTGGCCCTGGCCAGCAGCCTTTCCCTGGGCCTGGTCTGACTCAATCGCCAGCCCTTTCTCAACCTTCAGGATCAATTGCCATGGTGCTTCATCGCGTCCACCACCAGATTTTGCGCAGTCATCATTTGTTCGAACCGTTAAACGAAGAACAGCTGGATGAATTGATGAGCACCAGCCACTTGCTGAGCATCGACAAAGGCGAGCCGCTGTTTCGTCAGGGCGAGCCGGCCGATTCGTTCTATTTCGTGATTGCCGGGGCGGTGAAAATCTACCGGCTGACACCCGATGGGCAGGAGAAAGTGTTTGAAGTCATCGGCGATCGGCAAACCTTCGCCGAGGCAATGATGTTGATGGACACTCCCAACTACGTGGCCTCGGCCGAGGCGGTCTGCCCCACTCAGCTCTACCGCTTATCCAACAGCACTTACATGCGTTTGCTTCAAAGCAACAGCCGGCTGACCTTCGCGTTGCTCGGCAAGCTCTGCGTGCGCTTGCACCAACGGGTCAATGAAATCGAAACCTTGTCCCTGAAAAACGCCACCCACCGGGTCGTGCGTTACCTGCTGACGCAACTGGTGCGCTTGCAACCGGTCGACAGCCAATTCGAGCTGCCGATGGCCAAGCAACTGATCGCCGGGCATCTGTCGATCCAGCCGGAAACCTTTTCACGGATCATTCGCCGCCTGATCGATGAAAAAATCATCACGCAGGACGGTCGCCAGATCGCCATTCTGGATCGTCTGCGCCTGGAGCAATTCGAGTGAACACCCTGCCCGTCTGCCTGTATTGCCAAAAACCCAACCCCTCCAAACAAGCCGAATGCCTGCAATGCGGCATGCCCCTGCCGGCGATGGCGGAACGGGCCCAGGCACGCCGGCTGCGCCGGTTCCGGTGGTTCTGCATCGGCCTGACGATTTTTTGCATCGCGATGTTTTTCGGTTTGCCGCGCGGCATCAGTTGATGCCGCTTGGCTCAAGGCTGAGTCAGTTGGCGATACAGCTGCGGCAAACGCAGCGGTAGTTGCTCGGGCTGACGGATCAAGGTGTAGCCATTGGCGCCGAACATGTACGGCAGATAATCCCCGGCCTCGCGGTCAATGGTGATGCAGAACGGCGTCAGTCCTTGACGCCGGGCCTCCAGCACCGCCTCGCGGGTGTCTTCAACACCGTAGCGGCCCTCGTATAAATCCAGATCATTCGGTTTGCCATCGGTCAGCAGCAACAACAGTTTGCTGCGCCGCTTGCTGTGGCTCAGCAGTTGCGTGGCCTGGCGAATCGCGGCGCCCATGCGCGTGTAATACCCCGGTTTCAGCCCTTGGATACGCCCCCGCGTGTTGTCGTCATAACGCTGGCTGAAGGACTTGAGTTCCTGCATCCGCACTTGCTGGCGGCGCAGCGAGGAAAACCCGTACAGGGCGAAATCATCCCCCAACCCCGACAGGGTTTCGCCAAACAGCAACAGCGTGTCGCGGATGACATCAATCACTCGATGCTCATCGTTCAGGTGCGCGTCGGTGGACATCGACACATCGGCCAGCAACAGGCAGGCCAGGTCGCGGCGAGTCTGGCGTTGCTCCATGAACAGACCGCGCTCGGCACACTGGCCATGCTCGCGTTCAACGTGAAAATCCAGCCAGGCCTGCAGGTCCAGTTCCGAGCCCTGGGTTTGCTGGCGCAACCACTGCCGGTCATTGCGCAAGTGCTCGAATTGGCGCCGCAGACGCTGCGCCGACACTTTCAGCCGTGGCGGCAGCGGCTGCGCTTCACAGTCCCGGGGCACCAGCATTTGCAGATTGACGAAGGCGTCCTGCATTTGCTGTTTGCGATAGTCCCACTCCGGCAACTTGATGCCCTCGCCCAAGGGAATATCGTCGACATCCGCCGGTGGCAAATCCAGGTGCAGCTTCAAGCCACCGCCCTTGCGCAGCCGGGTGCGCGACAGGGTCAATTCGTCCAGGTCGTCGGCGACCCTGGCGGCGTCCGGGTCTTCGCGGTCATCCGACCAGCGATCCAGGTCCACGTGCTCGGTCCAACTGAACAGGTTCTCCAGGCGCACCACCAGCAAGCCGCCGTCACGGGGGCTGTCATCGATGCGTTTGGCACGTTTGCGTCCGCCTTTCTGCTCGCCGGGCGGCGTCGCCAATGACTCTTCGGATTCATCCCCCAGATCGGCCGCCAGCGGGCTAGCCAGATGTTGCGGCGGGTACAACCACAACGGCAACGGCCACGCCGCCCGTTCGCTGCGCGGAAACGCCTCGACACTGCCCGGCTCGCGCAACGCCTGGCATAAGGCGCGCTCCAGTGCCGCTTCGCTACGGCTCAACGAGGCCGGGTCCGGGCGCAACTGCAGGTGGGCGTCGACCAGGCGCTGGTAGCGTGGAAGCAACGCTGGATAGCGCCGCAACAGCCGCTGGGTCCAGCGCTGGTTGTCCCGGCCCCAATGGCGCATCGGACCGGCTTGCGCCGCCAGCAACGCGAGCCAGCGATAGAGTTCCTCATTCAGCGCAACTTCAGGGAATACCGCCAGGCTCGACGGCAGCCGCAGGGTGTTCTCGTCACACCAGGCCAAGGGCACTTGTTTGCAAGTGCCGGCGATCTGCTGCAGTACGTTGCGCCGCAGCAACAGCGCGCGGTCGCTGGCCGCTTCCACGCCCATGCCACTGGCGCCGCCCATGGCGCGGAACAACAGCGCCAGCGGGCGTTGCTGGCTGATCAGTTCAACCCGTGCTTCGGGGAAATCCGGGCTGGCGCGCCGGGTGATGAAGCGATGCCAGACACTGCCTACCCACTCTTCCAGTTCGACGGTAAAGGCCATGTTGTTTGCCCTGCTTGGAAAGCAAAAAAACGGCCCGCTGTATCAGCCGGGCCGACCTTTTCTAACGGTTATCCCGACTCATGAAGGCACCACCGCCGCCGGAGCACGCAAGGCTGCGCGCCCCCGCTGCTTGAAGCTGAACAAATAGCAGAGCAGCCCCGCGAGGAAACCGACCCCGGCCGCCAGACGCGCCCAGAACAGCACCTGCAAATGTTCGACCGTGGCCATGAACGGCAACGCGATTCCGTCGGGCTGCCAGCGTTGCAGGTAGACCTGCACGACACCGGCAGCGGTCAAGAACAGCGTGATCATCACCATCGACAAGGTCATCATCCAGAAGCCCCAGATCTCCAGGGTCTGCGAGCGTTCGTCGCCGGCTTCACCCAGCCCGCGCAAGCGCGGCATGGCGTAGCTGATCAACGTCATGACGATCATCGCGTAGGCCCCATAGAAGGCCAGGTGACCGTGAGCCGCCGTCAGTTGCGAACCGTGGGTGTAGAAGTTGACCGGGGCCAGGGTGTGCAGAAAACCCCAGACGCCCGCACCGAAGAAAGCCGTTACCGTGGTGCCCTTGGCCCACAACGTCGCGGCGCGGTTCGGGTGTTGTCGACGCCGGTTCTTCACGGTGGTGAAGGCGAATATCACCATCGCCAGGAAGGGCAACGGCTCCATCGCGGAGAAGATTGAACCAACCCACAACCAGACCTCGGGTGCGCCAATCCAGAAGAAGTGGTGACCCGTGCCGATGATCCCGGTAATCAGCGCCATGGCGATAATCACATAGAGCCATTTCTCCACGACTTCCCGGTCTACGCCGGTGATCTTGATCAGCACGAAGGCCAGCATTGCCCCCATGATCAGCTCCCACACGCCTTCCACCCAAAGATGCACCACCCACCACCAATAGAACTTGTCGCGGGCCAGGTTGCTGGGGTTGTAGAAGGAGAACAGGAAGAACACCGCCAACCCGATCAGCCCGGTCATCATGACCATGCTGACGGTGGTCTTGCGACCTTTGAGCAGGGTCATGCCGATGTTGTACAGAAAGCCCAGGCACACCAGCACAATGCCCATTTTGGTGATGGTCGGTTGCTCCAGAAACTCCCGGCCCATGGTCGGCAGTAACTCGTTGTGGGTCAGCCTCGCCAGGCCGGCATACGGCACCAGCAAGTAACCGAGGATGGTCGCCACACCCGCAGCGGCGAAGACCCAGAACAGGATGATCGCCAGTTTGGGACTGTGCAGTTCACGATCGGCCTCTTCCGGGATCAGGTAGTAGGCAGCGCCCATGAAGCCGAACAGCAACCAGACGATCAGCAGGTTGGTGTGGACCATTCGCGCCACGTTGAAGGGAATGATCGGGAACAGAAAATCCCCGATTACGTATTGCAGGCCCATGATCAAACCGAACAACACCTGACCGAGAAACAGCATCAGGGCGAACACGAAGTACGGTTTGGCCACGGCTTGCGAGGCGAATTTCAGATGCGGATTAGCCATGCTCATCTCTCAGCCCTCCTTGTTTGGCGGCCAGCCATTGGTGTTGATTTTCGAGCTCCATTTGAGGAACTCGGCGATGTCATCCACCTCCTGGTCCGTCAACTTGAACTGAGGCATCGCTCGGCGGCCCGGTACGCCCAACGGCTGCATTTTCATCCAGGCATGCAGGAAGGGTTTGAAGCCGTCCTCTCCACCCCGGCGCTGGAACACGTTGCCCAGCTCAGGCGCAAAGTAGGCGCCCTCGCCCAGCAAGGTGTGGCAGCCGATGCAGTTGTTTTGCTCCCAGACCGTTTTGCCGCGAATCACTGATTCAGTTAATTGCGCTTCATTGCTGCGCTTGGGAAAGGTTTGTTCCGTGTGGTAGGTCAAGGCCAGGAATATCAGGAAGAAGAAGATGCTTCCCCCGAAATAGATATTCCTGGCCATGCCTTTTGTGAAGGTCTCTGACATGGTCGCTTCCTCGTTGCTTGGCCCGACCATGATAGGAAGCTAAGGGTTGAAACCCGCTTGATGGCGATCAAGAAAGCCGGATGGTTTTGGTCGGGTATTCACAGCCAGGCGCCGGGCGACTTGGCGGTGGTAAGGAAACGTACACCGCTTTGCTTCCTACAGCGTTCTACTCGCGGGGTCAGCGCTTTCGACAACGATCCGACTTAACGGACGCGTCCTACATCAAATATCGAATCGCCTGACTGCGCCCCTCTCTTGATCCACGCAAAGTCCCATGCCTTGATCAAGGCATAGGGCTAAGGGAATGTTCAGCGCCGTTAATCTGCTTGAGCTCGAAGGGTCGCAGCCATGACCCATCCTGCGAACCTCGCCGCCGCAGCGGCCTCCAAAACCGCCTTCGGCTCCCCCGGCGCCTGCCCTTTGCGGCAAACCCACGTGCAGCTTCTGCCTGTGCGTTATGGCCTGGTGGAGAAGATCGTTGACCCCAGCGCCAAACTGAAATTGCCCTATGCCCTGCAAACCCGACCGCTGGGCATTCGCATGCTGCGTGACGGCTGGCTGTATGTGATCGACAGCGTCACCGGTCACTTGCACGAATACCGCGTGCTCAACGGTGTGGTCAGCGCCTTGCTGCACAAGGGCGCCAAGGTCGATGGTGATCAACGCACGGCCATCGAAGAACGCCCGGCGCTGATCTTTTCACGGCGCAGCACCTTGCATGTGTGCTTCGCCGAAGTGCAGTGGACCGCCGCCAAATGCGCGCAAGTGACTGACAGCCGCGAGGAGCGCGAGCACTTTATGCAAGCTGTTGACCTCGGCCCGGTGAACTGTGAAACCGGCGGCGAGCATTTACTGACGGTTGGGCAAACCAAGCAGTGGCTGGCGGAGATTGCGACGGTCCCGGCCCAGCAGGCCCAAGCGGAAAAGGACCGTGCCGAGCATGAAAAGGGCTCGCCGCCGGACGCCGTTTTGTTGTCCACGGTGCAGGTCAGCGACGTTCCCGAACATGAGCGCGAACCGTATCTGTGGGAAACCCCGCGACGCTTTCGCGAAGCTCACATCGGCGAGTTTCTCGGGCGGGTGCGCGCGGCGTATCAGGACGACACGTTGTTCCTGGTGGTGCAGGACGACCTCGGCGTGCTGCGTGATCTGGCCGATTATCAAGACACCGTGGTCGGCTGGGTCGATGCCTGGAGCAATGCCGAGCACAACGAACGCAATTACTTGCTGGCGTGCTACATCGAATCCTTGAGCCAGCTCAGCCCGGCGGATGTTGAAAAACTGGCAGAGGTCAGCGACGACCCTCGGACCCAGGCCCTATTCAGCGATCTGGAGCAGTTGCCCGAACCGGACGGGGAACAGACCCGAAAAGCCTTGCTCGACTACCTGAACCGGGGCGGCAACGTCGTGCCGCCGGACGCCCCGGTGTCGCCCGAACTGACGCAAATGCGTCGGGAGGCCGTGGACAAGGCCTATGAAATGAACCGCTTCGACGGCCTCGCGCCGGATGCCACGGCCTACCGCCGCGCCAGTGATGAAGCGGACCTTCGTTACTACACCCGTGAGCATTTCGCGGTCGCCCCCGCCGACTTCGTCGAACGTCATTTGCAGACCCTGGTCAGCCTCGGCAAGGACAACAATCGACGCATCCGCGACCTGCTCGACGGCCCGGTACTCAGCGGCAAACGCGGGGTCAACGATTTCATCGACCGTGAGGCCATGGACAACGAACTGCTTCAGTACCGCGCCGACCTTGGCCGGTGGAACGGCTTGCTCGAACGCATCACCGCCGACCGCACGCAACTGTTGTGTGCCGGACGCTACCACCGCTCGGCGTGGTACTACGACGGGCACGAACCGACGCAACTGGGTCAGGCCTTCAGCGCCGAATACGCCTGCGTCAAAGACATCTGCCGCAGCGATCACGCGAGCCAGGAAATGCTCGGCTACCTGGAAAAACACCCGGAACTGACCCGGCCACTGTTCTACACCTTGCCGCTGCGCCTTCAGCCTGAGCAGGCCGCGCAGTACACCACGTTGCTCAACGCCGGCATGGGCGTGTTCAACAACCTGCCGCACTGGCTGGCCGAACTGAAGAAAATCGAGCAACCGCACCTGCCGGCCCTCGACGACTTGCCCGAACACACCCGCGCCGTCGCTGACGCGGCCCAGCACAGCCTCAGCCCGGCGCTGAACCTGGGCCTGAGCCGGGCGCTGGAAGGCTTCGACCTGACGGCAGAAAAAATCCCCGACCTCGACGAACTGTTCCGGCGCCTGCCCAAAGCGCTGCACATGCGCCTGCTTGATGCGGCGAAAACCACCGGCGTCACCTTCACCGTCGCCACCCCGGCGGAACACACGGCGCTGCAAACCAACCTCAAGGAAATACTCCGCGAGCGCGACTACCTCAAGACCTTGACCCGGGAGCGCAACCAGATCACCCACAACAAAAACCGCCAGGGGCACAGGACACCACGGGCGGTGGAGTTGCAGGGTGAGATCGTGCGGGTGCGTGCGGAGTTGACGCAACTGGAGGGCCGACTGGCCGGGGCGCTGAGCCCGATTGCGGAATTGCCGGATCAGTCGATGCGGTTGTATGGCGCGACGCCGGCTCGGGCGGGGGTGACGCTGGTGTTTCCGCCGGCGCAGCAGATGGAGGTACGGAGTTTGCTGAAGAATATTCGGTTTGGGGTGGAGGGAGTGCCGAATGGGAGTTTGATTAAGAGTGAAGGGATGGGGTTGTTGGTGTTTTTGGTGCAGGGGGTGAATTTGGTAGGGGTTATAAACGAGCTCAAGAAGCAATCCAAAAACAAACGAATTTGGGCTCCTGTTTTTAACGCAGCCGTGGCTACCGGAGCGGCAGGGTTTACAGCAGCACAGAGCCTGGCTGATACCGCTTTGAAGGCGCGGAGCACGGAACTGGTTGCGGGACTTCAGCGCCACGCTTTGCAAAGTGTTCATGTGCAGATGGGGAAAATGCATGTTGGACTGGGTGGTTTTACCTATTTTTTTGGGTTTATTGCATCGTTACTCAGCTCGAATAACCACATCCAGAATTGGCAGCAGGCAACACGCAGCGGAAATAGCTCGTCACAGAGGAGTGCGGCCCTTGCCGGACTGGGCGCGGGCGGCATGACAACCGTTAATGCCTATGGCCTAAGCAATACCGTCCACGCGGGGATCAAAGTTTTGACTGCGCGGAACACTGAAACACGTATAGCTGCGTGGGCCGCTGCGGGGACACGTCTGTCGACGGTGTTCTTCCGGTTCAATTTGGCTGGAGCGTTGTTCACCATACTGGAACTGGGCGGCGCTTGGCTTTACAACCGCTACAACATCAACGCCCACGACAAATGGCTTAAAACCACACCATGGAGCTTGGACGCCGATGAACGTGGCGACCATACGCTGGATGAATATAAAAATTATCTGACGTATTTGCTGTATGCACCGTATGCCCAACTGGGTCCAAACGAGCATGATTCGTGGCTAAAAAATCTGCTGTTAAAGGCCAAACCCAAGGACATTCATCTGGTGCTACCTGGGCTTAAACTCGATGATTTTCAACCGCCATTAGCCGGTCAACCAACCCGACGCTTAGGAATCGGAGCTCACCGCATTTCTCTTCCGCTTCACAGTCGTGGCACACCGCGAGAACGCAAGGACGTCATTAGCGACGAGGTGGCGAACAGCTTGCGCATAGTAGAAACAGGACCCGATCGGTTGGTGCTCTGTCTGCAATATCCAGTGGATATTGATGCCGAATTTACCCCCGCATCCGAAACACTGGAGTTGACGGTTTGCCTACAGACCCTAAACGCCAACGGCGAGTGGATATCTCGCAATCGCGTTCTTCACGTCACCCCCCGAAATGAGGGCCATTTCCCGGCGCTGCCTGCTCAACCTATCAGCGAGCGTCCTCCTATGTTGCTGGTTGAAACCCATCTGCTGGAGCTGGCTGATCATGCCCACCAAGACTGATAACCCCGTGCCTCGCCCGCACCCTGAGCAATCCCGAAAGGCAGGCGATGTCGAGCCGTTCCCTAGTGGGAGGATCACTTACCTGGCGCCTTTGCCGTTGCCGACGAGCATGCCTGCACATGGTCCTCACATAGGGGAATTAAATGATGTTTTCATGGACTTCGGGCTTGGATGGCCGCAGATCTTTTCGTGGCAGGTCATATTAGGCTTGTCTTTCAGCGGTACCTTTATGGTTGTACTCCTGATACCTCTCTTTACCGGCTTCATGTTCTTTTTATTCGGGATGGGCTGGGACGATATTTCTCATGCGATAGCAGGCGTTTTCAATGAGGCCTACGGGGTAGGCTTATTAGGTGGCTTTTTAACGCTACTCATCGGCCTCTTCACCTGGCACCACAACCACAAAAAACGCCTTCAAATCTTCCCCT
>NZ_JBAGKV010000029.1:0-84740 GCF_037049705.1 Janthinobacterium sp. LPB2021202312-11-4 | reverse complement strand
CGCAGAGAGTTTACTTTTATAGATAAGCCTGATGATGGTTTGTTTTATGAAGCGTTTTTTTATTTTTTTGCTCGTCAGTTGATGGATGCTGAAACTAGGCTGGCAGTAGAAATGCCAACGCTCTCTGAGTCGTTCGGAAATCGCGCGTTGGCTTTTTTTAAATATGCAGGATGTGTAATTGCTGATGAAGTAAAAAGAAAAAATGCTATATCAATATTTCATATTTATGATCTGATTTTAAGTATAAATCCTCCAGAGCGAACTAAGTGTTCATTTGATGAGCAAGGTATTTGGCACTCCGTATCTAGGGCGTTGACTGATGTGTCCATCGATACTGCTAGATTGCTTGAAGGCTCGGGGTTAATCGGTGGGTTAACGCAAGGTGATTACGAAAAGGTTAAGCCGAATGTAATGTGGGTTGCGAAAAACTGGCTTGGTAAGTGCATTGAAAAAAATGCGGCTCATATCTTATCAAGTGATTTGGCGAAGCAAATGGTCGTGCCAATAATTTCAGCTCTTAAGCTGGAGAAGAATGATACCTCGGTTTTAGCAAATGATTCTCTTGAGTTAGTTTCAATTGCATCAAGCTTGGGGCTTGAGCATGAGGTTAGGCTGGGGCTGAAACTGGCAGCAAAAAATACTCTAGGTTATGGTTATCGAAAAGATACGAGTTTTAGTGAGTTGTATGAAGCAATTGAAATCTACGCTCAGTCAACTGAGGGCGACGTGTCTAACTGGCTACGCCGCATAGCACCATTCACTAGTGATATGTTTAATTTTACAGAGCGTGAAATCGGTCATATTCCAAGGCTGTTTATAGATTTGTTAGCGCGATATTCACCAGAGCGACTTGTGGATGAATTTGAATATAGTGTGAGTCAACAGAACTGGCGGTTGGCTCGAGATATTTTAGAAAAATATGTGGAACACTATCGGTTAGACGACCCAGCAGCGAAAGCTTTAGTGCTTTCTCAGACTACTTATCAAGTGTTCAAAGCTCTCGAAAATAGATCTGAAAGTGAGCCCGATGTGAAGCTTCTTTTTGATGAGCTATCTGAAGGGTTGGGTGGAACTCCTATGCCGCCGAGAGAGCGTTCGTCAGGCTCAAATTTTGTGGAGAAGCCGGTAAATATTGAACCAGCCAAGTATCCTCCGAAGGATATACGGCTATTGCACGCCAAATTTATTGAGGATGGTGTGTATTCAGCACATGAATTCATGTGTGCGTGGATGAGTTATTGGGTTGAGTTGGGAAAGGGGTTGGATGTTATAAAAGCTTTTGAAACATTTTATATGGAAGGTGAAGAGATTCCTTTTAGAATGGCACCTTGTCTTGATGATGTATTTGATTTGAGCTTAAAACTCTGTGGTGCGAAGAGGTCTTACTGTTGGGCTGTGAGAAGTGTGAAAGCCAATAGTCATTGGGGACGCTATACCGGCTCTAGCTCTGATCAAAGAATAAGGCGGTATGGCGCATTATACGCCGGCAGCTGGAAGACATTTTTAAAGGATACCCTGGGCGGTATTGCATTCTCATCCCGTGGGGATGAATGGGTTATAGTCCCGACTGTGAAGCTAGTTATTTTCTTTTTGGCGGTGAAACAACCAGTACTTGCGCAGCAAGTAGTGGAGGTTATGTTAGAAATTTTGGAAGATGAGATATCCCATCTCCCCATAGAGGATTTGCATTGGAGAGACACTCCAGTTTTGTCCAGCGAAATATCTAGAGAGTTGTTGCTTTGTTATTGGTGGTGGCCGGACCGGATGGCTCGTGTGCGTGCCGCAAATCAGATCGCTTTAATTATCGAGCAAGAAGCGGCTTTTGGAAGTGTATACCTGGAACATTTGAATGGTTTGACGAGTGAGATTGACGTAGCTGATTTTCTGTCAATCTTACTGCTGGTCAAAAGGCAAGTTTTTATGCTGGAAGAAATTGTTGCGTCAATTCGTTATCCTTCGATTCTTTCTGATCTTATTCTCGTCCGTTTAGGTTATTTTCCGATACATGGAGTTCGTAGGTATTTTACTTTGTTTGAGGAATGTGATTTTAAGGAGGGCAATGATTTCAAGCGTGCTTGTAATGGCGTTCCTTCCAGGTATGCTCATGTATTAAGTGGGTTGGAGGACGAATTTAATGCAAGGCTGCTTGATCGGTTCAGTGCTGAGTGGAGGGTAATATCAGAGAGAGAACAGGTTTATGTTTTTGATCCATATGCTTTTTGCAACGAACACTTTTATGGTCAAGATAATATAGGTTGTAGTTTTTCGTCTCGGAGCGAAGGTCTAGTTATCTCTGCGTATTTAAGGGTGCTGGCGTACGTAGACGAAAATTTTGAGATGTCTGCTGATAAACTTCAATGGTTGGTTAACGAAGCAGCTTCTATTGGGGGGGAGTATGCGCATCTGCTTCCCAGTATTAAGCCTGATGGCTGGCCATCTATTGAGGTAATCAAGAGTGATGATCCTTTGCCGACAGAGGGGGACTTAATAGGGTACCTCAGAGGGTTTTTATCTAAACAGGAGTTTGTTATTAGATCTAATGGCCCTGTTATTCGAGATTTGGCTGGGGTTAGTTGTGATTTAGAAACGAGGTTGATCTATTGTGGATGGGATATAGAAGAGAGTGCCGAAACCGTATATTCCATGGTTTCGCGCAGGAGTAGTATGGGTGGAGGTATAAAGGAGATGGCTGGTGTATATTTTCCAGAGGATTTTGGGCGATGGGAAACTGATTTATTAATGCGTGGTTATTTTGTTCCAAACTTTACACTTGGTTCGTTTGAGTCAAGCGTTGAGGTCACTAAGAGCGCGGTGGAGTTTTTTAGCGGCGATTCACCTTTCGCTAATTGGAAATATTGGTGTGAAGATTGGTATCCAGTATTTTATCGTGGTTTGGGGCCGCAGCTTGGAACTTATATTGGCATTCCTAATGAAGTTTTTGAGTCTTTTAAGCCATCCGGCACCGGAGGATTTTACCTCCTTGGAAAGCTCACTATGATAGATCGTCGGGGATACAAGCCTAAAGATCCGCCTGTTGAGGTATTTGCAATGCTCCCCATACCCTGAGTGGGGAGCGGTTTCTTTTGGCTATTCTGTTCTCTGCTTTCCTTTTATATAGATAAGTTCTGACTTGATAGCGTTTATGGATAGTTTTTGTAGATTGTTTAGCGGTAATCTTGAGTCGAAGGTTTCTAATATTTTAAGCAGGTAAGAGGCCCTTGTTTTTAACGATTCAGAAAGCTTTGAGGTTTGCTGGTTTTGTATACTCAAACGATCACCTGTGACTGAGCTGGATAAATAGCCCGCCTGGCGGGCTATTTCGGAGTTTTCAAAAAGGCATAGCGATGCTATCGGGCGAGAATGCTCATAACGTCATGATTGGCCCGCTCGGATATATCACGTAGCTGCCAGTGGCCATGATTTTCTCCTTGTTCGGGGATGTCGAGATTCAAAAACGCTATTCCGTCATACCCGATCAATCGTCCGGCGCCGTACAGCTTGGCCCCCACATCCAACAATTGCTGTGCGGCCGCATTCCACTTTTCTTCTAGGGCGTAATGAGCCACATGCAACGCAGAGCGTTCAAGTTTCTTGTACTCCTCTTCAGCTTCAATAACGTGTTTGTCCACTGTCACCAGTTCCTCTTCAAGCGCAGTGATCATCAGTTGCTGCCGCCGATTATGTTCAGTAGCTGCCACGAGGTTTTTTGCGGCTTTCTGCGCATCATCATTCGCATTCTTTTCACCCTCTTCATCACCCCAGGCGACCGCCCGCGCATAAGCTGATGCGGCCTCTGTTTCGGCTTGTCGGGCCTTGCCCATATCCTCCAGAGCTTTCTTGCTGACCTGCTCCAATCGGACGCTCAGACTCTCGCGTTTGGCGAGAAGCTCTTCCTTATCGGCCTTCCAATTTTCCATGCCAGAGATGTACTCGGCTATCCGAGCGTCCTGCTCAGCAACGGCCTCTCGGCGATGCAGCTTCTGATCGATTCGAAAGATCTCGAACTTGATCGAATCGATTCGGCGCTTGCGCGCATTGAACTCGTCTCTGATCGCCCTTTCCTGATCGCGATCTATACCTTCGGGAATTTCCAGCGCGGCTTCAAAAGGGAGCAATTCTGACTCCAGCTTTTCCAACTCAGGGCACAGGGCTTCACGCTGATCTTTGAGTTCTTGAATACCATTCATGATTGCTCTTTCCTGATCGTGGTCTATGGCTTCGGGACTTTCCAGCGCGGCCTCAAAAGGGAGCGATTCTGCTATCGGTTTTTCCAATTCAGGAAGCAGGGCTTGGCGTTTATCTTTGAGTTCTTGATTACCGTTCATGTGTTTTTATCCTGCGTGATTTGATTGTCTGATTGGGATAGGGCTGGCGAGGCCAGGATTCAGCCGGCATTACCTCCGAAGGCCGATCGCTAGGCCGCCTGTGCCTCGCCCTCATCCGTCCCCGGTACCGTCTTCACCACATAGCAACGCTGAGTGCCCAGACCGGGCAAGCGGACGGCGCAGGAGGCTTTACCGTCCGTCCCGGGCTCAAGAACACCTCGGCGTATCAGCTCCTTGTTCACGGCGTTGATGTTCATGCCTTTGAACACCTCGGAGCGCCAAGCCTCCGGCAACACGTAGTAGGTGTTGGTGGTGTGCAACGCGTCACCGAGGCCATGCTCCAGCGTCTTGCGAAACCCCAGACGGTCAATGGTGCGTGGACCGTGCTCATCGATCTTCGCGGCGGCCGACTCCCAGCGGGTGAAACGGCTTTCACCGAAGCGTTCGATGACCTGACGCAACCGCGCCAAGATCGCGTCCCCTTCCAAGTTGCCAGCACCGCCGCGCTCATTCATCCAGGCACTGAGGCACACCCGAGCTGCGGTGGTGGCGGCGCCATCGGGCCAGCCGGTAATCCCCATCGCGGTGGCCAGTTCGCCGGCTGCTGCGGCCAGACCGAAACGGGCCGCCGCACGATGCGCCTGACCGCTGGCCGAGGCAGGTAGCGCCTTGGCGATGAACCCCTCCAAGGTGTGGCGCAGGATCGCCGACCAGCCATGTCGCTTACCGGGTTCACAGAGGGCCGACAGGAAGGCGGTGAGCGGTGTGCCGTAGTACTTGGCCACCCGTGCCTTGAGTGCATCGGAGAGGGCGGCGGCGTCATCAAAGCCATTCAGAACGTCGAACATACCGAGGCCTTTGCTGGCGTCTGCCGGCACGGCGAGCATGCGTACTTCCATACCGGCTTTCAGTTCCTTGTTGGCTTCGGCCATGTGCTGCGCCAAGGTTTTCTCGCCAGTTGAGAGAAACAGCAAGCGCCACTCCTGCACCTGGCGGCCTGCTTGTCCACGATCATTGGCGCGAGCCTTCCCGGTGCCGTTGCCGAGCATGTACACCGTTTCGCCAATGATGCGTGGGTCGCACATGCCGATTTCATCCAGCACGAGGAGCCCGTCCGAATGCGCGGCTGCGATGGATTCCAAGGCGTTATCCGTCGAGCGCCAAGAGCGCACCAAACGCGGCCCGCCATAGATCGATGCGGCCACTTGCAGGTGGGTGGTCTTGCCGCCCGAGCTGTCACCGTAGAGGTGAAAGCCACCGGACTCATGGCCGAGCATGTGCAGCAGCGGACCGGCAAACGCCACGCTGGCCACAAACGCCAAGCGGTGATTGCCGATGCACAAGGCACCGATTTGCTCTTGCCACTGTTCCAGAGTGCCGGCTTCGCTGATCGGTGGGAGTTGTGCGCCGGCCTCGTAGAAGTGCAGGTGTTCGGCGTGCGAACCGACCTGCTGCTCGGGCAGCAGGAAGGCGCTGTCATGCCAGCCTAGACGGGTGACTAGCCGTGCCCTTTGAGCGCTGTCGAAGCCGCCGAGATAACTCTGCAGGTCGTTGCGGGCATTGCGACCGGAGCGACTGCCGGCCAGACGCAAGCCCATGTCCACCAATGGGCCGAGCACGTCCTTGCCAAAGTCGCCGGTCATGGTCCGCGCTGGGATGTTCCAACGTTTTTTCGCCCCGTCGGGATCGTCGAATTCAACCAACAAGCCCCAGTTTTGCCCCTGTGCATCACGGGTGCGCGCCAGGATCTCCAGCGGTGAACACACCGGGCGTGCCTCGCCATCGTCACCGGAATAAAACACGCCTTCGGGTGTCAGGCGAAAGCCACCGGGCAGCAGATCGTTTTTGGGTTTCGCTGGCCGTTTGGTTGTTGGCTTGGCCTTGGCTTCAGGTGGTTCGGCCGATGCTTTCACAGGCTCAACACCGAACAATTCGCCGCTGTGTTCCAGCTCGGCGAAGTGCGCCGCCGTCCAGCCTTTGGCTTGGGCATCGGCCGCGTCGTCGCCGTCTTCCCATTGGCCACCCTTGGCGAAGGTCGGTTGGTCATTCTTGAACGTGGGCTTGCGTTTGAAGACATCCAGGGCGATCAGTCGCACCGACGCGGCGCCGATCTGTTGCAACTTTACCGCGACGGCATCCATGCAGCTTTTGCCACTGGCGTCGTTGTCTGGCCACAACACCACGGACCGACCTTTGAGCGGTGTCAGGTCGGCTTTGTGCCAGGAATTCGAGCCGTTCGGCCAGCACGTGGCCACGTAGCTGGGCAGCAACTCCGCCGCGGCGTCGGTGGCCTTTTCGCCTTCGCATAGAATGACCGGTGCCTCTGCGCGTTGCGCCAGTTCATCCAGGCGCAGCAGTGGACGCGGCTCCGGCAAACCCTGCCAACGCCATTGCTGCGTTTGACCGTCGGCACGTTGGCACCAGGTCAACGGGGCAAATACTTTGCGTGGTTTGCCGTCTTCATCCGGGCCCAAATCGAAGCGGTAGAGGGCCATGACTGGCTGGCCCTGAGCGTCGCGATACATCCACACTTTAGACGGTGCGCCGTGTTGCCGGTGTTTGGCCGGGCACTTGCTCATGGCCTCGGCCGGGATCGGCTGAATGGCCAGCCATTCCGGTGTTTTGCTTTTGCTAGGGCTTGGTTTCGATTCAGCCGCCCCAGCGGTAACGCGCAGCAGATCCGCCAGCTTGTTGCAGGCTTCGACGTCGGTGCCGCCGTCGAGATAGCGCACCAGGTCGATCAGGTCGCCACCTTTGTCGCCGGTGGCAAAATCCGCCCAGGTGCCTTTGGCCAAACTGACCTTGAGGGAGCCGGCACGTTTGTCGGTGCGAGTCGGATTAGGAGCGGTGTATTCCTTGCCACTGTCGACGCGTTTACCGTTGGGCAGCCAGTGAGCAAGCACGCGATCAATGTTCTGCAGCGCAACGGCTTTGACTTGGGCGAACGTGGGGCGACGGGCATTGGAGGTAGAGGCCTTCATACGCCACCGCCTTGGGCCAATTGCAACCCGCTGGTAACGTCATCAATGATGGCTTTGGCCATCTCGCTCAAATAGTGCGAAGCCCAGACCATCGCGTCGTTGTCATTCTCCATGCCGCTCAGGAAGGTCAGCTTGTTTACACAGTCCATGAGTAGAGAGGCTTGTTCGAGCGCTTCTTCGCAGGAAATGCCGGCATTGATACGGAACAGTGGTTGGTTTTGAGCGTTGCACCTGGCAAAGGTGGCGCCGCCCACCGTATTGATCAACATAGAAGGGCTCATTGGGCGCCTCCACTGATGGGTGGCCGAGTGGAGTTGTCGGCGTGCACGGCGAGGGTGCGGATCAGTCCCAACGTCCCTCGAACATCCCACAGCGCCGCCGCGATGACATGGTTGGCCAGACGTGGGCCGTCGCACTCGAATTGATCCTCAAGAAGCAAGAGCACGGAGTTGGCTCGATCCACGGCACAGGTGATGGCGTCAATCGGCACACCGGCTTCGGCGCCTTTGTGGACGCAAAGCAGATCCTCGGGCAGGGAGAAGCTCAGGGCTTGGTTCATTGGGCACCGCCTGCGGTTTCGAGCGCGCGGGCTTTGGCCATATGGGCGTTGTATCGAGTGAGGCGTGTAGCGAGGCTGGAGTTGGCGTGTAAAGCGGCGAGAGCCATTGCACGATGGGCAGTGGCGCGAATTTTGAACGGATTGAGGGCGTGCATGGGGCGGAACTCCTATTGTTGAGGAGCTACCACCGTTCGCCGTCAAACGAATTGGGGTGGCAGCTGTGCGCAGGTTGACGGACCGGGACAATAGGAACCCGGCAGACCCGAAGGTCTCCCACGCACAGCCACCATAAAACTGGAATGCGGGCACAAAAAAAGCGCCTGCAATCGTAATGGGGGCGCCTGTGCGCCTATTGTTGATCGGGCCGTCAAACCCGGTCGCTGATTTTGCAGCGACGGTCAAAGAGTAACGTCCTGTTTTGCAAAGTGCAACCGTGTGGAGATCTTGCGCATTTCTTTGATGCGGCATAAATTGTGCGGGCATGTAGATTTACCTCAACGCCTCCGGATCGCTCCCGGGGGCGTTTTCGTTAGTGCTGGGTAGTGGCGGGGCGAGCGAGGGTGAGCCATTGCAAGTGGTTGCCTTGGCGAGCCCTTTGCCGCATCTGCTGTAGCGCTTCGGGATTGCGCAGCAGGTTGGGAATCAGCTCGCGCGCGTCGCTGATCAGCACGTCTGCGGGCGGCTGAATCGCTAACAGCGTCCACTCCAGGTCATGCCACAGCACGATCAGCACCTGAGCACCGGCCGAGATCGCCTGATCGCGCAGGATGAGCAAACGCTGGCGACCTTTGGTTTCCGCGCAAGAAGGCAAAGATGCGTGGAGTAAACCGGCGAGATCCAAGGCTTGGTGAGGCAGAAAGGTTGGGGTCATGCTGCCTCCTGCACATGGCTGAACAGCGGCGACGGTGTTTCGCCTTTGAGCCAAGCCAGGATTTTGCTGTCCTCGACGCACCGTCGGCGATGTTCTACCGCGAGCAGTTCGCGCTGCTGTGCCAGACACTCCTCCACATAGCCGGACAGGTCCGAGGTCAACTTCATTTCACGGTGCAGGCGTTCACTAGCGGTCTTTTCCTCCGAAAGATCCTGCTCGGTGATGCGTCGCCATACCGCCGGATCATTCGCGTAACTAGTCGATTGATCGACCAGCCAGTACGTGACCCAGTCGGTCATGCCCAGTGATTTCAGGATGGTGCGACGGCTTTCTTTCATCGCGAAATGGCCGGTGCCGTGGATGCTGGAAAACTCCCTGCGTACCGCGTTTTTGCGGATCAGTTCAGGCAATTCCCAGGGATTGGGTTTGAGCGGAAGGACCAGGCCATCAGGGTTGAAAAAGAAGGCCTCTTGTTCTTCCCCGTTCCAGCTCACACCCGCGATAGTGCGATGCCGCCAGTTGATTGTACCGGCTTGATAGAGTCGGAATCCGACGCTGTAGGAATCGAGAAAGGGCCCCTTGAAAGGGCAGTGGCTACGTCTCATGCGGCCACCTGATCACGGGCTTCAATGCGGCCCCGTGCCCAGGCTTGAACTTCGGCAAGCACCCACGCGACCGGCGCGCCGCGTGCGGTACTGGTGCTCAGTTTGACCGGCTGTGGGAAGCCGCACTCGGGGCGCTGCATGAGCTTGTAGATGGTGGAGCGTTTCATGCCGACGATACCCTCGACTTCGCGCATACGAATTAGGGTGGAGGCGGCATCAAACAGCGTTGCGGGATGCTTCGGGGCTTTGCTGGAAAGGGGGGTTACGTTTGGGCTCATAGGTATTGCTCTCGGCTAGTTTGGACTGACGAGAGCAATGATCTAGGCGTTGAAATGCGGTGAGCAGTTCACTTCCATTTGAAATTTCTGGTTTACACCACCCAGTAGCGTTTCAGAATGGAGTTCACCTGTTTGCGGGTTAGTGCTTGTTCCATTTCGAGGGGAATCCATTCAAGGCGTCGTTTTATGGGCTTCGCTATTTCCCTTTCAAGCCAGCAATGCGTCGCAGTTGTGACATTACGATGCGATATACCCTTCCTCAGCAGGCCCCGTGCATGGTTGACGATAGCGGCGTCACGATCACTGATTTCCTCATTCCGATCCATGCCACTGAGCACGCCACCTTTTCGCCTAACCGCGTTCTTGATCGTCTTTACCGCAAAGGGCAGCAACTCGTCATCCTGTAACGATGGCAGGGAGACGATCGGCTCCAGGTGCATCACGTACTGTTCAAGCGCCTCGATACGCTCATCCGAGTTGACCTGCATTTCGACAAACTCGCAGTAAAGATCCCAAGGCCAATCCGGTATCTCTGTCGTGTGCGACCAAGCGTCTTGCTCCGCAACGCGCATCCAGTCGCTGAGAACTTCCAGCGCTTTCACCGCACACGCCATGATGTAGGCCGCATGTGCCTGATCATCTGTAGCTGATGGGCAGGCACCATATTGCCTAACCCAATCAGCCAAGCGTGCAGAGGTATCGGTTGAGGCGTACTGGAAAATAGCTTCTTCGTGCCTGGTTGTTTGGATGCACAGGGTATTTAGGTCGCTATTGATATCGTCCGTTTGAACTCGTACGGAGCATTGATCAATCAGCTGGCAGGCACTCATGACCTGCTCTCGACAAAGCGCGAAGAGCGGTTGGGAAGCCAGGAATTCGATCAGGCCTGCTGACGGTTTAGGGTGTTCGCAGGATTCTTGAATAGGGATCACTATCACTCGAACGATCTCTGTGCCAATTCGCCCCATGCCATCCCGCGCCCTATATTTCTGCGGCATAACCAGCGGGCCGAGCGGGATCGCATACAGCGGAAACGGTTAGCCCACAGTGACAATGATGCGCTTTTGGCGTTACACGGATGTGTAGCGTTACACGACGCGGTTGCCATCGCCTTCAAGCGTGTTACAGGCGCGAAGCTCAATATATTCAGGGGTTTGGTGTCGCCCGTTACACCAGTAACACGCGTAACACCGTTATTGGAGGGGGGATGGATAAGGAGCCTCATATCACCTTTCCAAATTGGGCTTGCACGACATTGCCAATTGCTAGCTCATCAAGATGGTCGGCATACCACTGCATCATCGTTACTCGTTTTTCAAAGTATTGAGCTTTGTTGTACACCCCTGAGATGCCTTCTTCTTTGTGGGCAAGTTGTGCCTCGACGTGTTCTTTCGGCCAGCCATGTTCTCGGAGTAGCGTGCTCGCTGTGTGTCGAGTGCCGTGTCCAACTAGACGACCCTTATAGCCGATTGTGGCAAAGACCTTATTGATAGTGTTTTCACTAATGGTCGGATTTTTGGCTCCTACCCCGGGAAAGAGCCAACGACTGCGGCCGGTTAAGCAGTGCAGCTCTTTCAGTGCTGCAACAGCTTGGTGGGGGAGGGGGCATACAAAGTCCCGACGCATCTTCATTTTGGCGGCAGGCGTGGTCCAAATGGCTTTCTTGAGGTCGAATTCCTTCCATTCGGCCAAGCGGACCATCCCAGGCCGTGATGCCGTCCATACACAAAGCCATGCAGCGGTGCGGGCTGTCAGTCTGCTCGGCGTGTTTCTGAGCGCTTGGAGGAATTCAGCCAGCTCAGGTTCCAGCAAATGCGGATGCTGCTGAGTCTTAGGAGCTTTTGCTGCAATGTCACGTAGGCGGCTGCCCGGATCGTTTTCGGTGAGCCCTAAGCCAATGGCTCGGCCGAAGATCTGATTGATCCAGGTGCGGCACTTTTCTGCCACGTTGTGTGCGTTCCGGGCTTCGAGGGATGCCTGGAGTTCTGCGCAGTCGGTACGGGTAATTTCGTCGAGGGGCTTCTCTCCCAGCGCAGGGAGGATGTCCTTGTCGAGGTAAGAGCGGATTTTGTTAAGAGTGGAGGGGGCGAGACCCTTTTCTTCTTTGGCCTTGAGCCAAGCTTCAGCAGCAGCTCGGAAGGTCCGAGTCCTGGCAGCGTCAAGCGCAGCTTTGGCAGAGCGCTTCTGTTCGAGAGGGTCGGCGCCGCTGCTAACGACCTTGCGTAGATCGGCAGCTTTGTCCCGTGCTAAAGCACCACTTACTTCCGGGTAGCCCCCGAGCCCCATCCAAGCCCAATTGCCCGCCGGACGTTTGTAACGTAGCTGCCAGGATTTACCCCCATCCGGTTTGACCCTGAAGTACAGACCATTTCCGTCGAGCTCCCGGTATTCCTTTGATTCCGGCTCCAACCCCGCAAGTGTCGTGTCAGCGAGAGGGCGGCGCTTGATATCTGCGCGCTTCATCCTTGTATCCCAAAGTTAGGTATTTTTCTCAGGATACAAGCAGGGATACAGGGATACAACGTATAGGGAGAGACAGGGGTGGATAGACAGGCACAAAAAAACCGGCCAAGTGGCCGGTTTCTCTGGGTCTGAAAGTCTGGTAGAGACTTTCAGATACTGCTATATGGTGCCCCGAGGGAGACTCGAACTCCCACTTCTTGCGAAAACGGATTTTGAATCCGCCGCGTCTACCAATTCCGCCATCAGGGCTCAATGGCGGCGAAGTATAGAGATGAGATTACCGTCGGTCAATCAGGTACATAGAGAATTTTCACTATTTCGGCTAGACTCCCGGCCCCTGCTAGACGAACTCCATCATGCGCGTTGCTGACTTTACTTTCGAACTCCCTGATTCGCTGATTGCTCGCCACCCTTTGGCCGAGCGTCGCAACAGTCGCCTGTTGACCCTGGATGGGGTCAGCGGCGCCCTGGCACACCGTCAATTCACTGATTTGCTCGAGCATTTGCGCCCGGGCGATTTGATGGTGTTCAACAATACCCGGGTGATTCCGGCGCGGCTGTTTGGCCAGAAGGCTTCCGGCGGCAAGCTGGAAATTCTGGTGGAGCGGGTGCTCGACAGTCATCGCGTGCTGGCCCATGTGCGGTCCAGCAAATCGCCCAAGCCCGGTTCGAAGATCCTGATCGACGGCGGCGGCGAGGCAGAAATGCTGGCGCGGCACGACACGTTGTTCGAGTTGGGTTTCACCGAAGAGGTGTTGCCGCTGCTCGATCGCGTCGGGCACATGCCGTTGCCTCCCTATATAGATCGCCCGGACGAAGGGGCGGACCGCGAGCGTTATCAGACCGTCTACGCCGAGCGCCTGGGCGCGGTGGCGGCGCCGACGGCGGGGCTGCATTTCGATCAGCCGCTGCTGGAGGCGATTGCCGCCAAGGGCGTCGAGACTGCGTTCGTGACCTTGCACGTGGGTGCGGGCACGTTCCAGCCGGTGCGGGTCGAGAAGCTTGAAGATCACCATATGCACAGCGAATGGCTGGAAGTCGGCCAGGACGTGGTCGATGCCGTCGCCGCGTGCCGCGCTCGCGGTGGTCGGGTGGTGGCGGTGGGGACCACCAGCGTGCGTTCGCTGGAAAGCGCCGCCCGCGATGGTGTGCTCAAGCCGTTCAGTGGCGACACCGACATTTTTATCTTCCCGGGTCGGCCGTTTCATGTGGTCGATGCCCTGGTCACCAACTTCCATTTGCCCGAATCCACGCTGTTGATGCTGGTTTCGGCGTTCGCCGGTTATCCCGAAACCATGGCTGCCTATAAAGCAGCGGTGGAACATGGTTACCGCTTTTTCAGCTACGGTGATGCGATGTTTATCACTCGTAATCCTGCGCCGACTGCCCCTAAAGAATCGGGCCCTGAGGAAACTGTATGAGTCGTATGTCGTTTGAACTGCTGGCCACCGACGGCAAGGCGCGTCGCGGTCGTCTGACCTTCCCGCGCGGCACCGTCGAGACCCCGGCCTTCATGCCGGTGGGCACGTACGGCACCGTCAAGGGCATGTTGCCGCGGGATATCACCGCCACCGGCGCGGAAATCATTCTGGGCAACACCTTCCACTTGTGGCTGCGCCCGGGCACCGAAGTGATCAAGAAGCACGGCGACCTGCACGATTTCATGCAGTGGAAAGGCCCGATTCTGACCGACTCCGGCGGTTTCCAGGTGTTCAGCCTGGGCGCGATGCGCAAGATCAAGGAGGAGGGCGTGACCTTCGCCTCCCCGGTCGACGGCGCGAAAGTGTTCATGGGGCCGGAAGAGTCGATGCAGGTCCAGCGTGACCTGGGCTCCGACATCGTGATGATTTTCGACGAGTGCACCCCGTACCCGGCCGACGAAGATGTCGCCCGTGTGTCCATGGAACTGTCGTTGCGTTGGGCCCAGCGTTCGAAAAATGCCCATGGCGACAACACGGCGGCGCTGTTCGGCATCGTTCAGGGCGGCATGCACCAGGACCTGCGCATGCGCTCCCTGGAAGGCCTCGACAAGATCGGCTTCGATGGCCTGGCCATCGGCGGTCTGTCGGTGGGCGAGCCCAAGCACGAAATGATCAAGGTGCTGGATTACCTGCCGGGCCTGATGCCGGCTGACAAACCTCGTTACCTTATGGGCGTTGGCAAACCGGAAGATCTGGTTGAGGGTGTGCGCCGCGGTGTGGACATGTTCGATTGCGTGATGCCAACCCGTAATGCCCGCAATGGGCATCTGTTCATTGACACAGGCGTGCTGAAGATCCGAAACGCGTTCCATCGCCATGATGATTCGCCGCTGGACCCGACCTGCGATTGCTACACCTGCCAGAACTTCTCCCGTGCTTATCTGCACCATCTGGACAAGTGCGGCGAAATGCTGGGTAGCATGTTGAATACCATCCACAATTTGCGCCATTACCAGGTGCTTATGGCTGGTTTGCGCGAGGCTATTCAACAGGGTACATTGGCCGCCTTTGTCGATGCCTTCTACGCCAAACGCGGGCTACCTGTTCCGCCTTTGGACTGAGTTTTCTGACCCCAAGATTCAACATTTGCAACTGGAGTGCTAAATGAGCTTTTTTATCTCTAATGCCATGGCCGATGGCGCTGCACCGGCAGCTGCAGGCCCAATGGGCGGCGGCTTTGAGTGGATTTTCCTGGTCGGCTTCCTGGTCATCTTCTACCTGATGATCTGGCGTCCACAGGCCAAGCGCGCCAAAGAGCAGAAGAACCTGCTGGGTAGCCTGCAAAAAGGCGACGAAGTTGTGACCACCGGTGGTATCGCCGGCAAGATCACTAAAGTGGCTGATGATTTCGTGGTTCTGGAAGTTTCCGACACCGTGGAAATGAAGTTCCAGAAAGGCGCCATCGCTGCCACGCTGCCAAAAGGCACGCTCAAAGCGATCTAAGTTTCAACTTCTACTCAATCGACGGGGCGCGCAAGGCGCCCCGCGTCATAAGCGGGCGGCGTGATGCTGAACAAATACCCTCTGTGGAAATACATTCTGATCCTGGCGGTGCTGGCGGTCGGTCTGATTTATTCCGCTCCCAATCTTTATCCTGATGACCCGGCCATTCAGGTCAGCGGTGCAAGCACTGCGCTGTTGGTCAATCAGGCTGATCTGGACCGTGTGAGCACTGCGCTCAAAGAGTCCGGGATCAACGTCAAGGCAGCCACGCTGTCGGCCAACGGCAAGGGCGGCCTGATCCGTCTGACCAAGGCTGAAGACCAGTTGCCGGCCAAAGACGTCGTGCGCAAGGCATTGGGTGATGACTACGTCGTTGCACTGAACCTGGCACAAACCACCCCGCAATGGCTGCGCAGCCTCGGCGCGCATCCGATGAAGCTGGGTCTGGACTTGTCCGGTGGTGTGCACTTCCTGCTGGAAGTGGACATGGACAAAGCCCTCGACGCACGTTTGAAAGTGTACGAAGGCGATGTGAAAAGCCTGTTGCGTAAAGAGAAACTGCGCTATCGCAGCCTGCCGCAACTGGGTGGCGCCATTCAGCTGGGCTTCACTGACGAAGCAACCCGCGAACAGGCCCGTGCGCTGGTCCGCAAGAATTTCAACGATTTCGACATTGTTCCGGCCGACCTGAATGGTCAACCGGTGCTGCGTCTGGCGATGACCCCGGCCAAGCTGGCGGAAATCCGTGAATACTCCATCAAGCAGAACTTGACCACGGTACGTAACCGCGTCAACGAGCTGGGTGTTGCTGAGCCGATCGTCCAGCGTCAGGGCGCCAACCGTATCGTGGTTGAGCTGCCAGGCGTGCAGGACACCGCAGAAGCCAAGCGTATCCTCGGCAAGACGGCCAACCTTGAGTTCCGTCTGGCGGCAGAGCCAGGTGCTTCGAAAGCCACTTCCGAAACCTTCGAGTTCCGTGAAGGCAAGCGTCCGCCGGCACAGATCGAGCGTGGCCTGATCATCACCGGTGACCAGGTGACTGACGCCAAGGCTGGCTTCGGCGAGCACGGCACGCCAGAAGTGAACATCCGTCTGGATGGCCATGGTGGCGAGCTGATGAGTCGTGCGACGCGCAGCAACGTCGGTCGCAGCATGGCGGTGATCTTCATCGAGCAACGCCCTGTTACCACCTACGTGAAACAAATGGTTAACGGCGTCGAGAAAGACGTACCGGTCCAGACGTTCAAAGAAGAGAAGAAGATCATCAGCCTGGCGACCATTCAGTCGCCGCTGGGTGCTCAGTTCCGCATCACTGGCCTGAACGGCCAGGGCGAGTCGTCCGAACTGGCGCTGTTGCTGCGTGCCGGTGGTCTGGCGGCGCCGATGTACTTCGCTGAAGAGCGCACCATTGGCCCGAGCCTGGGTGCCGACAACATCACCAAAGGTATCGATGCATCGCTGTGGGGCATGCTGTTTGTCTCGCTGTTCATCATCGCCATCTACCGCTTCTTCGGCATCATTGCCACCGTCGCGCTGGCCGTGAACATGGTGTTGCTGCTGGCCCTGATGTCGCTGCTGGGTGCAACGCTGACCCTGCCGGGTATCGCCGGTATCGTATTGACCATGGGTATGGCGGTCGACGCCAACGTGCTGATCTTCTCGCGGATTCGTGAAGAGATCGCGGCGGGCATGACCGTGCAACGGGCAATCAACGAAGGCTTCGGCCGGGCATTCACCGCGATTCTCGACGCCAACCTGACAACATTGTTGGTCGGCGGGATTCTGTTTGCGATGGGCACCGGTCCCGTCAAAGGCTTCGCAGTGACCATGTCCCTCGGGATCTTTACCTCGATGTTCACGGCCATCATGGTGACCCGCGCGATGGTCAACCTGATCTTCGGCGGTCGTGACTTCAAGAAGTTGTGGATTTAAGGGGCTGCCATGTTACGTACAATCAACTTCATGGGCGTTCGCAACTTTGCGTTCGGCGTCACATTGTTCCTTACGGCGCTGGCCATTTTCAGCGTCTTCCACAAGGGCATGAACTGGGGCCTGGACTTCACCGGCGGTACGCTCATTGAGCTGACCTACGAGCGTCCGGCCGATGTCACCAAGGTGCGTGAGCAACTGGCTTCGTCGGGTTACCACGAAGCCATCGTGCAGAGCTTCGGTGCGACCACTGATCTGCTGGTGCGTATGCCTGGCGAAGACCCGCAACTGGGTCACCAGGTAGCCGATGCCTTGAAAAAGGTCGGCGGCGACAACCCGGCCGAGGTCAAGCGCGTCGAGTTCGTGGGCCCGCAGGTAGGTGAAGAACTGCGCGACCAGGGCGGCCTCGGCATGCTGATGGCGCTGGGTGGCATCCTGATCTACCTGGCTTTCCGCTTTCAGTGGAAGTTCGCGGTCGGCGCCATTGTTTCGCTGATCCACGACGTGATCGTGACCATCGGTATCCTGTCGTTCTTCCAGATCACCTTCGATCTGACGGTATTGGCGGCGGTGCTGGCGATCATCGGTTACTCGCTCAACGACACCATCGTGGTATTCGACCGGGTTCGTGAGAACTTTCGTGTACTGCGCAAGGCGAGCCTGATCGAGAACATCAACATCTCGACCACGCAAACCCTGCTGCGGACCATGGCGACCTCGATCTCCACGTTGCTGGCGATCTCGGCGCTGTTGTTCTTCGGTGGCGATAACCTGTTCGGCTTCTCCATCGCCCTGTTCATCGGTGTTCTGGCGGGTACTTACTCGTCGATCTACATCGCGAACGTGGTGCTGATCTGGCTGAACCTGAACAGCGAGGATTTGATTCCTCCTGCGGCGACCGAGAAGGAAGTCGACGACCGTCCATAACGGCCATCGCCTACCTGCTGTCTGCCAAAAAAGGCGCGAGTTGAACTCGCGCCTTTTTTTATGCTCCAAGGCTGGGAGAAGCGCGGACAACGATCCGCATGTGATGGTCAGGAGGTTCATGTGAACAAGTCGTTACTGGTTGGTGCGGTATTGGGTGCTGTCGGTGTGACTGCCGGGGGTGCTGTTGCCACCTACAGCCTGGTAAAAAGCGGCCCTGAGTATGCGCAAGTGTTGGCCGTTGAACCGGTTAAGACACAGATCAAGACTCCACGTGAAGTGTGCAAGGACGTTGCTGTCACCCGGCAAGCGCCGGTCAAAGACCAGCACCAGATCCTCGGTACGGTCCTGGGTGCGGTCGGCGGTGGTTTGCTCGGTAACCAGATTGGTGGCGGTAATGGCAAGAAGCTCGCGACCGTTGCCGGTGCTGTTGGCGGTGGCTACGCCGGGAACAAGGTCCAGGAAGGTATGCAGAATCGCGATACCTACACCACGACCCAGACCCGCTGTAACACCGTGAATGACATCAGCGACAAGGTTGTCGGTTACGACGTCCGTTATTCGCTGGACGGCAAGGAAGGCAAAGTGCGGATGGATCGTGATCCGGGCAACCAGATTCCGGTCGACAAGGAAGGTAAGTTGATCCTGTCGCAGAACGAACCGGGTCAATAATCGGCTGAAATGCTGAAATGGAATGAAAAAGAAGCACCCTGCGGGGTGCTTTTTTTGTGCCCGAAAAACTCAAAGTGCGCAGCGCAGGTCACGCCTCATGTAGGAGCTGCCGAAGGCTGCGATCTTTTGACTTTGATTCTGATCTTTAAGATCAAAAGATCGCAGCCTTCGGCAGCTCCTACAGGGTCAGGTTTTGGATAGTGCAGGCAAAAAAAAAGCACCCCGAAGGGTGCTTTTTTGTGGGCGTCCGCTTAGCGTTTCAGCGAGGCCGGCAGGTGCGGCTGGATGGCCGTCAGGACTGCTTTGAAGCACTTGGTGTTACCGGCAACGACGTGGCCTTTTTCAAGGAAGTCGTGACCGCCGGTGAAGTCGCTCACCAAACCGCCAGCTTCCTGGATCAGCAGGGCGCCTGCCGCCATATCCCACTCGGACAGGCCCGACTCCCAGAACGCGTCGAAACGACCGGCGGCCACGTAAGCCAGGTCCAGGCTCGCCGAACCGGCGCGGCGGATGCCGGCAGTCTGGCCAACCAGGGCGCGGAACATGCCCAGGTAGTTGTCGAGGTTGTCCATCTGGTCGTCACGGAACGGGAAGCCGGTGCCCAGCAGGGCGCCGTCCAGGCTGGTGCGACCGCTGACGCGCAGGCGACGACCGTTCAGTTGAGCGCCGCGACCACGGCTGGCGGTGAATTCTTCCTGGCGAACCGGGTCCAGAACAACGGCGTGTTCCAGGCGACCGCGGTATTTGCAGGCGATGCTGACAGCGAAGTGTGGAATGCCGCGCAGGAAGTTGGTGGTGCCGTCCAGCGGATCGATGATCCACAGGTATTCTTCGCCTTCGCCGCTGCCCGGGTGCATGCCGGTTTCTTCACCGAGAATGCCGTGGGTAGGGTAGGCCTTGCGCAGCGCGTCGATGATTTTCTGCTCGGCGGCGCGATCCACCTCGGATACGTAATCCTTGGCGTCTTTTTCGTCGACCTTGATGGTATCCAGGCGCTCGATGGAGCGGAAGATCAATTCACTGGCGCTGCGGGCGGCGCGCAGCGCGATATTCAGCATGGGCTGCATGGATGTGTCACCTAAGGTTGTTAAAGAAAGCCGGGCATTCTATCAGAACTTTTCTACAGGTGAAGGTCGGTGTTCGCTTTCATAGCTTAACGGTAGCGTGAGCTGTAAGATTCGGCTCCCTAATTCTGTGTTCGAGAGCGCCGCCCGTGCTGCATAACATTCGTGTCGTCCTGGTCAATACCAGCCATCCTGGCAATATCGGCGGGGCTGCGCGTGCCATGAAGAACATGGGCCTGTCGCGGCTGGTGCTGGTCGAGCCGCGGTTGTTTCCGCATCACGAGGCCGATGCCCGGGCCTCCGGTGCCGGCGACATCCTTGAAAACGCGCAAGTCGTCGCCACCTTGGAAGATGCCTTGGTCGGCTGCAATCTAGTGCTTGGCACCAGCGCCCGTGACCGCCGCATTCCCTGGCCGCTGCTCGATCCCCGCGAATGCGGTACGAAAGTGGTAGAGGAAGCGGCTCAAGGGGCAGAAATCGCCTTGGTTTTCGGTCGTGAAGATTCCGGCCTGACCAATGAGGAGTTGCAGCGATGTCATTATCACGTGCACATCCCATCAGACCCTGAGTTCAGCTCGCTGAACCTTGGGGCGGCGGTGCAGGTGTTGAGTTATGAAGTGCGCATGTCCTGGCTTGCGGCCCAAGGTCAGCCGAGCAAGGTCGAGAAGGATGAAGTGGCGTCCACCAAGAGTGGCGAGCTGGCGACCATGGATGAGCTGGAGCGATTCTATGAACACCTGGAGCAAACCCTGGTGGCCATCGAATTCCTCGACCCGGAAAAGCCACGGCACTTGATGGCGCGCCTGCGTCGGTTGTACGGACGAAGCTCGGTCAGCCGGGCGGAAATGAATATATTGCGTGGCATCCTCACGGAAACCCAGAAAGCGGCCCGTGGCGAGCTTCTTAAGCGGAAGGATTAAAAATGTTCGAGCGTTTGCGTGAAGATATCCAGAGTGTTTTCCACCGTGATCCGGCAGCGCGTAACGCTTTTGAAGTTCTGACGTGCTACCCCGGCATGCATGCCATCTGGATTCATCGCCTGTCGTCGGCCCTGTGGGGCATGGGCTGGAAGTGGCTGGCGCGTGTGGTCTCGAACTTCGGGCGCTGGCTGACCGGGATCGAGATTCATCCGGGGGCGAAGGTCGGTCGTCGTTTCTTTATTGACCATGGCATGGGCATTGTCATCGGTGAGACCGCTGAGATCGGCAATGACGTCACCCTTTATCAAGGTGTGACCCTCGGTGGCACCAGTTGGAACAAGGGCAAGCGCCATCCGACCCTGGAAGACGGGGTTGTGGTGGGGGCGGGCGCCAAGGTGCTCGGGCCGTTTACGGTCGGCGCCGGGGCCAAGGTCGGTTCCAATGCGGTGGTGACCAAGGCTGTGCCGCCGGGTGCGACCGTGGTCGGGATTCCGGGGCGGATCATCGTCAAGTCTGACGACGAGCAGGACGCCAAGCGCAAGGCCATGGCCGAGAAGATTGGCTTCGATGCCTATGGCGTCGGCGAAGACATGCCGGACCCGGTGGCGCGTGCCATTGGTCAGTTGCTGGATCATCTGCAAGCGGTCGATGGCCGGCTGGAAGGGATGTGCGGCGCGCTGAAGGACCTGGGCAGTAACTACTGCGCCAAGGATTTACCTGAGTTGCGTGAAGAAGACTTCGCCTGCGTAAAAGGCAAAGACGAAACCAAGACCGGCTAAGCCCCCGCGTAGGAGCTGCCGAAGGCTGCGATCTTTTGATTCTGTCTTTTAAAAGAGCAAAATCAAAAGATCGCAGCCTTCGGCAGCTCCTACGGAGGTCGTAACCGGGTTTGCGGTCAGCGGCAGTAGGGTCGCAGGTCGCGATCAGGTAATGGCGCAGCGCTAGGCGGCGTGCCATTAGGCCGCAGACCCTGATATGATGCGCCCGCTCTTTTGCGGGTAAACCTGACTAAAGTACTAGGTCTTATAGTTGACTTAAATACTCGGGAATTGCATACTCGCCCCCATTCCGAACTCCGTGGTAATTGTCCATGCGACTGACTACAAAAGGCCGATACGCCGTGACCGCCATGCTTGACCTGGCGTTGCACGCGCAGCACGGGCCGGTGTCCCTGGCCGATATCTCCGAGCGCCAAGGCATCTCCCTGTCCTACCTCGAACAGCTTTTCGCCAAATTGCGCCGTAGCAATCTGGTGTCCAGCGTTCGTGGCCCGGGCGGCGGCTACCAGTTGTCCCGCGAGATGCAGGGCATTCAGGTCGCCCAGGTGATCGATGCGGTCAACGAATCGGTCGATGCAACCAAATGCCAGGGCCAGGGCGATTGCCATCAAGGCGACACCTGTCTGACCCACCACTTGTGGTGCGATCTGAGCCTGCAGATTCACGAATTTCTGAGCGGTATCAGCTTGGCTGACCTTGTAACTCGCCGTGAGGTGCAAGAAGTAGCCCAGCGTCAGGATCAGCGCCGTTGCAATGGCAAGGCGCCACGCCTGGACAAGATTGAAGCGTCCGCCGTCGAATGACAGCCAAAGAGCTAGCGGCACGCCAGCCAGCCTGATTTAGGAGATAGTCCATGAAATTGCCGATTTACCTTGATTACTCTGCGACCACCCCGGTTGATCCGCGTGTCGCGCAAAAGATGAGTGAATGCCTGCTGGTCGACGGAAACTTCGGTAACCCGGCGTCCCGTTCCCACGTATTCGGCTGGAAAGCTGAAGAGTCCGTCGAAAACGCTCGTCGTCAGGTCGCCGACCTGGTTAACGCCGACCCGCGTGAAATCGTCTGGACCTCCGGTGCCACCGAGTCCGACAACCTGGCAATCAAGGGTGCGGCGCATTTCTATGCGACCAAGGGCAAACACCTGATCACCACCAAGATTGAGCACAAGGCTGTCCTCGACACCATGCGCCAACTGGAACGTGAAGGCTTCGAAGTGACCTACCTCGAGCCTCAGACCGACGGTCTGGTCACGCCAGCGATGATCGAAGCAGCCCTGCGTGAAGACACCATCCTGGTTTCGGTCATGCACGTGAACAACGAAATCGGCACCATCAACGACATCGAAGCCATCGGCGAACTGCTTCGTTCGAAGGGCATCCTGTTCCACGTTGACGCGGCTCAGTCCACCGGCAAGGTCGACATCGACCTGTCGAAGCTGAAAGTCGACCTGATGTCGTTCTCCGCTCACAAAACCTATGGTCCTAAAGGCATCGGCGCACTGTACGTCAGCCGCAAGCCGCGTGTTCGCATCGAAGCGACCATGCACGGCGGCGGTCACGAACGTGGCATGCGTTCCGGCACCCTGGCGACCCACCAGATCGTCGGCATGGGCGAAGCTTTCCGCGTAGCCAAGGAAGACATGGCTGCCGAGAACGTGCGCATCAAAGCCTTGAGTGACCGCTTCTTCAAACAGGTCGAAGGCCTGGAAGAGCTGTACATCAACGGCAGCATGACCGCCCGCGTTCCGCACAACCTGAACCTGAGCTTCAACTACGTTGAAGGCGAGTCGCTGATCATGGCCCTCAAGGATCTGGCGGTTTCGTCCGGTTCGGCCTGCACCTCGGCTTCCCTTGAGCCTTCGTACGTACTGCGCGCCCTGGGCCGCAACGACGAACTGGCACACAGCTCGATTCGCTTCACCTTCGGCCGTTTCACCACCGAAGAAGAAATCGACTACGCCGCGCAGAAAGTCTGCGAGGCCGTTACCAAGCTGCGCACCTTGTCGCCGCTGTGGGATATGTACAAAGACGGTGTCGACATTTCGAAAATCGAGTGGGCGGCACACTGATTTCAAGTCGCCGCAAACCGGCCCTGCAATACTTAGGTAGGCAGGGCTCAAGAGCGACTCTCTGATGAGTGAGGATTAAGAATCATGGCTTACAGCGAAAAGGTCATCGACCACTACGAGAACCCGCGCAACGTCGGCAAGATGGACGCGGAAGACCCGGATGTCGGCACTGGCATGGTCGGCGCTCCGGCGTGCGGCGACGTGATGCGTCTGCAGATCAAGGTCAACGATCAGGGCATCATCGAAGATGCCAAGTTCAAGACCTACGGTTGCGGTTCGGCAATCGCCTCCAGCTCCCTGGCGACCGAGTGGATGAAAGGCAAGACTCTGGATGAAGCAGAGACCATCAAGAACACTCAGCTGGCCGAAGAACTGGCTCTGCCGCCAGTGAAAATTCACTGCTCCGTACTCGCTGAAGACGCTATCAAAGCGGCCGTTCGCGACTACAAGCAGAAGAAAGGCTTGATCTGACTTTCAAGTTTTGGCGACGAGTAAGGAGTCACCGATGGCTATCAGCATGACAGAAGCGGCAGCTCAACACGTGCGACGCTCCCTCAACGGGCGCGGCAAAGGTGAAGGGATTCGTCTGGGTGTTCGCACCACAGGCTGTTCCGGCCTTGCCTACGTGCTGGAGTTCGTCGACGAGGTGGTTGCAGAGGATCAGGTGTTCGAAAGTCACGGCGAGAAAGTGATCATCGACCCGAAAAGCCTGGCGTACCTTGACGGCACCGAACTCGATTTCGTCAAGGAAGGGTTGAACGAAGGCTTCAAGTTCAACAATCCCAACGTGCGCGGTGAATGTGGCTGCGGCGAAAGCTTCAACATCTGAGGCTGCGCGTGGGTATTCCTTGTCATTTCGCTTTATTTGAACTGCAGCCGAGTTTCCGTCTGGATCTCGAGCAGTTGGCCACGCGCTATCGTGAGTTGGCGCGCGGTGTTCATCCGGACCGCTTTGCCGACGCTCCCGAGCGCGAGCAGCGGCTGGCGCTCGAGCAATCCGCGAACCTCAACGAGGCCTACCAGACGCTCAAAAGCCCCCCGAAACGCGCGCGCTACTTGCTCGCCATGGGTGGTCGCGAGATGCCGCTGGAGGTCACGGTGCATGATCCGGAGTTTCTTCTGCAGCAGATGCAATGGCGCGAAGAGCTCGAAGACCTGCAAGACAGCGCCGACCTGGCCGGCATTGCCGTGTTCAAGCGCCGCTTGAAGGTTGCGCAGGATGAGTTGAACGAAAGCTTCGCAGCTTGTTGGGATGATGCAGCGCAACGTGAACAGGCCGAACGCCTGATGCGGCGCATGCAGTTCCTCGACAAGCTCACCTACGAAGTGCGCCAGTTAGAAGAGCGCCTCGACGATTAACCCAGTGCCGCTCCGGTCGCACGCCTGATATACAGATAAGTCCTGATCACGATGGCCCTACTGCAGATCGCCGAACCCGGCCAAAGTCCTCAACCGCACCAGCGTCGTCTGGCTGTGGGGATCGACTTGGGCACTACCAATTCGCTGGTCGCTGCATTGCGCAGTGGTCTTTCCGAACCTCTGGCCGACGCCGACGGGCAAGTTATCCTGCCGTCCGCCGTGCGTTATCACGCCGATCGCGTCGAGGTTGGCGAATCCGCCAAACTGGCCGCCGCCACCGATCCCTTGAACACCGTGCTGTCGGTCAAGCGCTTGATGGGTCGTGGTCTGTCCGACGTCAAGCAATTGGGCGACCAACTGCCGTACCGCTTTGTCGGTGGCGAGTCGCACATGCCGTTCATCGACACCGTGCAAGGCCCGAAAAGCCCGGTCGAAGTCTCCGCCGAAATCCTCAAGGTGCTGCGTCAGCGCGCCGAGTCGACTCTTGGTGGTGAATTGGTTGGCGCGGTGATCACCGTTCCGGCCTATTTCGACGATGCCCAGCGCCAAGCCACCAAGGATGCGGCCAAACTGGCCGGTCTGAACGTGCTGCGTTTGCTCAATGAGCCGACCGCCGCCGCAGTGGCTTACGGTCTGGATCAGCATGCTGAAGGCCTGGTCGCGATTTATGACCTGGGCGGCGGTACGTTCGATATTTCGATTCTGCGCCTGACTGGCGGTGTGTTCGAAGTGCTGGCCACTGGCGGCGACAGCGCGCTGGGCGGCGATGACTTCGATCACGCGATTGCTGGCTGGATCATCGAGAACGCCGGTTTGTCTGCCGACCTCGATCCGGGCGCGCAACGCAATCTGTTGCAAACTGCCTGCGCGGCTAAAGAAGCCCTGACTACGGTCGCGACAGTTGAAGTTGCTTACGGCGACTGGAAAGCCCAACTGACCCGCGAAGCCTTCGATGCGCTGATTGAGCCAATGGTTGCTCGCAGCCTGAAAGCTTGCCGTCGCGCCGTGCGTGATTCCGGTATTGAGCTGGAAGAAGTGCACGCGGTGGTGATGGTGGGCGGCTCGACTCGTGTACCTCGCGTCCGCGAAGCCGTTGCCGAAGCCTTTGGTCGTGAGCCATTGACTGAAATCGATCCGGATCAAGTGGTGGCCATCGGTGCCGCGATCCAGGCTGATACGTTGGCGGGCAACAAGCGCGACGGCGGCGAGCTACTGTTGCTTGACGTGATTCCGTTGTCCCTGGGGCTGGAAACCATGGGCGGCCTGATGGAGAAGGTGATTCCGCGCAACACCACCATCCCCGTCGCCCGCGCCCAGGATTTCACCACCTATAAAGATGGCCAGTCGGCCATGGCGATCCACGTCCTGCAAGGTGAGCGTGAGCTGATCAGCGACTGCCGCTCCCTGGCTCGTTTCGAATTGCGCGGCATTCCGGCGATGGTGGCGGGTGCGGCGAAGATTCGCGTGACCTTCCAGGTCGATGCCGATGGTTTGCTCAGCGTTGCGGCCCGTGAACTGGGTTCGGGCGTTGAAGCCAGCATCCAGGTCAAGCCGTCCTACGGTCTGACCGACGGCGAAATCGCCAAAATGCTCAAAGATTCGTTCCAGCACGCCAACGACGACAAGGTCGCCCGTGTGTTGCGCGAGCAACAAGTCGATGCCCAGCGCCTGATCGAAGCGGTGCAGGGTGCTCTTGAGGCGGATGGCGAACGCTTGCTCGACGCCGAAGAGCGCATGGTCATCGAGTTGCAGATGCAGGAACTGACCGAATTGATGCAAGGCACCGATGGTTACGCCATTGAGCAGCAGACCAAGCGTCTGTCGCAAGTGACCGATGCCTTTGCTGCCCGCCGCCTGGACTCCACGGTGAAAGCCGCGCTGGCGGGGCGCAACCTGAATGAAATCGAGGAGTAACTGATGCCGCAGATCATTTTTCTGCCTCACGCCGAGCATTGCCCGGACGGGATGGTTGTCGAGGCTGAAACCGGTAAGTCGATTCTCGAAGTGGCCCATGACAACCACATCGAGATGGAAAGTGCCTGTGGCGGCGTTTGCGCCTGCACCACGTGCCACTGCATCATTCGCGAAGGTTTCAATTCGCTGGAAGAAGCAGACGAGCTGGAAGAAGACTTTCTTGATCGGGCCTGGGGTCTGGAACCGCAATCTCGTCTAGGCTGTCAGGCGATTGTCGGGACTGAAGACCTGACCGTCGAGATTCCAAAGTATTCGCTCAACCATGCAGCCGAAGCGCCGCACTGATTCAAGGAACTGTCATGAGTCTCAAGTGGACTGATGTGCTGGAAATCGCAATACAGTTGGCTGAAAGCAAGCCTGAAGTGGACCCTATGTCGGTCAACTTCGTCGATCTGCGTAAATGGGTGATGGAATTGCCCGAGTTCGACGACAAGCCTGAGCACTGTGGCGAGAAGGTCCTGGAGGCCATTCAGGCCCACTGGATCGAAGAACGCGACTGAGCCACGCTGCAGGTTAGGCAATACCCAAGAACCCGCGTATAATTCGCGGGTTTAATTTTTCACAAATTACCGTTTCTGGAGTTACACCATGGCTGTTCAACGTACTTTCTCCATCATCAAGCCTGACGCTGTTGCAAAAAACGTTATCGGCGAGATCACCACTCGTTTTGAAAAAGCTGGCCTGCGCGTTGTAGCTTCGAAACTGAAGCAACTGTCCAAAGCCGAAGCTGAAGGCTTCTACGCTGAGCACAGCGCTCGTGGTTTCTTCGGCGACCTGGTTGCTTTCATGATCTCCGGTCCGGTTGTCGTTCAGGTTCTGGAAGGCGAAAACGCTATCGCTCTGAACCGTGAGCTGATGGGCGCTACCAACCCTAAAGAAGCGGCTGCCGGCACCATCCGCGCTGACTTCGCTGATTCCATCGACGCCAACGCTGTACACGGTTCGGACTCCGAAGCCGCTGCTGCTCGCGAAATCTCGTACTTCTTCGCAGCTACTGAAGTAACCACTCGCTAAGCATTGGCTTATGAGTGAAGGTGAATCCATGACTACATCGACTGTAAAAACTAACCTGCTGGGTCTGACTCAGCTGGAAATGGAAAAATTCTTCGACTCAATCGGGGAGAAGCGTTTCCGTGCCGGTCAGGTAATGAAATGGATTCACCACCTTGGCGTCGATGATTTCGACGCCATGACGAACGTCAGCAAAGCCTTGCGCGACAAGCTCAAGGTGATTGCTGAAGTTCGGGGTCCTGAAGTCGTCAGCGAGGACATTTCCACCGACGGCACCCGTAAATGGGTGGTGCGCGTGGCGTCCGGCAGCTGCGTCGAGACCGTGTACATTCCCCAGGGCAAACGTGGCACTTTGTGCGTTTCGTCCCAGGCAGGCTGTGCCCTGGATTGCAGTTTCTGCTCCACCGGCAAGCAAGGTTTCAACAGCAACCTCACCGCCGCCGAAGTCATCGGCCAGGTGTGGATTGCCAATAAATCGTTCGGCAGCATCCCGGCGACCGCTGAGCGTGCCATCACCAACGTGGTGATGATGGGCATGGGCGAGCCGCTGCTGAACTTCGACAACGTCGTGGCCGCCATGCATCTGATGATGGATGACCTGGGCTACGGGATTTCCAAGCGCCGCGTGACCCTGTCCACATCGGGCGTGGTGCCGATGATCGATGAGCTGTCCAAGCACATCGACGTATCCCTGGCGTTGTCGCTGCACGCACCCAATGACGCATTGCGTAACCAATTGGTGCCGATCAACAAGAAGTATCCGCTTAAGATGCTGCTCGAGTCGTGCCAGCGCTACATGTCGTCCCTGGGCGAAAAACGCGTGCTGACCATCGAGTACACCTTGCTCAAGGACATCAATGACAAGGTGGAGCATGCGGTCGAGATGATCGAGTTGCTCAAGAACATCCCGTGCAAGATCAACCTGATTCCGTTCAACCCGTTCCCGCATTCCGGCTATGAGCGTCCAAGCAACAACGCCATTCGCCGTTTTCAGGATCAGCTTCACCATGCCGGCTACAACGTCACCGTGCGCACCACGCGCGGCGAAGACATCGATGCCGCGTGTGGCCAATTGGTAGGGCAGGTGCTGGATCGCACCCGTCGCAGCGAACGTTATATCGCGGTGCGTGAATTGAGCGCCGAGAACGATCTGGCGCAGAACGCCGCGAATAACAACTAAGAGAGGATCTCTATGTCCCTGCGCTTTGCGCTGCTTGTGCTGTTGGCCAGCCTGTGTGCTGGTTGTGTCCTGTCGGGCGATTTCAACCCGATGAAGACCAGCAAGGGCCGCGACGAAGCGCGAGCCGCCTATGTGCAGCTGGGGCTGGGGTACTTGCAGCAAGGGATGACCGAGCGGGCGAAAGTGCCGTTGAAAAAGGCCCTGGACCTGGACGACTCGGACCCCGATGCCAACGCGGCGCTGGGGTTGGTGTTCCAGGCCGAGATGGAGCCGGAACTCGCCGACCAGCATTTTCGCAAGGCGTTGTCTTCTCGCCCCAACGATGCGCGCATCCTGAACAACTACGGCAGTTTTCTGTACGAAGAAAAACGATACAAGGAAGCATACGAACGCTTTGAGCAGGCCGCCGCCGATACCCTGTATCCTGAGCGTTCGCGAGTGTTCGAGAGCCTGGGCATGACCGCTTCCAAGCTTGGCCAGCGTGATCTGGCCCAGCAGCAACTGGAAAAAGCCCTGCGTTTGAACCGCCAACAACCACGCGCATTGCTGGAAATGGCTGAGTTGTCTTACGAAGACAGGCATTATGTGCCCGCGCGTGACTATTACGATCGTTTTAGCCTGCTCACCGAACAAAATGCACGTAGTCTATTGCTCGGCGTTCGGCTGGCAAAAGTGTTTGAAGATCGCGACAAGGCCGCCAGTTTTGGCCTGCAATTAAAACGACTCTATCCCGGTACGCCGGAATATCAGCAATACCTGTCGGAGCAATGATGAAAGCGGCGCATCCCGAAGTTGTAGCAGCGAATCGCGTTAACCCCGGTGAGACCTTGCGCCAGGCCCGCGAAAGCAATGGCTGGTCGCTGGCCGAAGTGGCGCTCAAGCTCAACCTCACCGTCAATTCCCTGGGCAATCTGGAAGCCGGCGCTTTCGACAAGCTGCCAGGGCATACCTTCGCTCGCGGTTACATTCGCGCGTATGCCAAATTGCTCGGCATGGACCAGACCATACTGGTCCAGCAGTTCGACCAATCCACCGGCACCGATTCCCAGGGCAGCAACGTCCATAGCCTGGGTCGTATCGAAGAGCCAGTTCGGGTTTCCCACACCATTTTGCGAATTGTCAGCCTGCTGTTGCTGATTGCAGTGGTTGGCGGAGGTTTCGTCTGGTGGCAGGATCAAACCTCGCAGCGCACCAAAGACCTGACCAGCCTGGCCCCGGAACACGTTGAAGTCGAAGGCGCCGACGGCACCACTCAGATCCATCCGCTGGACGAGCCGGAAGACCAGGCCGTCGCGCAAGGTCAGGCTGAAGGTGCCACCGCACTCGCCTTGCCGCAAGCCGAGACCTCGGCTGAAGCCCCGGCCGAAGCAGAACCGAGCACGCCAGCGCCTGCACCTGTCGCCCCGGCCGCAGCGCCAGCGGGACCGGTTCACAATGCGGCACCTGCTGCGCCTGCCGCGCCAGCGCCAGTTGCACCGGCACCGACCGTTGTAGCGCCAGTTGTTGCCGCATCAGCGCCGACTGTCGCGGCGGCACCCGTGGCCGGCCAAGGCCAGGTTCAACTGCAATTCACCGCCGATTGCTGGACGCAAGTGACCGATGGTACCGGCAAGGTGCTGTTGAGCGGTCTCAAGCGTAAAGGCGAAAACGTTTCCGTGAGCGGCAAACCGCCGTTTGCCGTGCGTCTGGGCTTTGCCCGTGGCGCGCAGGTCAGCTACAACGGGCAAGTGGTTGATGTCGCTCCGTTCACCAGTGGCGAGACTGCTCGCCTGAAGTTGGGTCAATAAGTCATGCACGGCGAATCTCCAATCAAACGTCGCGAATCTCGCAAGATCTGGGTCGGTAACGTGCCTGTTGGCGGCGATGCGCCTATCGCTGTGCAGAGCATGACCAACAGCGACACCAATGACGTGGCCGCCACTGTGGCGCAGATCAATCGTCTGGAAGCCGCTGGCGTCGATATCGTGCGCATTTCCGTGCCGGACATGGACGCCGCCGAAGCTTTCGGCAAGATCAAGCAACTGGTCAAAGTGCCGTTGGTGGCCGACATCCATTTCGACTACAAGATCGCCTTGCGCGTAGCCGAACTGGGCGTTGACTGCCTGCGGATCAACCCGGGCAACATCGGTCGTGAAGATCGCGTGCGCGCGGTGGTCGATGCCGCCCGTGACCGTGGCATTCCGATCCGTATCGGCGTGAACGCCGGTTCCCTGGAAAAAGACCTGCAAAAGAAATACGGCGAGCCGACCCCGGCCGCGCTGGTCGAGTCGGCCCTGCGTCACGTTGAACACCTGGAACGCCTGAATTTCAAGGACTTCAAGGTCAGCGTGAAGGCGTCCGACGTGTTTATGGCCGTCGCCGCCTACCGCTTGCTGGCCAAGGAAATCGTCCAGCCGCTGCACCTGGGCATCACCGAAGCCGGTGGTTTGCGTTCAGGCACGGTGAAATCCGCCGTGGGCCTCGGTATGCTGCTCGCCGAAGGGATTGGCGATACTATTCGCATCTCGTTGGCGGCCGACCCGGTCGAGGAAGTGAAAGTCGGCTACGACATTCTCAAATCCCTGCACCTGCGTTCCCGTGGCATCAACTTCATCGCCTGCCCGAGTTGCTCGCGGCAGAACTTCGATGTGGTCAAGACCATGAACGAATTGGAAGGGCGCCTTGAAGACTTGCTGGTGCCGCTGGATGTCGCGGTCATCGGTTGCGTGGTCAACGGCCCGGGCGAAGCCAAGGAAGCCCATATCGGCTTGACCGGCGGCACGCCCAACCTGATTTACATCGACGGCAAGCCAGCACAGAAATTGACGAATGAAAATCTGGTGGATGAGCTTGAACGCTTGATCCGCCAGAAAGCGGCCGAAAAGGTCGAAGCCGACGCAGCGGTCATCGCGCGCGGCTGAGCCCGACTGAAGAGCCGAACGAATTTAAGGATTTATAGTGAGCAAGTCTCTGCAAGCCATACGTGGCATGAACGACATCCTGCCCGAGCAGACGCCCCTGTGGCGTCATTTCGAGGGCACCGTCTCGCGTTTGCTGGATAACTACGGTTACAAGCAGATCCGCATGCCGATCGTCGAGTTCACCGAGCTGTTCAAGCGCTCCATCGGTGAAGTGACCGACATCGTCGAAAAAGAGATGTACACCTTCGACGACCGCAACGGCGATTCCCTGACCCTGCGCCCTGAAGGCACGGCAGCCTGCGTGCGCGCGGTGCTCGAGCACGGCATCACCGGCGGCGGCCAGGTGCAGAAACTCTGGTACATCGGTCCGATGTTCCGCCACGAACGTCCACAAAAAGGTCGTTATCGCCAGTTCCACCAGATCGGTTGCGAAGTTTTCAACCTCGATGGTCCGGACATCGACGCCGAGCTGATCGTGCTGACCTGGCGCCTGTGGGGCGAGCTGGGCATCCGTGATGCGGTCAAGCTTGAGCTCAACAGCCTGGGCACCGCTGAATCCCGTGGTCGTTATCGCGAAGCCCTGGTCGAGTTCCTTTCCGCTCGCCTGGACAAGCTCGACGAAGACAGCCAGCGCCGTCTGAAGACCAACCCTTTGCGGGTTCTGGACACCAAGAACGCTGACACTCAAGCAGTTCTGGTCGACGCGCCGAAAATGGCCGACTACCTCGACGACGAATCCCGCGTGCACTTCGAGGGCCTCAAGGCTCGCCTCGATGCTGCCGGCATTCCTTATGTGATCAACCCGAAGCTGGTTCGCGGGCTGGATTACTACAGCAAGACCGTTTTCGAATGGGTCACCGACAAACTGGGCGCCCAGGGCACTGTGTGTGCCGGTGGTCGTTACGACGGTCTGGTGGAGCAGATGGGCGGCAAGCCGACCCCGGGCGTTGGTTTCGCCATGGGTATCGAGCGCCTGGTGCTGCTGCTGGAAACCCTGGAGCAGATCCCGCAAGAGATTTCCCGTCAGGTCGACGTCTACCTCTGCGCCTTCGGTGAAGCCGCCGAGCTGGCCGGTCTGGCCTTGAGTGAACGCGTTCGTGACCAGTTGCCCAACCTGCGCCTGCAAGTCAATGCGGGCGCCGGCAGTTTCAAAAGTCAGTTCAAGAAAGCCGACAAGAGCGGTGCGCTGTATGCGCTGATCCTCGGCGACGACGAGATGGCCCAGCAAGTGGTAGGTTTCAAACCCCTGCGTGGCCAGGGCGAACAACAAAGCATTGCCTGGGATGCGCTCGCTGCACACCTGGCCACCTGCGTCGTGCAGGGTTGAAGCTGTCAAACAGCCGATTTAGCGATTAAGGAGTATTGGGGTGTCGAGTACCGAAGACGAACAACTGGCGGATTTGAAGGACTGGTGGACACGTAACGGCAAGCCCCTGGTCACTGGCGGCCTGTTGGCGCTGGTTATCGTGTTCGGCTGGCAGGCCTTTCACAAGTATCAGAGCAATCAGTCGCAAGGCGCCTCGATTCTCTATCAGCAACTGCTGGAAACCACGCTGACGCCGGACGGCAAGCCTGACGCAGCCCGTGTTGCGGATCTGGCCGGCAAGCTCAACAGTGAGTTCGGCGGTTCTGCCTATGCGCAGTACGGTAGCCTGTTCGTGGCGAAAGTTGCGGTCGACAGCGGCAAGCTGGACGACGCAGCCAGCGAGCTGAAAGCGATCACCGACAAACCGGCCAACCCGGCGCTGGGCGAAATTGCCCGTCAGCGTCTGGCCCAGGTTTTGGCCGCGCAGAACAAGGTCGAAGACGCCCTGAAACTGCTTGAAGGCGATGCCGACAAGTCGTTCCTGGCCACTCGCGAAGAACTCAAGGGCGACCTGCTGGTGCAGTTGGGTCGTACCGATGAGGCCAACACGGCGTATCAAAAAGCCAAGGCAGCACTGTCGGATGAAGCGGCAGTCGGTGGCCTACAAATCAAGCTGGACGACCTGGCCAAAGGGGATGCGTGACGTGATCCGTTGGAAACATGCAGCATTGCTGGCTCTGGCCATTTTGGCCGCGGGTTGCAGCAGCAACAGCAAAAAAGAATTGCCGCCGGCCGAGCTGGTCGACTTCAAAGAAGAAGTGGTCCTGCACAAGCAGTGGAGTCGTTCGATCGGTGACGGTCAGGGCGAAACCTACAACATGCTGGTTCCGGCGATCGATGGCGATACCATCTATGCGGGCGACGTCACCGGTGTTGTGGTGGCGATGGACCGCAGCAATGGCGACGTGAAATGGAAGAAAGATCTCGAACTGCCTGTCTCCGGCGCCGTTGGCGTGGGTTACGGTCTGGTCATGATCGGTACGCTCAAGGGTGAAATCGTTGCCCTGGACGCCACCAACGGTGAAGAGAAATGGCGCGCTCGCGTGACCAGCGAAGTCCTCGCACCGCCGGCCAACAACGGTGACGTTGTAGTGGTTCAAACCCAGGACGATCGTCTGATCGGCCTGGACGCCGCCACCGGTAACCAGCGCTGGTTGTATGACAGCACCCCGGCGGTCCTGACCCTGCGCGGCACCAGTGCGCCGATCGTCACCAACCGCCTCGCGGTGGCTGGCCTGTCGACCGGTAAAGTGGTCGCTCTCGACATTTCCAACGGCGTGCCGGTGTGGGAACAACGGGTTGCGATCCCGCAAGGTCGTTCGGAACTGGAGCGCGTGGTCGACATCGACGGCGGTCTGCTGCTGTCCGGCGGTACACTGTACGTCGCCAGCTACCAGGGTCGCGTTGCGGCACTGGACCTGGAAAGCGGTCGTCAGCTCTGGCAGCGTGATGCTTCCAGCTATGCCGGTGTTGCCCAGGGTTTTGGCAGCGTTTACGTGAGCCTGTCTTCGGGCACCGTTGAAGGCGTTGACGAACGTTCCACCACAGCTTTGTGGACCAACGATTCGCTGGCTCGCCGTCAACTGTCAGCGCCGGAAGTGTTCTCCAGCTACGTTGCAGTCGGCGACATGGAAGGCTACCTGCACCTGCTGAGCCAGGTGGACGGTCGTTTCGTCGGCCGCGAACGCATCGACAGCGACGGCCTGCGCGCCCGTCCGCTGGTGGTGGGTGACACGATTTATGTATTTGGTAACAGCGGCAAACTGGAAGCCCTGACCATTAAGTAACGACTATGCTTGGGGTTTAACCCCCAAGCAGCCTTGTTCTGCAAGGCTTGCGGCGCCTTCAAGCGCTGCCCCGAGCACCAGCCGCTGCCTCGCAGCGGCTTTTGTATTTTCTGAAATAACGAAGTGGAGAGCCGCATGGTTCCCGTAATCGCCCTGGTGGGCCGACCGAACGTCGGCAAGTCCACCTTGTTCAACCGCCTGACCAGGACTCGCGACGCCATCGTCGGCGACTTGTCCGGTCTGACCCGTGATCGCCAATACGGTGAGGCCAAGTGGCAAGGGCGTTCCTACATTCTGGTCGACACCGGCGGTATCTCCGGTGACGAGCACGGTATGGACGAAAAAATGGCCGAGCAGTCGCTGCTGGCCATTGAAGAAGCGGATGTCGTTCTGTTCCTGGTAGATGCCAAGGCCGGTTTCACCGCCGCCGACCAGATGATCGCCGAGCATTTGCGCAAACGTAACAAGCGTTCCTACGTGGTTGCCAACAAGGTCGACAACATCGACCCTGAAATGGCCCGCGCAGAATTCGCCCCGTTGGGTATGGGCCATGCGATCCCGATCGCTGGTGCTCACGGTCGTGGCATCACCCAGATGCTCGAAATCGCCCTGAGCTCCTTCCCGAAAGACGAAGAAGAGCCGGAAGACGGCGAAGAAGAGATCGTTGCCGAAGGCGAGGAAGCCAAGCGCATTCCTGGCCCGAGCGAAAAAGACGGGATCAAGATCGCCATCATTGGCCGTCCGAACGTCGGCAAGTCGACCCTGGTCAACCGCATGCTCGGTGAAGACCGGGTTATCGTGTACGACGAACCCGGCACCACCCGCGACAGTATCTACATCCCGTTCGAGCGTAACGACGAGAAGTACACGCTGATCGACACCGCTGGTGTGCGCAAGCGCGGCAAGATCCACGAAGAAGTCGAAAAATTCTCCGTGGTCAAAACCCTGCAAGCGATCAAAGACGCCAACGTGGTGATCTTCGTGATGGACGCCCGCGAAGGCGTCGTGGACCACGACCTCAACCTGCTGGGCTTCGCCCTTGAAGCAGGTCGTGCGCTGGTGATCGCGATCAACAAGTGGGACGGCATGACCCCAGGTGAGCGCGACTTCGTGAAAGTCGAGCTGCAACGTCGGCTGTTCTTCGTCGACTTCGCCGACATCCACTTCATCTCGGCCCTGCACGGCACTGGCGTGGGTAACCTCTACGCGTCGGTACAGAACTCGTTCAAGTCTGCGGTCACCCGCTGGCCAACCAACCGCCTGACCACGATTCTGGAAGATGCGGTTGGTGAGCACGCGCCACCGATGGTCAACAACCGCCGGATCAAGCTGCGTTATGCCCACTTGGGTGGCGCGAACCCGCCGATCATCGTGATCCACGGTAATCAGATCGAGAAGGTGCCGAAGTCTTACGTTCGTTATCTGGAAAACACTTACCGTCGTGTCTTGAAGCTGGTCGGTACGCCGATCCGCATCGAGTTCAAGGGCGGCGAGAACCCGTACGAAGGCAACAAGACCACGCTGACCGACCGTCAGGTCAACAAGAAACGCCGCATGATGTCGCACCACAAGAAAGCCGATAAAAAGCGCCGCGACAAGCGCTGATTCAGCTGATCGTTCCTGCATTCATGTGTGGGAATGCTCATCGGCTTTTGTAGGCGCTGGCGAAGCCTGCGATCTTTTGATCTTGGGTTGTGTGATCGCTGAAAAGATCGCAGCCTGCGGCAGCTCCTACAGGGTTCGATCATAAAAAGGGTGCTCACCAGAGCGCCCTTTTTTTATGGGCGTCGTTTGGGCTATCCTCGGGCTCTCCCGCGCCGCCGTTAGAGCCGGGTGTAGAGCAGGGAATCACCGATGATCACCAGTAAGCTGCCGAATGTCGGCATCACTATCTTCACTCAGATGTCTCAGCTCGCGGCGCAAACCGGAGCGATCAACCTGTCTCAGGGGTTTCCCGATTTCGACGGCCCCCAGGCGTTGCGCGATGCGGTCGGCCGGCATATCGCCAATGGCCATAACCAATATTCACCAATGACCGGCCTGCCGGTGTTGCGGCAGCAGATTGCAGCGAAGATCGCCCGCAGCTACGGCGCCCAAGTCGATGCCGACACCGAAGTGACGGTCACCCCTGGCGCGACCCAAGCGATCTTCTGTGCGATTCAAGCCGTTATTCACAACGGTGATGAAGTCATCGTGTTCGATCCGGCCTACGACAGCTACGAGCCGGCGGTCGAGCTGGCGGGTGGTCGTTGCGTTCACGTTCAGCTCGGCCTGAAAGACTTCGCCATCGACTTCCAGAAGCTCGCTGAGGCCTTGAGCCCGCGTACGCGGATGATCATCCTCAACACCCCGCACAACCCCAGCGGCGCACTGATCAGCCGTGCCGAGCTGGATCAACTGGCGGCGCTGATTCGCGATCGCGACATCTATGTGATCAGCGACGAGGTCTACGAACACCTGGTGTTCGACGGCGTGCCCCACGTCAGTGTGCTGGCCCATGAGGAACTGTATCAACGTGCCTTCGTGGTCAGTTCGTTCGGCAAGACTTACCACGTCACGGGCTGGAAAACCGGCTACGTCGTCGCGCCACCGGCCCTCACGGCGGAGCTGCGCAAGGTTCACCAGTACGTGAGTTTCTGCGGTGTGACCCCGCTGCAATACGCCTTGGCCGACTACATGGCCGAGCACCCGGAGCATGTCGAAGAACTCCCGGGTTTCTATCAGGCCAAGCGCGATCTGTTCTGCGATCTGCTGGCGCCATCGCGTTTCAGCTTTACCCGAGTGACCGGCACCTATTTCCAGTTGGTCGATTACTCGCAGATTCGCCCGGACCTCAACGACGTCGAGATGGCCCTGTGGATGACCCGCGAACACGGCGTGGCGAGCATTCCGGTTTCGGTGTTCTATCAGACCCCGCCGGTCGGCCAGCGCCTGGTGCGCCTGTGCTTCGCCAAGCGTGAGGAGACCCTGCGAGAAGCAGCGGAAAAACTATGCGTGATCTGAGTTCGCTGCCCAATCTGAACATCGCGCTGATCCAGACCACCCTGGCCTGGCACGACCGCCAGGTCAATCTGGAGCATTTCGAGCAGTTGCTGGAGCAGGCCCAAGGCGCGGATTTGATCATCCTGCCGGAGATGTTCACCACCGGGTTCTCGATGCAATCGGAGACCCTCGCCGAAGCGGAGAACGGTCCGACCACCAAGTGGCTGCGGGTTCAGGCTGCCAAGCTGGATGCTGTCATCACCGGCAGCGTGATCGTTCAGGCTGCCGATGGCAGTCATCGCAATCGCCTGCTCTGGGCGCGACCAGATGGGGAAGTGCTGCATTACGACAAGCGCCACTTGTTCCGCATGGCCGGCGAGCACAATCACTACACCCCCGGCGAGCGCCAGGTGCAGTTTGAACTCAAGGGCTGGCGGATTCGGCCGCTGATTTGCTACGACCTGCGCTTTCCAGTCTGGAGCCGTGATGCCCAGGACACTGACTTGCTGCTGTACACCGCCAACTGGCCGGGTGCGCGGCGCCAGCACTGGAACCGTTTGCTGCCGGCCCGGGCGATCGAGAACCTCTGCTATGTGGCGGCGGTGAACCGGATTGGTACCGACGGCAAAGGCTTTGCTTACACCGGCGACAGTCAGGTGCTGGATTTCCAGGGTGAGACGTTGCTCAGCGCCGGCGAGGCGGATGGGGTGTTTCAGGTGGTGCTGGATGCGGCGGAACTGGCGGCCTATCGCACGCGGTTTCCGGCGAATCTGGATGCCGATACCTTCGAGTTCACCTGATACCCGGAAAGATCGCAGCCTTCGGCAGCGCCCACATTGTTTGAGTGCACCGCCAATACCCCGTAGGAGTTGCCGCAGGCTGCGATCTTTTGATCTTCAAACGACACAAACAAAAAGGCCCCAAGGTTTTCACCTTGGGGCCTTTTGCATTGCGGCAGACGCTTACGCCGCTTTCGCTTCCGGCTGGCTCAGGGAGCGGTTCAACGCGCTGAACAGGGCCTTGAAGCTGGCGGTGGTGATGTTTTCATCGATACCCACGCCGTGCACCGCACGCTGGCCGTCAACCCGCAGTTCAATGTAGGCCGCAGCCTTGGCATTGGTGCCCGCGCCGATGGCGTGTTCGTTGTAGTCCATGATTTCCACCGGGATCGGCAGGCCGGCCACCAGTGCTTCCAGGGCGCCGTTGCCCTTGCCACGCCAGTGCAGGTTGGTTTCGCCTTGGCCTTTGCTGGACACTTCCACTTCCACGGCACTGTTGCCGTTTTCTTCCTGCAGGCGATGGCTGACCAGCGCGTACGGGGTGTTGGCCTGCAAGTATTCGCTGTGGAGCAGCGAGTGGATCTGCTTGGCGGTCATCTCCAGACCGAGGCGATCGGTTTCACGCTGCACAACCTGGCTGAACTCGATCTGCATGCGACGCGGCAAGCTGATGCCGTATTCCTGTTCCAGCAGGTAAGCGATACCGCCCTTGCCCGACTGGCTGTTGACGCGAATCACCGCCTCGTAGCTGCGGCCGATGTCGGCCGGGTCGATTGGCAAGTACGGCACTTCCCACAGAGTGTCCGGTTTCTGCTGGGCGAAGCCCTTGCGGATCGCGTCCTGGTGGGAGCCGGAGAACGCGGTGTGGACCAGGTCGCCGACGTACGGGTGACGCGGGTGCACTTGAATCTGGTTGCACTCTTCGACGACTTTGCGCACGCCGTCGATGTCGGAGAAGTCCAGCTCAGGGTGAATGCCCTGGGTGTAGAGGTTCAACGCCACGGTGACCAGGTCGACGTTACCGGTACGTTCGCCGTTGCCGAACAGGCAGCCTTCGACACGGTCGGCGCCGGCCATCAGGCCCAGCTCGGTAGCGGCCACGCCCGTGCCACGGTCGTTGTGGGTGTGCAGGCTGATGATCACGCTGTCACGACGGTTGATGTGACGGCCGAACCATTCGATCTGGTCGGCGTAGATGTTCGGGGTCGCGCATTCGACAGTGGCCGGCAGGTTGAGGATCACCTTGTGCTCAGGCGTCGGGTTCCAGACCTCGATCACTGCGTCGCACACTTCTTTGGCGAACTCGAGTTCAGTGGCGCTGAAGGTTTCTGGCGAGTATTCGAAGGTCCACTCGGTGTCCGGCTGCTGGGCGGCGTATTTGACGAACAGCTTGGCTGCGTTCACGGCGATGGCCTTGATCCCGTCCTTGTCCTGATTGAAGACAATGCGGCGGAAGGAAGGGGAGGTCGCGTTGTACAGGTGAACAATGGCTTTCTTGGCACCGCGCAGGGATTCGAACGTGCGCTCGATCAAGTCTTCACGGCCCTGGGTCAACACCTGAATGGTGGTGTCGTCCGGGATGTGGCCGTCTTCGATCAGGGTGCGGACGAAGTCGAAGTCGGTTTGCGAAGCGGCCGGGAACGACGCTTCGATTTCCTTCACGCCGACTTGCACCAAGGTTTTCCAGAAACGCAGTTTTTTGACCGCGTCCATCGGCTCGATCAGCGACTGGTTGCCGTCACGAAGGTCAGAGCTGCACCAGATCGGCGCGGCAGTGATGGTCTTCGACGGCCAGGTGCGATCCGGGATATCGATAGTCGGGAACGCGCGGTATTTTGAAGACGGGTCTTTGAGCATGCTCATCGGGAAATCCTTATTGTGTGGGCCGAAAAAAGGCGGCCTGCCGGTGGATCAAAAGTGTTTGGGAAAACGTGTCAGGCGAGGCACCGCAATTCAGCCCGGCAGTCGTGCACTGACGAGGCACAGGCTGCGGTGCTGGCGAAGCTGAATGAGGGTGTGAGAGGTTTTCATGCCTTCAACCCTAACCGCCGGGGTTGAGGTTGGCAAGCAGTCGAAAAAAATTGAGAGGAATACTCGAAAAGCCGGATTTGGCGAGATTTTATTCCGGTGTGGCTATTAATTGTTTGCGTAGATTGCGCAGTCATTTCGTTGTGCGCAATTGCTGTAGGAGCAAGGCTTGCCCGCGATAAACGATAACGCGGTGCGTATGAACCACCGCATGACGGCAATCGCGAGCAAGCTTTGCTCCTACAGGTTGGGTTGGGCGTTCACCCAAACATCAGGGCTGAAACGCGCCAATGAAAATCGCCGGATCAACCCGCGCATCATTCAGGCTGACATTCCAGTGCATGTGCGGCCCGGTCGCGCGGCCGGTCGAACCGACCTTGCCCACCACGCCGCCACGGGCCAGTTGCTGGCCGACCTTCACATCAATCTTCGACATGTGGCAGAACATGCTGATAAAGCCCTGGCCGTGATCAACGAATACCGTGTTGCCATTGAAGAAGTAGTTGCCGATCAAAATCACCTTGCCCGCCGCCGGAGTCTTGATCGGCGTGCCGGCAGGTACCGCGAAGTCCAGCCCGGCATGCGGGTTGCGCTCTTCGCCATTAAAGAACCGGCGCACGCCAAATTTGCTCGACAGCGGGCCGTTGACCGGTTTGTCCAGCAGCAGGTTGCTCGGGGTGACAGGGCTGAAGCTGCGATAGGCCTGGATCTGCTCGGCCAGCTCGCCTTCGATACGCTTGAGGTTCTCCGGGTTCGGATTGACCTGTTGCGTGTTCTTCAACGTGATGTGCTGTTCCGGGTATTTCTTGTTGCCGACGGTAAAGCTCAGGTTACGGCCGCCGCTGCTGACTTGCTGGGTGCCGGGTTTAACCGTCAGCGGCACGCCGACGATGGCCAGCCAATTGCTCTGTTCCTTGACCACCAATACCGGTTTGCCTTGGTACGTGGCTTTAGGCGCCTGGGCCGCCGTGCCCAAATCCACCACCGCCACGCCGCCCGGCACCGGTTTGTTCAGCAGGCGAGTGATGTAACTGTCGGCGTGGGCGTTGAAGGTCAGGCACAGCAACAGCAGCGGAGCTAAAAAACGTGGCATGAATCAATCCAGTAAAGAAAGGGTGACAGGCGTCAGGTGATTGTCTTCGACGCGCACTTGCAGTTCGCCATTGCCCAGTTTGGCTTTGAGGCGCTGGCCATTGTGGGTCTGCTCGGCGCTGCGGATCGCGTTGCCGCGCTCGTCCAGCAAAATGCTGTAGCCACGGGCGAGGGTCGCCAGTGGGCTGACCACTTGCAGCGTCTGCACCTGGCTTTGCAGTTGCAGGCGACGGCTTTTCAGCCCTTCGCGGATGGCCCGGGGCAAGCGTTCGGCGAGGCTGTCGAGGCGTTGGCGCAACATCGCCAATTGCCGGCCCGGATGTTGTCCGGCGAGTCGGGTTTCCAGGCGAATCAAACATTCGCGGCGGGTATTGAGGCTGCGCTCGAAGGCGCGACGCATACGCATGTCCAGATCGTCCAGGCGTTGCGCTTGCTGACGCAAACGTTCGCCGGGATGGCGCAAACGTCGGGACATGCCTTCCAGGCGCAGGCGATCACGCATCAAGCGATCACGAATGCGCATCACCAAACGGCGGTGCAGGCTTTCGACCCGGCGCACCAGGTCACTTGAGTCCGGCGCCAGCAGTTCAGCGGCAGCGGAAGGCGTCGGGGCGCGAACGTCGGCCACGAAGTCACTGATCGAGACGTCGGTTTCATGCCCGACCGCGCTGACAATCGGCGTCACGCAGGCATCCACGGCGCGGGCCACGGCTTCTTCGTTGAAACACCAGAGGTCTTCCAGCGAGCCGCCGCCACGGGCCAGGATCAACGCGTCGAAGCCCCGGGCGTCCGCCAGTTTCAGGGCGCGGACAATCTGCGCCGTGGCTTCGCGGCCCTGCACGGCGGTCGGGATCAGCGTCAGTTGTACCTGCGGCGCCCGACGGCGGAACACGCTGATGATGTCGCGGATCACCGCGCCGGTGGGCGAACTGATGATGCCGATCCGTTGCGGATGCGCTGGAAGCGGCACTTTGCGTTCGGCACTGAACAGGCCTTCGGCGCTGAGCTTTTCTTTCAGCGCATCGAAGGCCAAGCGCAGGGCGCCGTCACCGGCAGGCTCCACGGTGTCGAGGATCAGTTGATAGTCGCCACGGCCTTCAAACAGCGAAACCTTGCCGCGGACTTTGACCGCCAGACCGTCCTTCAACGCTTGGCGAACTTTGGTGGCGTTCTGCCGAAACAGCGCGCATCGAACCTGGGCGCCGCTGTCCTTGAGGGTGAAATACACATGGCCGGACGCCGGGCGGGCGAGGTTGGAGATTTCGCCTTCGACCCAGATATTGCTGAACACGTCTTCGAGCAACACCCGCGCGCGGCCGTTGAGCTGGCTGACAGTCAGGACTTCACGGTCCAGGCCGAGTCTTGCAAAGGGATCTTTAATCATGGGGCGCATGATAAAGGCATTCTCCAAGGGATTGCACGATCCCCGGTAGGAGCTGCCGAAGGCTGCGATCTTTTGATCTTGATTTTCGACGCAATTGAAATCGCTGAAGATCAAAAGATCGCAGCCTTCGGCAGCTCCTACAGGGATTGGATGAATTGTTGGACCAATGCGCTGGGGTTTTGCCGGCAGGCGAGGGCGACCGTGCTTTGGCAATCCGGGTTGGCCAGCGTCAGGAAATGGATGTCGGGCGGCGCGATGTCGCGCATGGATTCCGGCAGCAGGGCGATACCGAACCCGGCCTGGATCAATTGCAGTTGCGTGGTTTTGCGCGACACCACCCGGGCAGCCTTGGGGAAGAAGCCCTGGCGCATGCACAACTCGGCAGACAAATAGCTCAAGCCGCCGCGCTGTGGGTGGGGAATGGAAATAAACGCCTCATCCTTCAACTGCGCCAGATCGATGCCTTGCCCTGAGTTATCCACAGCCAGTCGATGATTGGGCGGCACGGCCAGCAGCAAGCGCTCGCTATATAAAGGCACAATCTGTACACCTTCACGCTGACGCAGAACCGGCAAGCGCAGCAGGCCGACATCCAGCCGACCTTCGGCCAACTCCTCCAATTGCGCCTCGGAGGACAGTTTGACGATGTCCATGGACACGCCGGCGTGCTGATCCAGATACGCGCTGATGCCTTTCAACAGGCGGCCGCTCATCGGTACGGTGCTGGAATGGCTCAGGCGCAAGGTGCCGAGTTGGCCGTTGCCGACCTGGGTCGCCAGGTCGCTGGCTTTGGTCAACTCAAGCAACAGGTTTCTGGCCCGGGGCAAAAATGCTTCGCCGGCGGCTGTCAGTCGCGGCTGGCGTGCGGTGCGTTCGAACAGGGGCGTTTGCAGGCGAGTTTCCATGTCCTTGATCTGTCGGCTCAGGGCCGACTGCGCAATAAACAGGCGTTCGGCCGCAGCGCTGAAACTGCCGCACTCGGCGATTTCCACGAAGTAACGCAATTGGCGGGTTGAAAGCACGAGGCATGCCTTTTCGAGATGGGTTGGCGACGTTGAAGATATTAGTCGCAACCCTCGGCGCTGGCTAAAGTCATCAGAGGAATTCAAGGAACGCCTGCCAATGAATGTGTTTGAGATGTTGAGCCAATGGCCGTTCACCGCGACGGACTGGCTGGTGATCGGGCTGGGCATTGCCTTGGCTTATATCGTGTTTGGCATTGCCGGTTTTGGTACCGCGCTGGTGGCGGGGCCGATCCTGATCCTGTTTATGCCGCTGTCGAAAATCGTGCCGTTGCTGGTGCTGCTGGATTTCGTCGCGGCGTTCGGCAATCTGCTGCCCTCGCGGCGGGACGTGGCCAAGCCCGAGCTGCTGCGACTGCTGCCGTGCATGGCGGTGGGCTGCACGCTGGGGGTGATTTTTTTGTTGAACCTCAAGTCCGATCTATTGCTGCTGTTGATGGGGCTGTTTATCAGTACCTATGCGGTTTACAGCCTGTGGGTCAAAGCCCGTCCGACGCAGTTGTCCGCCGGTTGGGCAGTGCCGATGGGGACGGTGGGCGGGATGTTCGGCGCGTTGTTTGGCAGTGGCGGCTTTTTATATGCGATCTATTTGAACAGTCGCCTGCCCAAGGACGCGGCCCGGGCGACCCAAAGTGCGCTGATCAGTTGCAGCACCGTGGTGCGTTTGAGCCTGTTTGCCGTCGCGGGGGTGTATGCCGAGCTACCCTTGTTGGTATTGGCCGTGTGCTTGTTGCCGGCCATGGCGCTGGGGTTGTGGATTGGTCGGCGGTTGACGATGAAACTGTCCCGGGAGGCGTTCGTGCGGCTGGTGACCTGGTTGGTGCTGGCCAGCGGGATTGCCTTGATCGGGCGGTATTTGAGTACTTGACCTGAACGTGTCAGGGATTAAGCTGCCGGCCGTCAGATCGAATCGCGGGCAAGCCTTGCTCCTACAGATTCGGAGTCGCTCGATCAATTGGCGACGATATACATTCTGTAGGAGCAAGGCTTGCCCGCGAAGGCGTCATCCGCCACGCCGCAGAAACATCCCATTCGACGCAGCAGGCTTGCACCATGAATTCCCAAAGCATCATCGTCCCGAAAATCTCCACACTGCCGGTGCACGAACCCCGGGCCCGGGCGATCGTGCGGTGGCTGGTGCGCAAGAACATTGTCAAAGAAGAACTGACCACCTGTGGCCGTACCGGCAATCGCATGGGTTACGCGCTGGCCGACGGCGCGCGAGCGGTGGTCCTGCACCCCGAAGCGTTGCCGTTCGGCGAGCCGATCAATGGCCTGGAAATCATCACCAAGCGCTGCATCTACACGCCGGCCAAGGGTTTCCTGGGAGAAGCAGGGTGCGCCGAGTGCCGCAAGGAAGTCGGCGAAGCGCTGTTTGAAAGCCTGGAAGAGTGGATGCCGGGGCGCACCGATAACTTCACCTGCCCCGAGTGCGGGCATGAAGATGACATCAACGGGTTTCTGTTTTTGCAGGAGTGCGGATTTTCCAACCTCGGTTTCATCTTCAACAACTGGGCCGAGGCGGGGTTCAAGCAGAGCTTTATCGATGAGTTCGCCGATTGGCTCGACCAGCCCGTGAGCTGGGTGAAAGTCGAACTCTGATCCCCGTAGGAGCTGCCGAAGGCTGCGATCTTTTGATCTTGATTCTCGACGTAATTGAAATTGCTGAAGATCAAAAGATCGCAGCCTTCGGCAGCTCCTACGAAAAGCTAGAGGACGCGCATATCCGCTCGATAATTCCCGTATATCAGTAATGCCAATAATAGACAGAGTTTTACATTGAACCCGAGGGGGTGTCTGACTATAATGGCGCGCTTCCATTTTCCCGCTCGGGAGCCCCCGCGATGCTGCGTATCAGCCAAGAAGCTCTGACATTCGACGACATTCTCCTAGTGCCTGGTTATTCCGAGGTGCTTCCTAACGAAGTCAGTCTCAAGACCCGCCTAACCCGTGGCATCGAGCTGAATATTCCTCTGGTTTCCGCTGCCATGGACACCGTCACTGAAGCCCGTCTGGCAATTGCCATGGCTCAGGAAGGTGGCATCGGCATCATCCACAAGAACATGACCATCGAGCAGCAAGCTGCCGAAGTTCGCAAGGTCAAGCGTTACGAAGCCGGCGTGGTCAAGGACCCGATCACCATCGAGGCTGACGCCACGGTTCGTGAACTGTTCGAACTGACCCGCCTGCACAACATCTCCGGCGTTCCGGTCCTGCACGATGGCGACCTGGTCGGCATCGTCACTTCCCGTGACGTGCGTTTCGAAAATCGTCTGGAAGCCACTGTCCGCGAAGTGATGACGCCTAAAGAGCGTCTGGTCACGGTCAAGGAAGGCGCCGACAAGAACGACGTCCGCGAGTTGTTGCACAAACACCGTATCGAACGCGTTCTGATCGTCGACGACAAATTTGCCCTCAAAGGCATGATGACCGTCAACGACATCGAAAAAGCCAAGGCTTACCCGCTGGCCAGCAAGGACGATCAAGGTCGTCTGCGTGTTGGTGCTGCGGTCGGCACCGGTAAAGACACCGGCGATCGCGTTGCGGCACTGGTTGCTGCCGGCGTTGACGTGGTGGTGGTCGACACCGCTCACGGTCACTCCAAAGGCGTGATCGACCGCGTTCGCTGGGTCAAACAGAATTTCCCTGAAGTGCAGGTCATCGGCGGCAACATCGCCACCGGCGCTGCCGCCAAGGCCCTGGCCGACGCTGGCGCCGACGCAGTCAAGGTCGGTATCGGCCCTGGTTCGATCTGCACCACCCGCATCGTCGCCGGTGTCGGCGTCCCGCAAATCAGTGCCATCGCCAACGTTGCCGCTGCCCTTGAAGGCACTGGCGTGCCGTTGATCGCCGACGGCGGCATCCGTTTCTCCGGTGACCTGTCCAAGGCCATCGTTGCCGGTGCTTCCTGCGTGATGATGGGCTCGATGTTCGCCGGTACTGAAGAAGCGCCGGGCGAGATCGAACTGTTCCAGGGTCGTTCGTACAAGGCTTACCGTGGTATGGGTTCGCTGGGCGCCATGTCCCAGGCTCAAGGCTCCTCCGATCGTTACTTCCAGGATTCCTCGGCAGGCGCCGAGAAGCTCGTACCGGAAGGCATCGAAGGGCGTGTTCCGTACAAGGGCACCCTGAGCGCCATCATCCATCAACTGATGGGCGGCCTGCGTTCCTCGATGGGCTACACCGGCAGTGCCGACATCGAAGAAATGCGCACCAAGCCTGAGTTCGTGCGGATCACCGGTGCTGGCATGGCCGAGTCCCACGTTCACGACGTACAGATCACCAAAGAAGCGCCAAACTACCGCGTAGGTTGAGCCTTCCAGCAATAAGTTAAGTAACCGGGGCTGTTCTATTCAGCCCCGAGTTGTTTCTGATTCACTAGACGAGACTGACTTCATGGCCCTCGACATTCACGCCCACCGCATCCTGATCCTCGACTTCGGTTCCCAGTACACCCAGCTGATTGCCCGCCGCGTGCGTGAAATCGGCGTGTACTGTGAACTGCATCCGTTCGACATGGACGACGAAGCGATTCGCGAATTCGCTCCAAAAGGCGTCATTCTCGCCGGCGGTCCCGAGTCCGTGCACGAAGCCAACAGCCCTCGCTGCCCACAAGCCGTGTTTGACCTGGGCGTGCCGGTCTTCGGTATCTGCTACGGCATGCAAACCATGGCTGAACAGCTGGGTGGCAAGGTCGAAGGTTCCGAGCTGCGTGAGTTCGGTTATGCCCGCGTTGACGTGGTTGGCAAGAGCCGCCTGCTCGACGGCATCGAAGACCACATCGACGCTGACGGCCTGTTCGGCCTCGACGTCTGGATGAGCCACGGCGACAAAGTCACCAAGATGCCGCAGGACTTCCACATCCTGGCCAGCACCCCGAGCTGCCCGATCGCTGGCATGTTCAGCGACGAGCGCGGCTACTACGGCGTGCAGTTCCACCCGGAAGTGACCCACACCAAGCAGGGCGGTCGCATCCTCTCGCGCTTCATCCTCGACATCTGCGGCTGCGAAGCCCTGTGGACGCCTTCGAAAATTGCCGAAGACGCCATCGCCAACATTCGCGCCCAGGTCGGCACCGACAACGTCCTGCTCGGCCTGTCCGGCGGTGTGGACTCCTCGGTGGTTGCCGCGCTGCTGCACAAAGCCATTGGCGACCAACTGACCTGCGTCTTCGTCGACAACGGCCTGCTGCGTCTGCACGAAGGCGAGCAAGTGATGGCCATGTTCGCCGAGAACATGGGCGTCAAGGTGATCCGCGCCAACGCTGAAGACCAGTTCCTGAACAACCTGGCTGGCGAAAGCGACCCAGAGAAGAAGCGCAAAATCATCGGCCGTACCTTCATCGACGTCTTCGATGCCCAGTCCAATAAACTGGACAACATCAAGTACCTCGCCCAAGGCACCATCTACCCGGACGTGATCGAGTCGGCTGGCGCCAAAAGCGGCAAGGCCCACGTGATCAAGTCGCACCACAACGTGGGTGGCTTGCCGGAAGAGATGAACCTGAAACTGGTCGAGCCGCTGCGCGAACTGTTCAAGGACGAAGTCCGTCGTCTGGGCCTGGAACTCGGCCTGCCGTACGACATGGTCTACCGTCACCCGTTCCCGGGCCCGGGCCTGGGCGTGCGGATTCTCGGTGAAGTGAAGAAGGAATACGCCGACCTGCTGCGTCGCGCCGACCACATCTTCATCGAAGAACTGCGCAAGGCCGACTGGTATCACAAAGTCAGCCAGGCGTTCGTCGTGTTCCAGCCGGTGAAATCGGTTGGCGTGGTGGGCGATGGCCGTCGTTACGCCTGGGTCGTGGCCCTGCGTGCCGTGGAAACCATCGACTTCATGACCGCGCGTTGGGCACACCTGCCTTACGAACTGCTGGAAACCGTGTCCGGCCGCATCATCAATGAAATCGAAGGCATCTCCCGCGTCACTTACGACGTGTCGAGCAAGCCGCCAGCGACGATTGAGTGGGAGTGATCCCCGCTGTAACTGATCGTCCGTAACACCCAAAAGGCCCCGTGAATGCACATTCACGGGGCCTTTTGCGTTTCAGCGCCGCGCCACATCCGAGAAGTAAAACTTATCCAGCGTATGCCGCGATTCGGTGTACTCGAACTGCCGGCCGTCCTGCAAAAACGTCTGGTTACTGACCACGATCACATGGCTTTGGCCGTCGAGGTCCAGATGCTGCTGATCGTCCTTGCTGCGTTTGACCGCTTCGATGGTGCGCTGGGCGTAGGCGATTTGCAGTTGCAGGGTCTGTTCGATGAAGGCGTAGATCGACTGTTCGGCGATGTCCCGGGTCAGGCCCGGAATCACATCGCTGACGAAATGGTTGATGTCGAGGATTACCCGTTTGCCGTCGATTCGCCGTACGCGCTTGATCCGCGTGATCAGGCTGCCCTCGTCGGCCTGGATGTGCTCCAGCAGCGCGCCCTCAAGGGGGATCTGATCGAACTCGACCACTTCGGTGCTGACGTCGTTGCCCAACCGTGGGTAGGTTTCCTGGAAGCTGACGATGCCGCCCAATTGAAATTCGATCGGGTTGGTCGACAGCACGAAGGTGCCCTTGCCGTGGACTTTCTGGGCGAAGCCACGCTCCTGCAATTGCTCGATCGCCTTGCGCACGGTGCCGCGACTGGCCTGGTAGCTGTCCATCAGTTCGGTTTCGGAGGGCAACCGGGCGCCGCGTTCCAGACGTTCGGTGGTAATGCTGGCAAGCAGATCGGTGTAGATCTGGTTGTATTTACTCATGGGGATGGCTCTATGCCGCGCTGTACTCAAGGTTTCGAACCTTAAGGGCAGGGTAGGGCTTTGTCCATGCGGCAATAGGTTTCTTTGACTTCGGAGGTAGGAAATGTCGCCGCCGGTCGGGTTCAAGATAAACAAATTCAAACTCGTCTGTACGAGTTGTTGCTTTAACTCGTACAGACGAGTACTTTTCGCTTCGGCGTGCTGCCAATAACAAAAAACTACAGCGGAAGAACAAGCATGAGCCACGACTATCCGAATATCGCCAGCGAGCTGCTCCGCAGCCTCGGTGGCAGCGACAACCTCGAGCAGGCCGCGCACTGCGTCACGCGCCTGCGCCTGGCCCTCAAGGACCCGAGCCTGGTCAACAGCGCTACGCTGAACCAGATCGATCTGGTCAAGGGCTCGTTCTTTACCGGTGGCCTGTACCAAGTGGTCATCGGCCCTGGCGAAGTGGAAAAGGTCTACGCCGAACTGCGCCGGCAAACCGGTCTCGCCGCGTCGACCATCGCCGACGTTAAACAAAAGAGCGCCGACAAAATCAACGCCATGCAGCGTCTGGTGCGGGTGTTTTCCGACGTGTTCATGCCGATCCTGCCGGCGCTGATCATTGCCGGCCTGCTGATGGGCATCAACAACCTGATCGGCGCCAAAGGCATGTTCATCGAGGGCAAGACGCTGCTTGAGGCCTACCCGAGCCTCGATGGCGTCTGGAGCCTGATCAACCTGATGGCCAACACCTCGTTTGTGTTCCTGCCGGCGCTGGTGGGCTGGTCGGCGGCCAAGCGATTTGGCGGCAGCGAAATCCTCGGCATCGTCCTCGGCCTGATGCTGGTACACCCGGACTTGCTCAATGCCTGGAACTACGGCAAGGCCGTGGCCGGGCTCGACGGTCAGAGCCTGCCGTACTTCGATATTTTCGGCTGGTTCAAGATCGAGAAGGTCGGTTATCAGGGCCAGATCCTGCCGATCCTGCTGGCGGCCTACGTCATGAGCGTCATCGAGAAATGGCTGCGGGCACGGGTGCCGAACGCGATTCAATTGCTGGTCGTGCCGATCACCACCATCGTCGTCACCGGCGTGCTGGCACTGGCGGTGATTGGTCCGGTCACCCGGCATCTGGGGATTCTGATCACCGAAGGCGTGGTCACGCTGTTCGACCTGGCTCCCATGGTTGGCGGCGCAATTTTCGGCCTGCTCTATGCGCCACTGGTGATCACCGGCATGCACCACATGTTCCTCGCCGTGGACTTGCAGCTTATTTCCACACAGGGCGGCACCTTTATCTGGCCGATGATCGTCATGTCCAACCTCGCCCAGGGCAGTTCGGCGCTGGCGGTGTTCTACATGACCCGCAACGTGCGGGACAAAAGCATGGCCTCGACCTCGGCGATTTCGGCGTACTTCGGCATCACCGAGCCGGCGATGTTCGGCGTCAACCTGCGCTACAAATTTCCGTTTTATGCCGCGCTGATAGGCTCGGCGCTGGGCTGCATCTTCCTGTCGCTGAACAAGGTCCAGGCCTCGGCCATTGGCGTCGGTGGCTTGCCCGGTTTTATCTCGATCATTCCGCAATTCATTCCGATGTTCGTGATCGGCATGTTGATTGCCATCGTCGTGCCATTTGTTCTGACCTGCGGGTTGAGCATGAAGATTGTCCGGCCCGGATACCGGGTCGCCTGACCGATTGCTATTGCCCGTAGGAGCTGCCGAAGGCTGCGATCTTTTGATCTTCAGCGATCTTGATTGCTTCGGGAATCAAGATCAAAAGATCGCAGCCTTCGGCAGCTCCTACCGGGTTTGTACAAAATTCAAGAAGGAATCACGCCATGCAAGACTGGCAACGTTCGGTGATCTACCAGATCTACCCGAAGAGTTTTCACAGCCACGCCGGTAACCCCACAGGTGATTTGCTCGGCGTCGTGGCCAAGCTCGATTACCTGCACTGGCTGGGCGTCGATTGCCTGTGGATCACGCCGTTCCTGCGTTCGCCCCAGCGCGACAACGGTTACGACATCAGCGATTACTACGCCATCGACCCGAGTTACGGGACCATGGCCGACTGTGAATTGCTGATCGCCGAGGCCGGCAAGCGCGGCATCAAGCTGATGCTCGACATTGTGGTCAACCACACCTCCATCGAGCACACCTGGTTCCAGCAGGCCCGCAGCAGCCTCGACAACCCGTACCGCGACTTCTACATCTGGCGCGACCAGCCGAACAACTGGGAATCCAAGTTCGGCGGTTCGGCCTGGGAGTACGAAGCCCAAACCGGCCAGTACTTCCTGCACCTGTTCGACCACACCCAGGCCGACCTGAATTGGGACAACCCGCAGGTGCGCGCCGAAGTCTTCAAGATGATGCGGTTCTGGCGCGACAAAGGCGTGGGTGGTTTCCGCCTCGACGTAATCAACCTGATCTCCAAACCGGCGGATTTCCCCGAGGACAACAGCGACGGTCGGCGCTTCTACACCGACGGCCCGAACGTCCATGAGTACTTGCAGCAAATGCACCGCGAAGTGTTTGAAGGCCACGACCTGATCAATGTCGGCGAGATGTCCTCCACCAGTCTCGAACACTGCATTCGTTACTCGCGGCCGGAATCGAAAGAGCTGTCGATGACGTTCAACTTTCATCACTTGAAAGTGGATTACCCGAACCTGCAAAAGTGGATTCGTGCCGATTTCGACTTCCTCCAGCTCAAACGCATCCTCTCCGATTGGCAGACCGGCATGCAGGCCGGCGGTGGCTGGAACGCACTGTTCTGGTGTAACCACGACCAGCCGCGAGTGGTGTCGCGTTTTGGGGATGACGGCGAGCACCGGGTGCTCTCGGCGAAGATGCTCGGCACGGCGCTGCACTTCCTTCAGGGCACGCCGTTTGTGTACCAGGGCGAAGAGTTGGGCATGACCAACCCGGGCTTCGAGCGCATCGAGCAGTACCGTGATGTCGAAACCCTGAACATTCATCGCCTCAAGCGTGAGGCCGGTGTCAGCGATGCCGACAACATGGCGGCGATCATGCAGAAGTCCCGGGACAACGGCCGCACGCCGATGCACTGGAACGCCGAACCGAACGCCGGTTTCAGCACGGCCGAACCGTGGATCAGCGTGCCGGCCAACGCCGCGCAGATCAACGTCGCCAGCCAGCTCGACGACCCGGATTCGGTGCTGCATCACTACCGTCAGCTGATTGCCTTGCGCCGAAGCGAAGCGTTGATGTGCGACGGCGAGTACCGCCAGTTGCTGCCCGAACACCTGCAAATCTGGGCCTATGTGCGTGAAGGTGCCGGTGAGCGTTTGCTGGTGCTGAACAACTTCTACGGCACGCCGTGTGAAGTCGAATTGCCGGACCAAATCATCAGTGAGTCGATGACCCAACGTCGGGTGATCAGCAACTACCCGGACTGTGCACCGCGCAATGGGCAGGTATTTTTGCGGCCCTTTGAGTCGTTCGTGCTGCACCTGACCGACCACTAAACAACAGCGTTTTTAACAACACGCAGAACGCTGCGCGGGGGAGTTTTGCGCGCCGTTTTTGCTGCATCACACAATAAAAATAATGGGGTGGTTCTTGAAAACAACAATAAATCGCAGCCTTGTCGCCGCCGGTGTTTGCCTGGCGTTGCCGCTGTCGGCCCAGGCGCTGGAGTTCGCTGGCTACTTGCGCAGCGGCGTCGGAACCTCGGTCAACAGCGGCAAGCAGCAGTGCTTCCAACTGCCGGGGGCGCAGACCAAATACCGTTTGGGCAACGAATGCGAACAGTACGCCGAGCTTGAATTGCGCCAGGATCTTTACACCCTGGACGACGGTTCGGTGCTGAGCGTCGACGGCATGGCGTCGTTGTATAACCAGTACGACAAGGACCTGACCTTCAACGGTGACAACGGCTCGGTGCGCATGCCGCAGATGTATGCGCAATGGTCGAACCTGCCGAGCCTCAATGGCGGCTCGTTGTGGGCCGGTCGGCGTTACTACAAACGAAATGACATCCATATTTCCGACTTCTATTACTGGAACCAGAGCGCCACTGGCGGCGGTATCGAGGACGTGAAAATCGGTGATCTGAAGTACAGCTACGCGCTCTCGCGCAAGGACAACCTGTACCAGAAGGACTACATCAACCGGCACGACTTCAACGTCGCCGGGTTCCAGACCAACCCCGGCGGCGAGCTGGAGCTGGGCCTGAGCTACATCGACAAACCCGACAGCCGCGACGCGCACCGTGGCTGGGCGATTACCACCCAGCATGTGCAGAAAGGTTTTCTCGGCGGCAAGAACAAACTGGCCTTCCAGTACGGTGAAGGCCCCGGCACCGGGTTGGGCTATACCGGTAACGTGAAGCTCGACGACAGCAACAAAAGCTATCGGGTGGTGGAGTTCTTCGACTGGCAGGTGACGCCGCGTTTTGGCGGGCAGATCGAAGCGGTCTATCAGAAAGACATTCGCCCGGACGGCGCCGACCAGAACTGGATTTCCCTTGGCGTGCGCCCGGCGTATGCGATCACCGAGCAGTTCAAACTGGTGACCGAACTGGGCCACGATCAGGTTGAAGCACCGGGCGGGACGCGCAAGTTGAGCAAGTTCACCTTCGCCCCGACCTGGTCGCCCAAGGGCCCGGAATTCTGGGCGCGCCCCGAGGTGCGTCTGTATTACACCTATGCGAGCTGGAACGAGGCGGCGAAACGGGCGGCCAATGAACTGGCGGCGGGCTCGGCGTTGTCCGACACCGGCGTCTTCGGTACCGCGCGCCACGGTGCGAACGTCGGATTGCAGGTCGAGTACTGGTGGAAATAAACGCATAACCCCGGTAGGAGCTGCCGCAGGCTGCGATCTTTTGATCTTGATCCTCAGCGTTTTAAAGCCGCATAGAATCAAGATCAAAAGATTGCAGCCTTCGGCAGCTCCTACACGGGTATCGCAAGCGTCTTTTAAAAGAACAGATCAGCAGGTGACGTCATGGCCACACCCCAACCTTTGCAGCTGCATGCGCCACTGTCCGGCGTATTGATGCCTTTGGACCTTGTCCCCGATCCGGTGTTTTCCAGTCGGGTGATCGGCGATGGCCTGTGCATCGATCCGACTTCAAACACCTTGTGCGCGCCGCTGGCGGGAGTGGTCAGCAATGTGCAGGCCAGTGGGCATGCGATCAGCATCACCGACGAAAACGGGGTGCAGGTGTTGCTGCACATCGGCCTCGACACGGTGAACCTCGCAGGCAAGGGCTTCACCCGGTTGGTGGAGGAGGGTGAGCAGGTTGACGTCGGGCAGTCGCTGATCGAGTTCGATGCCGATTTTGTGGCGCTCAATGCCCGCAGCCTGTTGACGTTGATGCTCGTGGTCAGCGGTGAACCGTTCACGTGGCTGGTGCCTGAATCGGGTGTCGTAGACAACGGCCAACCGTTGCTGAGCGTGGACACCGCCGGGCCAATCACGGATGACGAGAAAACGCAGGACGGCGAAGCGCTGTTCTCCAAACCGGTGACCCTGGCCAACCCCAACGGCTTGCACGCCCGTCCGGCGGCGGTGTTCGCCCAGGCAGCCAAGCGATTTGCCGCGAGTATTTATCTGCATAAACAGCAGGAGAGCGTGAACGCGAAATCCCTGGTCGCGATCATGACCTTGCAGACCGCTCACGGTGACGTTGTGCAAGTCAGCGCGGCCGGCCCGGATGCTGAAGTGGCCATCAAAACCCTGGCCGAACTGTTGGTGAGCGGCTGCGGTGAAGCGGTCACGGCCCCGGTGGCGACGAACGAGGTTGCGGCGGCATCGTTGAGCGTGTTGCGTGGGGTTTGCGCGTCGGGCGGATCGGCGTTTGGCTACGTGGTGCAGATCGCTGAACACCCCCTGGACGTCATTGAACTCGGCACCACTCCCCAGGCTGAGCGCGACCACCTGGCCCGGGGCCTCGCCGAGGCGTTGGCGGCCCTGCAACAGTTGCGGGACAACGCTGCTGGCGAGGCCCAGGCCGACATCTTCAAGGCGCACCAGGAACTGCTCGAAGACCCGAGTCTGCTGGAAGTGGCTCAGGTGCTGATCAACGAAGGCAAAAGCGCGGGATTCGCCTGGCGCGCAGCCACCGAGTCGACGGCGACCTTGTTCAAAAGCCTGGGTAATGCCCTGTTGGCGGAGCGCGCGGCGGATTTGGCGGATGTCGGCCAACGGGTGCTCAAGCGAATCCTCGGTGTGCAGGACCGGGCCTTGGAGTTGCCGGAAGGCGCCATCGTGATCGCCGAACAACTCACGCCGTCCCAGACCGCCGGGCTCGACACCCGCAAGGTATTGGGGTTCGCCACGGTGGGCGGCGGCGCCACCAGTCACGTCGCGATCCTGGCCCGGGCCGCTGGTCTGCCAGCGATTTGCGGGTTGCCGGCCCATGTGCTGACCCTCGCCAACGGCACGCAGGTGTTGCTCGACGCCGACAAGGGCGAGCTGCACCTCGATCCGGATCTGGCGGTCATCGAACAATTGCACGCCAACCGCGAACGACACCACAAACGCCATCAACAGGACCTCGCGCACGCCTCGCTCGCCGCGTGTACCCGCGACGGTCATCACATCGAGGTGACGGCCAACGTCGCTTCGCTGGTCGAAACCGAACAGGCCATCAGCCTGGGCGGTGAGGGCGTCGGGTTGCTGCGTTCGGAGTTTCTGTACTTGGACCGCCACCACGCGCCGAGCCACGACGAACAGGCGTCCACTTACAGCGCCATCGCACGCGCCCTGGGGCCAACGCGCAATCTGGTAGTGCGCACCCTGGATGTCGGCGGCGACAAACCGCTGGCCTACGTGCCGATGGACAGTGAAACCAACCCGTTCCTGGGTATGCGCGGGATTCGCTTGTGCCTGGAGCGCCCGCAACTGCTGCGCGATCAGTTCAGGGCGATCCTGAGCAGCGCTGCACTGGCCCGTTTGCACATCATGTTGCCGATGGTCACGCAGCTTTCGGAATTGCGACTGGCCCGGCAACTGCTGGAAGAAGAGGCGCTGGCGTTGGGGCTTACGGCGCTGCCGAAGCTGGGGATCATGATCGAGGTGCCGGCAGCGGCGTTGATGGCCGATCTGTTTGCGCCGGAGGTGGATTTTTTCTCCATCGGCACCAACGACCTGACCCAGTACACCCTGGCCATGGATCGCGATCATCCGCGCCTGGCCAGTCAGGCGGACAGCTTTCACCCCTCGGTGCTGCGCCTGATCGCCAACACCGTCAAAGCGGCGCACGCCCATGGCAAATGGGTGGGCGTGTGCGGGGCGCTGGCCTCGGAAACCCTGGCGACCCCGTTGTTGCTGGGGCTGGGGGTGGATGAGTTGTCGGTCAGTGTGCCGCTGATTCCAGCGGTCAAAGCAGCGGTGCGTGAAGTGAACCTGACGGACTGCCAGGCCATCGCCCAGCAAGTGCTGGGCCTGGAAAGCGCCGAGCAGGTGCGCGAGGCGTTGCGCCTGTATCACGCGGCGACGGTCGATACTTCACTGGTTCTGGAGAACTGAGCATGTTCGAGAAAATGCAGCGGGCGTTCTGGAAGGCACTGACCCCGGACCTGGTGATGGATGAGCCGAAGACCGTGGTTACGGTTGTTCCGGGGTTGGCGCCAGAGATCGTGGCCGCGTTGGGCGGTGCGGATAACCTCAAGTCGCAGCAGCCCGTGGCGCTGACGCGGGTGCGGGTGGAATTGCGGGATGTGGGGCGGATGGATCGCCAGGCATTGAACAGGGCGGGAGTGCCGGGGGTCATGCTGTTCAATGATGGGGTTGTTCATCTCCTGTCAGGACTTGGGAGGTAGGTGAACCCGAAAGATCGCAGCCTTCGGCAGCTCCTACAGGGTGTAGGCCAATCCCATGTAGGCGCTGCCGAAGGCTGCGATCTTTTTCAAAAGTCTCACGCAGACTGCGGCCATCCGCCACCCCACCCTTACTGTTTCTCAACCGCAGGTGTATCGTATTCGCCTTTTGCGGGCCCCAGGCCCGTCGCTGATACGTGAGGTAGTTGAGTTCATGTCCTTTACCCGTCGCCAAATCCTCGGTGGCCTGGCCGGTCTTGTTGTCGTTGGCGTCGGAGCGGGGGGCGCGTCGCGTTACTGGCTGGGGAAAATGGCCGACGCCGAGGCGGGCCACGACTATGAACTGATCGCCGCGCCGCTGGACGTCGAACTGGTGGCCGGGCACAAAACCGAAGCCTGGGCGTTCGGCCCGTCGGCGCCGGGCACCGAGTTACGCGTGCGTCAGGGCGAATGGCTGCGGGTGCGTTTCATCAACCACCTGCCGGTGGCGACCACCATTCACTGGCACGGCATCCGCCTGCCGCTGGAAATGGACGGCGTGCCTTACGTCTCGCAGCTTCCGGTATTGCCTGGGGAATACTTCGACTACAAATTCCGGGTACCGGACGCCGGCAGCTACTGGTATCACCCCCACGTGAACAGCAGCGAAGAACTCGGCCGTGGCCTGGTCGGGCCGCTGATCATCGAAGAGCGCGAGCCCACCGGTTTCAAGTACGAAAAAACCTTGAGCCTCAAGAGCTGGCACGTCGATGACGAGGGCGCGTTCGTCGCGTTCAGCATTCCCCGTGAAGCGGCCCGTGGCGGGACGGCGGGGCGGTTGTCGACCATCAACGGCGTGCCCCAAGCGGTGATCGACTTGCCGGCCGGGCAAATCACCCGCGTGCGCTTGCTCAACCTCGACAACACCCTGACCTATCGCCTCAACATTCCCGGTGTCGAAGCGCAGATCTATGCGCTGGACGGCAACCCCATCGAACCGCGTCCATTAGGCAAGGAATACTGGCTCGGTCCGGGCATGCGCATTTGCCTGGCGATCAAGGCCCCGCCGGTCGGTGAAGAGCTATCCTTGCGCAACGGCCCTGTGCGTGTCGGCACATTCCGCTCGGTGGCCAACAGCGACGCGCCGACCGTGTGGCCGCCCGCGCTGCCCGCCAACCCGGTGGCCGAACCGGACCTGGCCAATGCCGAGAAACTCAACTTCAATTTCGAATGGGTGGGTTCGGTGTCGGTCAATGTCGATAACGGCAAGCCGCCGAGCCTGTGGCAAATCAACGGCAAGGCCTGGGACATCACCGACAAGACCTGCGCCGACCGCCCGATTGCCAAGCTTGAGAAGGGCAAAAGCTACATTTTCGAATTGAAAAACATGACTCAGTACCAGCACCCGATTCACCTGCACGGCATGAGCTTCAAGGTGATTGCCTCAAACCGGCACAAGGTCATTCCGTATTTCACCGACACCTACCTGCTGGGCAAGAACGAGCGGGCGCAAGTGGCGCTGGTGGCGGATAACCCGGGGATCTGGATGTTCCACTGCCATGTGATCGACCACATGGAAACCGGCCTGATGGCCGCCATCGAGGTGGCGTGATGCGTCAGATACGCCCGGCCGCGATCATCGACCGCAGCCGCGACCGCGACTTTATGCGCGAAGCCCTGGCCCTCGCCGCCCAAGGCGCGGCGCTGGGCGAAGTGCCGGTGGGCGCGGTGCTGGTGCAGGACGGGGAAATCATCGGTCGCGGCTTCAATTGCCCGATCAGCGGCAATGATCCGAGCGCCCACGCCGAAATGGTCGCGATCCGCGCCGCCGCCCTGGCCGCCAGCAACTATCGCTTGCCCGGCAGCACCCTCTACGTGACCCTGGAGCCGTGCAGCATGTGCGCCGGCCTGATCGTGCATTCGCGGATCGCCCGGGTGGTGTACGGCGCCCTGGAGCCCAAGGCCGGGATTGTGCAAAGTCAGGGGCAGTTCTTCACCCAGGGCTTCTTGAATCACCGGGTGTTGTTTGAAGGCGGGGTGTTGGCCGAAGAGTGTGGGGCGGTGTTGAGCGAATTCTTCAAGGCCCGAAGAGCTAGTCGAGACTGACATCGCCAAGATCGCAGCCTTCGGCAGCTCCTACATTAAAATGCGATCCCCGTAGGAGCTGCCGAAGGCTGCGATCTTTTGATCTTGCTTTTACTTGCGGGCCACGATCACCGCCCGCATCGGCGCCGGCAGCCCTTCAATGGTCTTGCTGTGATCCTCGGGATCGAGGAAATCGTTCAACGACTGAAACTTCATCCACTCCGTACCGCGCTGTTCTTCGACCGTGGTCACGCTGACATCCACACACCGCACATCCGTGAACCCGGCCCGCCGCAGCCACAACTCCAGCGCCGGCACCGACGGCAGGAACCACACGTTGCGCATCTGCGCATAACGGTCTTCCGGCACCAATACCTGCTGCTGATCACCTTCGATCACCAGGGTCTCCAGCACCAGTTCGCCGCCCTTGACCAGGCAATCCTTCAGCGCCAGCAAATGCTCGATCGGCGAACGGCGGTGGTAGAACACGCCCATGGAAAATACGGTGTCGAAGCCTTCCATGTTCGGCGGCAGGTCTTCGAACGGGAACGGCAGGTGCCAGGCATTCGGTTCGGACAGGTAACGCTGCACGGCCTGGAACTGGCAGAAGAACAGCCAGTTCGGATCGACGCCAATCACACTGTCGGCACCGGCGCCGAGCATGCGCCACATGTAGTAGCCGTTGCCGCAGCCGACATCGAGGATGCGTTTGCCCTTGAGGTCCAGGTGCGGCGCGACCCGCGACCATTTCCAGTCCGAGCGCCATTCGGTATCGACGTGCACGCCGAACAGGTCGAACGGCCCTTTGCGCCACGGCGACAGGCCCATCAACGCGGTGCGCATCTGCGCGCGGGTTGCATCGTCGCAATCGGTGTCCAGGGTCAGGCCGTTGAGCAAATCGACTTGGCTTGGCTGGATCTTCGGCAACGCGTCCAGGGCACTTTGCCAGCGCTCCAGGTCGCCGTGACCCTTTTCCATTTTCTTGTCGAGTTGCGCTTGCAGGGTGTTGGCCCATTCGGCCAGCGGCGTGCCGGCCAAACGGCGGGCGAGGGGGGACAGATCAATCATGGCAAGGCAATCAACGAGGCAAAGTTAAGACACTGGAACCACGGCACGACTTTCGAGAACCCGGCAGCCAACAGGCGTTCGCGGTGTTCTTCGAGGCTGTCAGGCTTCATGACGTTTTCGATGGCGCTGCGCTTCTGGGCGATTTCCAGTTCGCTGTAGCCGTTGGCGCGTTTGAACGCGACGTGCAGGTCGGTGAGCAACGCGTGTTCTTCCAGATCGTTGAAGCGCAGCTTCTCCGACAGGATCAGCGCGCCGCCCGGCAACAGCGATTGGCGGATACGCGAGAGCAACGCCGTGCGCTGCTGCGGGGCGATGAATTGCAGGGTGAAGTTCAGCGCCACCACCGAGGCGGGCTGGAATTCGAGGGCGAGGATGTCGCCTTCGATCACTTGCACCGGCAGCAACTCCTGGAACATCGAGTCCTGGCCATTGAGGTATTCGCGGCAGCGCTCGACCATTGCCGCCGAGTTATCCACAGCGATGACCCGGCAACCGTCGGTGCGCACATGCCGGCGCAACGCTTGGGTCACGGCGCCGAGGGACGAGCCGAGGTCGTAGAGCACGCTGTTGGGCTGGGCGAATTGCGCGGCGAGCACGCCGAGGTTTTCGACGATGGTCGGGTAACCCGGCACCGAGCGCTTGATCATGTCCGGGAACACCCGCACCACGTCCTCGTTAAAGGCGAAGTCAGGCACCTGGGCCAAAGGCTGGGCGAAAAGGCGATCGGGTTCTTTGCTCACGGCGGTTCCAGCGGCGTAGGTGGAAAAGGCCGGCATTTTAGCCAAATTGCCCGGGGGATGCGCGGGTTACCTGATAAACCGCCAAATCAAAAGATCGCAGCCTTCGGCAGCCCCTACTTTGGAATGCGATCCCCTGTAGGAGCTGCCGAAGGCTGCGATCTTTTCTCTCAGGCCAAAGGCGGTTTCGGACCAAACGCCGACGCCGTAATCCCCCATTGCCCCACCCAGTAACTCAGGATGATCACGTAAGGCGCCGCTTCGAACGGTACGACAAACCGACTGATCCCGATCACGCTGTCGGAAAACACAAACGCCACGGCACCTGCCGCCGCCAGCCACGCCGAGCGCCGGGGCACATCGCTGCCAAGCCGGGCCAGTGCGCGCCAGAGCATCGCGCTGATCGCCACACCGTAAACAATCACCGGCACCAGCAACGGCCCCAAGCCATGGGACATCAGAATCCCCAACAACACGGCACCGACGATCAGGGCCAGGACCAACGGCAACAACGCCAGCCGTCGGCAATCGCTCAAATACGCTTTCAAATACGCCAGATGCGCGACCAGAAACGCCCCCAGCCCAAACACAAACAAATCCCCCGGCCACGCCAGCAACACGTCACCGAGCAGAGAGAACATCAGCCCCAGGCTGATCCAGCGTCGATATTCAGTGGGCGGTGCGTCATGCAGCCAGCCGAGCAGCGCCAACACCGGCAACGGCTTGACCAACAGGCAGAGCAACGCCGCATGCACGCTCAGGCCATAGAGAAAGGTCACCGCGCCCATCAGCGCCAGAATCAGCCAACCCACGATCAGTTAACCGAAATTGCGCAATCGAAGGTTTGCACCGGCAACACTTCCGGCGCCCAGGGCTGCTGGGACGTCAGGCGCAGGCGCCCGGTGCCGGCGGCGAAGGCCTGGAAGCGCCAGGTGGAGAGGCCGGCGCTGCCGACGATGCCGGCGTCTTCCGGGTTGCTGTAGACCTCGGGGCTGAGTGCATGCAATACGCCGCCGGCCGAGTCCTGAATCGCCCAGCGGTAACCCGTGCTCGGGTTGCTGGGCAGGGTCAGGATCAGGTTTTGTCCGTTGCTCAGTTTCACCGGGCACTGGCTTTGTTTTTCCACGGTCACGTTCTGTTTCGGCTGCGTGGCACAAGCGGCCAGCAAGGAGAGGGCGAGGGGGACAAACAGGCGGGTGGGGGACATAAGGTCAGTGGCTCCGGCATTCACGACGAACGGCGAGCATAACTGAAGATGAGACAAAGTGTGACAGCGCTGGGAATGTGCGTTGTCAGTGCTGGCGCCTTCGCGGGCAAGCCTCGCTCCTACTGGAATTGTGTTGGTCGCAAAAAATATGAACGACACACAACCCCGTAGGAGCGAGGCTTGCCCGCGAAAGCAATCACCCAGGCACTACATGACTATCAGAACAATATCTTCGCCACGTCGGCAAAGCGCTTGGCGAAGTGCACGGTGATCCCTTCTTTCAGGTAGTCCGGCAATTCCTCGAAGCTGCCACGGTTAGGCTCCGGCAGGATCAGTTCGAAGATCTTCTGCCGCCGCGCCGCGATCACTTTCTCGCGCACCCCGCCAATCGGCAGCACATGCCCGGTCAGCGTCAGTTCGCCGGTCATGGCGATGCCTTTTTTCGGCGCCTGGTTGCGGGCGAGGGAGAGCAGGGCGCTGGCCATGGTCACGCCGGCGCTCGGGCCGTCTTTCGGGGTGGCGCCTTCCGGTACGTGGAGGTGGACGAAGGCGTCGTCGAAGAACTTCGGATCACCGCCAAACGACTTCAGGTTGGAGCTGACGTAGCTGTAGGCGATTTCCGCCGACTCTTTCATCACGTCGCCCAATTGCCCGGTGAGCTTGAAGCCACGGTTGAGGGTGTGAATCCGCGTCGCTTCAATCGGCAGGGTCGCGCCGCCCATGCTGGTCCAGGCAAGGCCCGTGATCACGCCGGTACCGGACAGCACTTGCTCGTTACGGAACACCGGATGGCCGAGGGAGGCTTCCAAGTCTTTCGGTCCGATCTTGATGGTGGCGTTCGGTTCGTCGATCAACTTGACCACGGCTTTGCGCACCAGTTTGCCCAGTTGTTTTTCCAACTGACGCACCCCGGCTTCGCGGGCGTAACCGTCGATCAGGGCTTTCAACGCGGTGTCGCTGATGGCCAGGCTGGATTTCGAGACGCCGGCCTTTTCCAGTTGTTTTGGCCACAGGTGACGCTTGGCGATGGCGATTTTTTCTTCGGTGATGTAGCCCGACAGGCGAATCACTTCCATCCGGTCGAGCAACGGGCCGGGGATCGAGTCCAGGGTGTTGGCGGTGCAGACAAACAGCACTTTCGACAGGTCCAGACGCAAATCCAGGTAGTGGTCGAGGAATTCGACGTTCTGTTCCGGGTCGAGGGTTTCCAGCAGCGCCGAGGCCGGGTCGCCCTGGTAGCTCTGGCCCATCTTGTCGATCTCGTCGAGCATGATCACCGGGTTCATCACTTCGACGTCTTTCAACGCCTGCACCAGTTTGCCCGGCTGCGCGCCGATGTAGGTGCGGCGATGGCCCTTGATCTCGGCCTCGTCGCGCATGCCGCCGAGGCTGAAACGATAGAACGGCCGGCCCAGGGATTCGGCGATGGATTTGCCGACGCTGGTCTTGCCCACACCCGGCGGGCCCACCAGCAGCACGATGGAGCCGCTGATCTCGCCTTTATAAGCACCGACCGCGAGGAATTCGAGGATGCGGTCCTTGATGTCGTCGAGGCCGGCGTGGTGTTTGTCCAGCACCTTGCGGGCGTGCTTGAGGTCGAGTTTGTCCTCGCCATACACGCCCCACGGCACGGCCGTCGCCCAGTCGAGGTAGTTGCGGGTGACCGCGTATTCCGGCGAACCGGTCTCAAGGATCGACAGCTTGTTCATTTCCTCTTCAATGCGTTTCTGCGCTTGAGGCGGCAACACTTTACCCGTCAGGCGTTGCTCGAACTGCTCGATGTCGGCGCTGCGATCATCTTTGGTCAGGCCCAGCTCTTGCTGGATGACCTTGAGCTGTTCTTTAAGGAAGAACTCGCGCTGATGCTCGCCGATCTTGCGGTTCACTTCGGCGGAGATTTCTTTTTGCAGGCGCGCGACTTCGACTTCCTTGCGCAGCATCGGCAGGACTTTTTCCATGCGCTTGAGCATCGGCACACAGTCGAGCACTTCCTGCAACTCGCCACCGGTGGCGGAGGTCAGGGCGGCGGCGAAGTCAGTCAGGGGCGACGGATCGTTGGGGCTGAAACGGTTGAGGTAATTCTTCAGCTCTTCGCTGTACAGCGGGTTGAGCGGCAGCAGTTCCTTGATCGCGTTGATCAGCGCCATGCCGTAGGCCTTGACCTCGTCGGTCGGCTCGGTGGGCTGGTGCGGGTATTCGACTTCCACCAGGTACGGTGGGCGATGGTGCTTGAGCCAGGTTTTGATCCGCACCCGGGTCAGGCCCTGGGCGACGAATTGCAATTTGCCGTTTTCACGACTGGCGTGGTGCACCTTGACCAGCGTGCCGTACTCCGGCAACGCGGCAGTATCGAAATGACGCGGATCTTCCTGGGGCGTGTCCATGTAGAACAGAGCCAAGGAGTGGTGATCGGATTTGCTCACCAGGTCCAGGGTTTCGGCCCACGGTTCTTCATTGACGATCACCGGCAGCACTTGGGCCGGGAAGAACGGGCGATTGTGGATCGGGATGATGTAAACCTTGTCCGGCAGGTTCTGGCCAGGCAGGGCGAGGCCTTTGCCGGTGGAGTGGTGTTCGATGTTATCGGTTTCGGCGTATTCGCTCGGGTCTTCCGGGAATTCTTGCTGGTCGCTCATGGGGCACCTGCGCAATGGGGTATGGGTCTTAGATGGGGCAGGTGGGGGGTGGTTTCAATGGCCGGGGATATTTCCGGTTGTGTGTTCAGGTTTTTGACAGCGTCGTCCCATCGAAGGCCAGACGCCCCCGGTAGGAGCTGCCGCAGGCTGCGATCTTTTGATCTTGATTTTCTGCGGCTTTAAAAATGCCGAGGATCAAGATCAAAGGATCGCAGCCTGCGGCAGCTCCTACGTCGTTTTCTTAAGCTTTCGAATTCAGGGTCGATAACCTGTGCAGATGTTGATCGTCTGCATAGGTTTTTGGCGGACGAGCGGTGATCTGTCCTGTAGTATTCAATGATGGCACTTAGCCTTAACTCAGGCATCATCGCCACGTGTCGCGCATTACAACGCCAAGGCAGGCCATCTCGACTCCCTGACTGTTTGGAAGCCCCATGGCCCAATTCATTTCCTCTTTACTCATCACTGCCCTCGCCTGCATGGCGACTGCCGCCAGTGCCGCGCCGCTGAACATCCAGATGCACGATCAAAACGGCGCGCCGCTGGCCGACGCGGTTGTCACCCTGCAAGGCCCGGTCGGTTTGCCGGCCGGTGCGCTCAAGGCCGACATGGACCAACGCGCTCAGCAGTTCGCGCCCCACGTGCTGGCGGTGCACACCGGCACGTCGATCAAATTCCCCAACAGCGACAACATCCGCCATCAGGTGTATTCCTTTTCCCCGGCCAAGCGCTTTGAACTGCGGCTGTATGAGGGCACGCCGTCCGATCCGGTGCTGTTCGACAAACCCGGCATGGTGGTGCTCGGCTGCAACATCCATGACTGGATGCTTGGCTACGTGTATGTCACCGATGATCCGCGTTTCGGCGTGAGCGATGCCCAGGGCCGACTGACCCTCGACGCGCCGGCCGGCGTCTATCACGCCACGCTGTGGCATCCGCAAGCGGCAGGCATGCAACCGGTCGACGGCGGTGAGGTGAAGATCGCCGCTGCCGGCCTCGCACAGCGCTTTACCCTGACCATCGAAGCCCAGGCTTCGCAAACGCCACCGACGCCGGCACCGAGTGCGTTTGGCGATGCCTTCAAGCGAGCCGCCCATGAAACTGCGCAGTAGCTTTCAGGCGCGGGTCGCCTGTGTCCTGATTCTGCTGTTGCTGGTGGTGGTCGGCGCGCTGTATTTCAGCGTGAAGGCGGCGACCAATTCTGCCGTGCGCGGCCAGGCCAGTGCGCAACTGGAAGTCGGTACGCGGGTATTCGAACGGTTGCTGGAAGTGCGCGGCCGGCGGTTGGCCGATGGCGCGCAGTTGCTCGCGGCGGATTTCGGTTTCCGCGATGCGGTGGCCAGCGGCGACGCGGCGACCATGGCCTCGGTGCTGCTCAACCATGGCAAACGCATCAATGCCAGCGACATGATTTTGCTGGGCATGGACGGCAAGGTCCTGGCCAGCACCCTCGATGATGTCGTCGAAGGCACGCCGTTCCGCTACGACCAGGCGCTGCGTGAAGCCCGGCGCACGCAACAGACCATGGTCATCGTGCCGTTGCAGGGCAAACCGCATTTGCTGGTGGAAGCCACGGTGCTGGCGCCGCTGCCGATTGCCCGGGTGGTGATGGGTTTCAGCATGGACGCCAGTTGGGCGGCGGAATTGCAGTCGTTGACCAACCTTCAAGTGTCATTCCTCACCGTCGACCGCCAGCACGTCGGCGAACTGGTCAGCACCCAGCCGGGTGCCATGAACGACAGCCTGGTGCGCTTGATGCTCGGCGCTCGGCAGGGGGCAGAGGTGCAGTTGAGTGAGCTTCAGGATCAGAATTTCCTCGGCCAGTCGTTGATGCTGGCCAGTGCCCCGGAAGGTCGCGACAACCAGGTCATTGCGTTGCTGCAAAGTCCGCTGGATGTGGCGATGCAAGCGTTCGCGCCGCTGGATGAAAAAATCCTCGGCATCGCGTTGGTTGCGTTGCTCGGTTCGTTGGCCGGCGCACTGTTGCTGGCCCGTGGTGTGTCGCAACCGGTGCGTGCGCTGGCAGCGGCCGCCGAGCGCATTGGCCAGGGCGATTACCAGACCCCGGTCAGCCTCAAGCGCAGCGATGAGTTGGGGCTGCTCGCCACGGCGTTCAATTCCATGCAAAGCGGCATCGCCGAGCGCGAACTGCAACTGGCCCACAACGCCTTGCACGACCCGCTCACCGGACTGCCCAACCGCGCGCTGGCCATGGAGCGACTGGGCAGTGCGATTTCGGCGCAGCGGTCGATGGCGCTGGTGTATTTGGGCATCGACAACCTGCGGGCGATTAACGAGTCCGCTGGCCCTGAATCGGTCGATCAATTGCTGCGCCAGACCGGCGAGCGCCTGCAAGTCGCACTGCGTCCCGGGGATACCGTCGCGCATCTGATTGCCGATGAGTTCCTGCTGTTGCTCGACGGCATGGACAGTGACGCGGCGGTGGCCGTGGCCGATCAGTTGCAACAACTGCTGCTCAAGCCCCAGCGCATCAACGGGCATGACCTGACGCTGGATTGTCGTCTCGGCATCGCCGCGTATCCGGTGGATGGCCTGAGTGCGCAAACCTTGCTGGAGCGCGCCGCCATCGCCATGAAAGATGCCGGGCAAATACCCGGGCGCCTGCAACTCTACGAGCAGGGCCGCGACCTCGCGCACCGGCGCCAGATCACCCTGATCCGCGACTTGCGCCACGCCGCCAGCAAGGGCGAATTCCTCCTGCATTACCAACCCAAACTGGACATCCGCCAAGGGCGCGTGCGCCAGGCTGAAGCCTTGTTGCGCTGGCAGCATCCACAATTCGGCATGGTCTCGCCGGGCGAATTCATCCCGTTGGCCGAGCGCACCGGCAGCATCCAGACCCTGACCAATTGGGTGATTGGCGAGGGCATGCGCCAGCTCTCGGAATGGAATCGCCGGGGCCTGCGTTTGCAGTTGTCGTTGAACATTTGCGCCGATGATTTGCTCAGCGATGACTTGGCTGAACGGGTCTCGGCGTTGCTGCGGGTTTACCGTTTGCCCGCCGAGCAACTGATTTTCGAAATCACCGAAAGCGCGGTGATGCGCGAGCCGGAGCGGGCGTTGAAAGTCCTGCATCAATTACGCGAGTGCGGCATCAGTTTGTCGGTGGATGATTTCGGCACCGGTTACTCGTCGCTGGCGCACCTCAAGCGTTTGCCGGTGCAGGAGTTGAAGATCGATCAATCCTTCGTCCGCGACCTGGACGAAACCAGCGAGGACGCGGTGATCGTCCGCTCGACCATCGAAATGAGCCACAACCTGGGGCTCAAGGTCGTGGCCGAAGGCGTCGAATATGCCCACAGCCTGCGCCTGCTCGAACGTTGGCAATGCGACACGGCGCAGGGTTATCTCATCAGTCGACCGCTGAGTGCGGCGGCGTTCGAAGCCTGGGTGGCGCTGCCCCTCAATGCTCAAACTTCCATGGTTCATTGATTCATGACCTCACGTTTTTCCCTGTTGTTCGGCTGCCTCGTCGGCCTGACCCTGCAAACCGCCATGGCCGACAACGGTCGCCTGATCGCCACGGGCGGCGCCAGCAGTCTCGAAGGCGCGGCGGGCGGCGGCATCACGCCGTGGGCGGTGCTCGCCGGTTATGGCGAGCAGAATGAGTGGGGCGCCACCGCGTTCGCGACCACGGTCAACCTGCCGGACTATCGGCTGGACGTGGCCGGGTTGGCGGTGGCCTACGACAATCGCGTCGAGTTGTCGTTCGCCCGGCAGCGCTTTGATCTCGGTTCGCTGGTGCATAAGTTGAACCTGCCCGAGGACAGCCTCGGCCAGGACGTACTCGGGGTGAAAGTACGGTTGTTTGGCGATGTGATCTACGACGATCTGCCGCAGGTTTCCCTGGGCCTGGAATACAAACATCAACGGGATTTTTTGATTCCGGGCCTGGTCGGCGCCAAGCGAGACAGCGACACCGAAGGGTATCTGGCCGCCAGTCGTTTGTTCATGGGCGCGGCGTTTGGCTACAACCTGTTGGTCAACGGCAGCCTGCGTTACAGCCGGGCGAATGAGTTGGGGTTGCTGGGCTTTGGCGGTGATCGGCGTGATACCCGCAGCCTGTTGAAAGAAGGCTCGGTGGCGCTGCTGTTCAACCCGCGCTGGGCGGTGGGCGTCGAGTATCGGGAGAAACCGGACAACCTGTCGTTCGCCGGGGAAAGTGATTGGGCGGATCTGTTCGTGGGGTATTTCCCGACCAAGCATGTGTCGGTGGTGTTGGCCTACGCGCGACTCGGCGAGATTGCCACGCTGGATAACCAGAACGGCACGTATCTGTCGATACAGGGGAGTTTCTGATGCGGATGTTGCCGCTGATGCTGGCGTTGTTATTGAGTGCTTGCGCACAACAGCCGCCGAAAGATGACAGCCTCTACCGTGACCTCGGCGAGCGGCCGGGGATCACCCGGATAGTCGAGGGCATGCTGCTGAACATTGCCCGGGACGAGCGAATTGTCGAACGCTTCCGCCGCATTGATATCCAGCGCCTGCGGGACAAACTGATCGAACAGTTCTGCGTCGAAGCGGGCGGGCCTTGCGTGTACACGGGCGACAGCATGGCCGAGAGTCACAAGGGCCAGAACGTCAGCCGCAGCGACTTCAATGCGTTGGTCGAGGACCTCATCGCCGCGATGGACGCGCAGGGCATCAGCGTCCCCGTACAAAATCGCCTGATCGCCCGACTGGCCCCCATGCGCCCGGACGTGATCGAGAAATAACCCCGTCCGATCATTCGCACACGATCAAGAAATAACGCCAATCGATCTTTTGCACACAATTCCTGTAGGAGCTGCCGAAGGCTGCGATCTTTTGACTTTGATTTTTCAAGATCAAAAGATCGCAGCCTTCGGCAGCTCCTACGGGCGATTTTTGCAGGCGCTGCAGATCCCTTGTGGGAGCGGGCTTGCTCGCGAAAGCGGTGGGTCAGCCAACATCAATGTTGAAGATGAAATCGTCTTCGCGAGCAAGCCCGATCCCACAGTTGTTCATGGGTGAGACAGAAATAGTGGGCACCAAAAAAGGCGACACCTGTGAGGGCGTCGCCTTTCGTTTAACCGCCGCCAGAACTTACTCGGACAGTTTGTAAGCGATCACATAGTCGCCCATTTTGGTGCCCAGCGAGCCATGGCCGCCAACGACGAGCAGCACGTATTGCTTGCCGTCCTTGCCGGTGTAGGTCATCGGGGTGGCTTGGCCGCCGGCCGGCAGGCGCGACTTCCACAGTTCCTTGCCGCTGTTGACGTCATACGCGCGCAGGTACTGGTCGAGGGTGCCGCTGAGGAAGCCGACGCCGCCCGCCGTCACAATCGAGCCGCCCATGCTTGGCACGCCGATCGGCAGGCCGATTGGCAGTGGCGAGCTGTCGCGGCTGGTGCCGTTTTTGCGTTTCCACACCACTTTGTTGGTGGTCAGGTCGATCCCGGTCACGTAACCCCAGGCCGGTGCCTGGCACGGTACGCCGAACGGCGACATGAACGGGTGCATGGTCACGGCGTAGGGCGCGCCCGTGTTGGGCTGGATGCCCGCGGTTTCGCTTTCGCGCTTGCTGTCCGCCGCGACTTCGGCGCGAGGGATCATTTTTGACACGAACGCCATGTAGTTCGGGCTGGTGAACAGCAGTTGGCGGACCGGATCGACCGACACGCTGCCCCAGTTGAACACACCGACGTTACCCGGATAGACCAGGCTGCCCTGCAACGACGGCGGGGTGTACTGGCCTTCGTAGCGCAGTTCCTTGAACTGGATGCGGCACAGCATCTGGTCAAACGGACTGGCGCCCCACATGGCTTTTTCGGTCAGTTCCGGGGCCAGCAGGTTCAGGTCCGAACGGGCCTGGGTCGGTGCGGTATGGTCGCCCTTGACCGCGCCTTGCGGGACCGGGATCTCACGAATCGGCACAATCGGCGTGCCATCGCGACGGTCGAGCACATACAGGCTGCCCTGTTTGGTCGGTGCGATCAGCGCCGGCTTCACGCCGTCGGCGGTTTTCAGGTCCAGCAGGGTTGGCTGGCTGCCCACGTCCATGTCCCACAGGTCGTGGTGGGTGAACTGATAGTTCCAGCGCACCTTGCCGGTGGACAGGTCCAGCGCAACGAGGCCGGCGCTGTACTTTTCGGCACCCGGCATGCGGTCGCCGCCGTACTGGTCAGGCATCTGGTTGCCCAGAGGCAGGTAGACCATGCCCAGTTTCTCGTCGACGCTGGCCAGGGACCACATGTTCGGCGAGTTGCGGGTGTAGGTTTTACCCGGCGCCAAAGGCTCGGTGGCCTCCGGGTTGCCGCTGTCCCAGTTCCAGACCAGGTGACCGTCATGCACATCGAACGCACGGATCACACCGGACGGCTCGTTGGTCGATTCGTTGTCGGTGACGTGGCCGCCCATGATCACCAGATCACGAGTAATCGCCGCCGGGGAGGTGGCGTAGTAGCCACCGGCAGTGAATGGACCAATGCCTTGAGTCAGGTCAACCGTGCCGTGGGTGCCGAAGCCTTCGCAGACCTTGCCGGTGTCGGCGTTGATCGCGATCAGGCGTGCATCGGCGGTCGGCAGGTACAGGCGACGCGGGCAAGCCTGGGCAACGGCTTTGCCGGCGTCGGAGATGACGGCGGCCGAAGCATTGTCAGCCTTGGCGTAAGCGTTCTCGTCGTAATAAGAGACGCCACGGCAGGTCATGTGGGCGAAGCCCTTGAAGCCCACCGGGCTCTTGATCTGCGGGTCGAAACGCCAGATTTCCTTGCCGGTGTCCGGGTCCAGCGCCAGCACTTTGCTGTGGGCGGTGCAGGCATAGAGCATGCCGTTGACCTTCAGCGGGGTGTTTTCGTTGGTCAGCTCAACCGGGTCATCGGCGGTCGGCAGGTCGCCAGTGCGGATGCGCCAGGCTTCCTGCAACTTGCCGACGTTGGCCGGGGTGATCTGCTTCAGCGGCGAGTAGCGGTCACCGAATTCGGTGCGGCCATAGGACTGCCAGTCGCCATCGGGCATGGCCGGGGCGGTGCTGGTCAGGTCAGTGGTGTCGCGGCCCAACTCGCCGAAGACTTCACCCGGATGGGTGAACTGGCTGGCCACGGCGGTGGCGCCCGACAGAATCACCGCAACGCTCAGCGCCGCAGTGCCCAGCGGTGCGGCGCCATCGCGCAGCAACGGACGGCGGAACCATGGCAACAGCAGGACGACACCGAGGGCGAACCACAGCGACAGACGCGGCACCAGTTGCCACCAATCGAGGCCGACTTCCCACAGCGCCCAAACGGTGCTGGCGAACAGCACCAGTGCGTACAGGCCCAGGGCAGCGCGGCGGGCGGCAATCAGCAACACGCCGCTCAGTGCGAAGCCGATACCGGCCAGCAGGTAATACAGCGAGCCGCCGAGCATGCTCAGCTTGATCCCCCCGGCCAGCATGGCCAGGCCCATTAGCAGAAGCAGGATACCGAGCAGGCTCGGCAGCAGGCGGCTTCGACTCAAAGCACCATCAGTGCTCATAGTGTGGTTCTCCGTGACGTTTAAGTAGTCCCGCGCAAGTTCACTGTAGATGACGATCCGGCGCGGGCATGGTTCAGTTAGAAAAGTGAAACTTTTCCCGTAGGAGCAAGGCTTGCCCGCGATGGCGTCGGCCCATTCAACACATGGGTCGACTGACACTCCGCCATCGCGGGCAAGCCTCGCTCCTACAAGGGTTGTGGTGTTGGTTAGAACGACGAAGTGATTTTGATCCCGCCAATCAGCGCGTCATCGACCTTGTCCACGCCACCGGGATGGCGGATGTATTGCAGGTTCGGGCGCACGGTCAGCCAATTCGTCACGTGCACGCCGTAATAGAGTTCGGCGCTGTATTCGGTGTCTTGGGGCGGCAGGAACGACGGGTCGTCGTAGTCGTAGACCGCGCGGGCCTGGTTGGTCGCCTCGGCGTTCTTGCGATAGGCCGGGTTGACGTGGACCCGGGCCAGGGCGAAACCGATGTCGTCCCTGGCGCGGGCATCGAACAAGCCTTTGTAGACGACGCCGGCCTGGACATAGTTGTCGATGGCGTTGGTCTTCTTGTCGTGCATCGTGCCGTTGGCGAACACGCTCAAACCCCGGGAGTTATCGCTGGCGCGGCTAGTGACCTGCTGCTGCACACCGAGCCACACACCGTGCTTGCTCGACGCGCTGCGATACGCCTCGCCACTGAGCGCGGCGGGCTGGCCATTGCTGTCCTTGTAGGCGTCGGTGGCGTTGGCGTTGCTGTAGTAATAACCGGCGCGGTACTCGCCCGGCAGGCCGTTGAGCTTGGGCGACCACACCAGTTCCACCGGCAGAATCGCGCCTTGGGTACCGCTGCCGCTGAGCTTGAAGCCGTTGCCGCGATCGAGGTTCGACGGGTTTTGCTCATAAGCACCGATCTGCGCGTACAGCTCCGGGGTCAGGTGATATTTGACCCGCAGCGCCCATTGGCTGACCGGCCAGTTGTACCAAATGCCACCGACCCAGTTCCCGACCTGGGAGCCGCAGAACGCCAGGTTCTGGAAGTCGCAGGGGAAGCTGTTGAAGTCCTCGCCTTCGCCAAAGCGGCCGACCTTGATGTCGAGCGTCTGGTCGAAGAATTTCTGCTGATACCACATCTGCGTCAGGCGCCAGGTCTGGCCACGGCCCCAGACCTCCTGGGCCGAGGTGAAGCCGCCGACCCGTGGGTCGTTGATCCGGTCGTTGCTGATGTTGTTGCCGTTACGCTCGGTGATCGTCAACTGAAATTCGGCGGCGTCCCAACCGAGGATCTTCTGCAAGTCCAGGTGTGTGCCGAGGCCGAACTGGTCGCTGTAGCGCGCGGTGCGGTCATGGTCGTAGCCGCCGTGCAGGTTGCTGCCCATTTCGCCGGTGTAATCGACTTTGAAGTCGTAGCCTTTTTCCGAAAGTTCGCTGCGCGTGCCGTTCCAGTCGCCGAGCATCCACGGCGATTCGCTATCGAAGGCCGGGGCTGCGTGAACGCAGGTGGCGAGGCCGAAAGCGCTGAGGCCGCCGATCAGGTTCAGGGCTTTTCGCTGGGGCACGGGGGTTAAGACAGCGCTGTCTCGCGGAGCTGGAAAATAAGGCATAGAGAATTGATTCTGGGTCTTTTTTTGAAGGGATGAACTGAACGCAAGGCGTTGAAACGGGCGGTGAAGCGTTTCAGCTAAGGGCGGCAGGATAATGATCTGTAACAAAGAGAGAAAGCGCTTTTACTGACATGGATCGTTTCGGATTTGGTAACAGTCGTCTGCGACAGGGCGCCGCAGGCAGAAAATACACCCGGTAGGAGCAAAGCTTGCTCGCGAAGGCGTCCCGACATTCAACATTGATGTTGACTGAACCGGCGCCTTCGCGAGCAAGCTTCGCTCCTACGGGGATTGGGGGGGCGGGTGTTGATCAGCTCAACAGATACACCGGAAAACATTCACACAGGTGCATCACCCGGCGCCGGGTGTTGTCCAGCAGCGCGGCGTTGTTCGGTTGTTCCAGCAGGTCAGCGATCAGGTTCGCCACTTCGGCGCATTCCGCTTCACCAAAACCACGAGTGGTCAGGGCCGGGGTGCCGATACGAATGCCGCTGGTGATCGCCGGTTTTTGCGGGTCATCGGGGATCGCGTTTTTGTTCAGGGTGATGTGGGCGCTTTCCAGCAGCGCTTCGGCGTCTTTGCCGGTGATGTTCATCGAGCGCAGGTCGAGCAGGAACATGTGGCAATCGGTGCCGCCGGATACCACGCGCAAACCACGGCGGGTGAGGATGTCGGCCATGGTCCGGGCGTTGTTGATCACCCGTTGCTGGTAATGCTTGAAGCCATCGCTCAAGGCTTCGTTGAACGCCACGGCTTTGGCGGCGATGACGTGCATCAGCGGCCCGCCCTGGTACACCGGGAAAATCGTCTTATCCAGCAGCGCGGCGTATTGCGCCTTGGCCAGGATCAGGCCACCGCGCGGGCCGCGCAGGGTTTTGTGGGTGGTGGAGGTGATGAAGTCAGCAATGCCTACCGGCGACGGATACACGCCCGCAGCGATCAACCCGGCGTAATGCGCCATGTCGACCATCAGGTACGCGCCGATCTCATCGCAGATGTTGCGAAAGCGCTGAAAGTCGATGGTCCGCGAATACGCCGAGGCGCCGGCAATGATCATCTTCGGCCGGTGTTCGCGGGCCAGGGCTTCCATTTCGGCGTAGTCGAGGGTCTCGGTTTCCTTCTCCAGCCCGTAGGAAAACGCCTTGTAGAACTTGCCGGAAAAATTCACCGAGGCGCCGTGGGTCAAGTGACCGCCGTGGGCCAGGGACATCCCCAGAATCGTGTCGCCGGGCTCCAGCACGGCGAGGAAAACCGCTTGGTTGGCCTGGGAGCCGGAGTGCGGCTGGACGTTGACGTATTCGCAGTTGAACAGTTTGCGCGCGCGCTCGATGGCCAGGTTTTCGATCTCGTCGACCACCTTGCAACCGCCGTAGTAACGCTTGCCCGGATAGCCTTCAGCGTATTTGTTGGTGAGCACCGAGCCCTGGGCCTGGAGCACTTCTTCGCTGACATAGTTTTCCGAAGCGATCAGCTCCAGGTGGGTTTCCTGGCGATTGCGTTCGCGGTCAATCAGGCGGGCAACGGCGGGGTCGAAATTTTGCAGGCTCATGGGGTGATTCCTCAGGTAAGCGCTTCGGCCAGCGCTGCCGGCGCGTGATGCGGCTGCACCCGTGGCTGGCTTCTGGTCGAGTCGGATAGAAAAATGGAGGTGTCTTTCAGGCCGCTGCCGGTGATCAGGATCACGGCGGTCTGCGGGGTGTCGGGGTGTTCTTCGGCGTATTTGAGCAGGCCGGCGAAGGCACTGGCGGCGCCGGCTTCGGGAAACACGCCGGTGCTGGCGGCCAGTCGCGAGGCGGCGGCAACGATGCTCGGGTCACTGACGCAGATGAACTCGCCGCCGCTGGCGGTGACTGCGCGCATGGCTTTGAGGCGATCGCGCGGCAACGCCACGTTGATGCTGCTGGCCAGGCTGGTGGGCGCAATGCGTTCGATCTGCTGCATCGGCCGATCACTGCGCCAGGCCCGGTACATGAAGTTGCTGTGTTCGGCCTGCACGCCGATCAAGCGGGGAATGCGCTCGATCCAGCCCAGTTGCAGCAGGTCGAAAAAGCCCTTGTACACCGAGCCGAGAATGCAGCCATTGCCGACCGGCACGAACACCAGGTCCGGCACCTGCCAGTTGAGTTGCTCGCACATCTCGAAGGCCACGGTTTTCTTGCCTTCACTCATGTACGAATTGATGCCGGTGGTGCGGTTGTACCAGCCGTGGGTTTCGCAGGCGTTGAGGCATTGCTCGAAGGCTTCGTCGTATTGGCCGTCCACCAGCACAATCTCGGCACCGTAGCCCTGCATCTGCGCCAGCTTCTCCCGGGGCGCGCTTTTGGGCAGGTAAATCACGTTGTGCAAACCCAGGCTGGCGCTCATCCCGGCGAGGGCCGACGCGGCGTTGCCGGTGCTGGCCACTGCCACGGTGCGCGCCCTGGATTGCATGGCGTGGGCCACCGCCAGGGCGCTGGCGCGATCCTTCAGCGAACCGGTGGGCTGGCGGGATTCATCCTTGATAAAGACTTTGATCCGCGCACCCTTGCCGAGCAGTTCGGGGCGCGAATACAGCGGCGTGTTGCCCACCAGTAACGGCGGAATGAACTGCGTCGAACTCAACGGCATCAGCCGGTCATAGCGCCACATGCCACGGGCGTGGTCGTGGGCCAGGCTGTCCCTGGACCATTCGCGCTTGAGCGTCGGGTAATCGTAAAGCGCATCAAGGGCACCATCGATTTTGCAATGAGGGCAGAAATAGCTGACCTCATGCGGCTGGTAACTGCGATCGCAAACCAGGCACTGCAACACATACTCTCTGTACGAATTCTTCATGGCCAACCCCCTGAAAGTACGCTGTGCTGGTGCTTTCCCTGCCGACGTCGGTCCATTACGCCGGACCGACGGGCACTCCGCTGACAGAAGGTGTTTCAGACCACCATGATGGCGTCGATGGCGACCAGGGTATTGCGCGCCAGGGCGCTGGCGCCGGCCGTGGTGCGGGCCGGATAGGGCTTGGTGAAGTACTCCTCCATGACGCGGTTGAGGGTCGGGAATTCGCTCAAGTCAGTGATGAACGCGGTGACCTTGACCACGTTCGCCAGGGTACCGCCGGCCGCTTCGGCCATTTGCTGCAGGTTGTCGAGGGTCTGGCGCAACTGGCCTTCGAAATCCGTGGCCAATACCTCGTTGTTCAGCGCCGACACCGGGGTTTGCGCCGACAGGTAGATGGTCTGCCCGTGGCTGACCTTGATGCCCTGGGAATACGTACCCAGCGGCAGTGGCGCCTTGTCGGTGAAAATAACGTTTTCTTCGCCAAGGAAAGGTTTGGCGGCGGTCTTGAGTTGAGCGTTGGTTTGCATGGTGACGTTCCTTGTTAAGTGGGTGGGGTTAATGCAAATCGGCAACCTGTTTGACGGCCAGGCTCGAAAATTCCGCGTCGCGGCAACGGGCCGGGGAAAAATGCTGGTAATTGAGTTGCAGGGCGGCGAGGTCCGCCGGCATGGCGATGCCCAACGCCGCGTGGCTGCACAGCCGGGCGATGGCGGGCGCGGCTTGAATGCCGTAGCCACCGAGGGCGGCGAGCCAGATAAAACTCTCTTGTTGCGGGTCTTGGCCGAGCACCGGCGAGCGGTCGGCGACGAACGTGCGCAGGCCCGCCCATTTGTTGATGATCGACCGTGGACGCAGGCGCGTGGTGCTTTGCAGGCGATCCATGGTGATGGCCAAATCCAGCTCTTCCGGCAGCGCATCGCAGGGCAGCGAAGGGCTTTCATCGCAGGGTGAAACGATCAGGCGCCCGGCTTCGGGCTTGATGAAAATGTCTTCGTCGACCGTGCCCAGGTACGGCGTGTGGTGCACGTCGCATTGCGGATCGACCGCCAGCACCGTGCGGCGCAACGGGCGCACACCGACCTTGGGCACGCCGCAGCGCTCGGCGAATTCATCGGCCCAGGCGCCAGCGGCGTTGACCACAATGGCCGCTTCCAATTGCTGGCCATCGCGGGTGTGCAACGTCCAGTGACCGGCGCGGTGTTCGCCGCGCAGCACTTCGGCTTCACGCTTGATCACCCCGCCGCGAGCGCGCAGGCCGCCGAGGTAGGCGCCGTGAATGCCGTGCACATCCAGATCGAAAGCGCTGGGTTCGTAGATCCCGGCGCTCCAGGCGCCTTCGGCCAGATACGGCACCAACTCCAGCACCTGTTTGTCGTCGAGGAACTTGGCCGTCGGGACTTGCCCGAGTACCGCGTTGAAACGGGTCGCCAGTTTGTCCATCCGCGCTGCCTGGGCCACGATCAACGCACCCCGTGGCGACCACAGCGGATGCTCGGCCAAGCCCTCGGGCGGGTTTTCGAAAAACCGTCGCGAGGCGCAGGTCAGTGAGCGGATCTGTTGGTTGCCGTAGCTTTCCATCGAGATCGCCGCCGAACGGCCCGTGGTGTGATACGCCAGTTGCTGTTCCTGTTCCAGCAGGCAGACGCTGCCGTGGGCCGCCAGTTCATAGGCCGCCGATACCCCGGCAATGCCGCCACCGACCACAATGAAATCGTAACGAGCGGTCATGGTCGGCTGCCCTCGGCGAGTGCGGCGGCCTTGCTTTCCCGGGTGTAGGTCAGCACAAAGTGGGCGACGAGGCCGAAGATCAACCCCCAGAACGCCGCCGCCAGACCGAGGAAACTCATGCCCGAAGCGGTGACCAGGAAGGTGATCAGCGCTGCTTCCCGTTGTTTCTCGTCGGCCATGGCACCGGTCAAACCGGCACTGATTGCACCGAACAAGGCCAGGCCGGCGAGGGAGGCAATCAACTCTTTCGGCAGGGCGGAGAACACCGAGGCCAGGGTCGCGCCGAAGGTGCCCATCAGGATGTAGAACACCCCGCAAGCGATGCCGGCGATATAGCGTTTGTCGCGGTCTTCGTGGGCTTCGCGGCCGGTGCAGATGGCGGCGGTAATCGCCGCCAGGTTAAAGCCGTGGGAGCCGAACGGGGCCATCAGGATCGAACCAATCGCGGTGACCGAAATGATCGAACGCGCCGGGGTGTTGTAGCCCGAGGTGCGCAACACCGCCATGCCCGGTACGTATTGGCCGGTGAGGGTCACCAGCGCCAGGGGCAGGCCGATGTTGATGATCGCGTGCCAGCTCCATTCCGGCGCGATGAATACCGGGTGGGCCACGGCGATGGTGATTGCACCGCTGTTCAGTTCACCGAACGAGGCGGCCACCGCGCAGCCGATAATCAGCACCGAGAGAATCGCGTAGCGCGGCGAAAAGCGTTTGAAGATCAGGTACGCCGCGATCATTGACAGCACCAGCGCCGGTTGCAGCTTGATCGAGGTGAACAGCTCGGCGCCAAAGCGGAACAAGATGCCCGCGAGCATGGCGGCGGCAATGGCTTTGGGCAGACGACTCATCAGTTTGTCGAAGGCGCCGGACAAACCGACCACGGCAATGATCACCGACGCAACCACATAAGCGCCGATGGCCTGGGGCAGGGTGACGGTGGGCAGCATCGACACCAGCAGCGCTGCGCCCGGTGTCGACCACGCGGTGATCACCGGCACCCGCAGGCGCCAGCTCAGGAACAGGCCTGTCAGGCCGCTACCGATGGAAATCGCCCAGATCCACGAAGACACCACGTCGTTGGGCAGGTGCGCTTCCTTGGCAGCCTGAAACACGATGATCAACGGGCCGGCATAGGAAATGATCACGGCAATAAAGCCCGCAATGACGGCTGACAGGGATAGATCCTTTCTGAGTGTGTCCATGATGTCTCGACTTGGCGCGGCAGAGTCGCGCAGTGATCAGGGGGATTGAGTCGATTGCTTCGATTCGAGATGAGTGTATTTGAATGAATTGAGTTGATTCAATAGCTGGTGGGGTTGTTACGAGATGTTTTTTTGCTATCAGTGCCTGTTTTTTTTGCTATTAGGCGCTTAATTTATTGATTTATAAGACTATTAATTATTATGAAAATTTCTGTTCTTAGGGATGTCTATCGATTCAATCGCTGCATCAATCGACTCAATTTATCGATTGGGTCGATTTATTAGTTGCCTAACCTCCATGTGATATGCTCGGATATTCATCATTTCTACGATGGGCAGTGATCATTCATGTGGGTTCCCCAACTAAGCGAGTTCAGCCAGCCGATGTATTTGTCGATTGCCGATGCATTGGCGCGCGATATCAGCAATGGCGTATTGAACGAAGGTGATCGCCTGCCGACCTTGCGGGAGCTGGCCACGACCCTGAATGTCACGCCGGGCACCATCAGCCGCGCGTACAGCGAAGCTCATCGGCGGCGTCTGGTGCAGGGGGAAGTGGGGCGCGGGACCTATGTGCTCAACCAGAAGCAACTGGAACTGCCCGCGAGCAACAGTGCCGCCGCGCCATTGAACCTGGGGCAGTCCGAGCTGCTCGACCTGTCGATCATCAAGCCCTACAGCGAAACCCTCGAATACTGGTTGCGCGGCGCCTTGGTGGGCATGGCCAAGAGCACCGATTTCGCCCGCGCCCTGGATTACGCGCCGGACGGTGGTCACCCGGCGCACCGCGAGGCCGGCGCACAGTGGTTGCGCCATTCGTTGCCCGACGCGCAATGGCAGCAAGTGGTGATCACCGCCGGCGCCCAGCATGGCTTGATGGTCGCGATGAGCGCGCTGACCAACGCCGGTGACCTGGTGCTCTGCGAAGAGCTTTGCTACCCCGGCATCATTTCCCTGGCCCATGGCTTGGAGCGGCGCTTGCGTGGCGTGCCGATGGACGGCGAAGGGATCATCCCCGAAGCGTTGCGTGAACTGTGCCAGCGAGAGAAACCGGCGATGCTGGTGTGCGTGGCGACCTGTCAGAACCCGACGGCGGCGATCATGTCGCAAAAACGCCGGGCACAAATTGCCGCACTGGCCGAAGAGTTCGACTTCATCATCCTCGACGATGACATCTATGGCTTCCTCGCCACCGACCCTTCGATCAAGCCGCTGTCGGCGTTTGCGCCGGACCGTTCGGTGTACCTGACCAGCCTGTCGAAATCGGTGATGCCGGCGTTGCGCGTCGGCTACATCTACAGCCCGCCCAAATTGCTCTCGCGCCTGACCTCGATGGTGCGCAGCAGCGTGTGGATGCCGTCGCCGCTGACCGCGCAACTGGCCAGCAATGTGATCACCGAAGGCCTGGACAAAAAACTGATCCGCATCCAGCGCAACGAAGCCGCCGGGCGCCAGGCGATCGCCCGGGAAATCTTCGCCAATTTCGAAATGAAGACCCAGCCCTACTCCTACCACGTCTGGCTGACGCTGCCCGAGCCGTGGACCAGCGACGAGTTCACCATGCTCGCCCGGGCCAACGGGGTGCTGGTGCTGAGCGGCACGCAGTTCCAGGCCGAACGCTCCGGGATTACCCGCTGTGTGCGGCTGGTGCTGATGTCGCCCACCAGCCAGGACGAATTGCGTTTTGCCCTGACCAAACTGGCCAGCCTGATCGACTCCGACCCGCGCCGTTATTACTGAGCCGCCACGGTCGCACGCGAACGCAAACCGTAGGAGCTGCCGAAGGCTGCGATCTTTTCAGCTTCACCTACAGTTAACAGAGCGCTTCCACCCGGCGAACCCCTCGGCTAAGGTGCGCGGCTTCTTATTCTTTCTTCGCGCAAAGGCCCGGCATGACCGAACAGAACACCAACCCGCTGCACGGCGTGACCCTGGAACAGATCCTCAACGGCCTGGTTGAACACTACGAGTGGTCGGGGCTGGCCGAGCGCATCGATATTCGTTGCTTCAAAAGTGACCCGAGCATCAAGTCGAGCCTGACCTTCCTGCGCAAAACCCCGTGGGCGCGGGAGAAGGTCGAACGCCTGTACGTCAAGTTGATGCGCACCAAGCGTCCGCTCTGAGCATGTTCGCCTTATCGACGCCGGGGTCTGCCGCGAGGCGTCGTTGCGTGAACGTGGCGGCGGTACTGGGCTGGGTGGGTTTGAGTGTTCAGCTGTACCTGATTCTCGGCACACGCTGGGAAATCGGCGCCAGCCTGATGGGCGGGCTGATGAGCTTCTTCAGCTTCTTTACCGTATTGACCAACACCCTGGTGGCCGTGGTGCTGACCTGTGAAGTGACGTCGCGGGATTCGGCGGCGCGGCGCTGGTTTTTGCGGCCGGCGGTCAGCAGCGGGATCGCGGTGAGCATTGCCGTGGTCGGGCTCGCCTACAGCCTGTTATTACGCCATCTGTGGCACCCCGAAGGCTGGCAATTGCTCGCCGATGAATTGCTGCACGACATCATGCCGCTGCTGTTTCTGCTCTATTGGTGGTGGTGTGTGCCCAAAGGCACGCTGCGTCTGGGGCACATCGGGTTGTGGGTGATTTATCCCCTGGTGTATTTCGCCTATGCGCTGCTGCGCGGGCATTTGCTGAGTGCTTACCCGTATCCGTTCATTGATGTCGGCACCCTGGGTTATCCACAGGTGTTTATCAATGCCGGGGGGATATTGGCGGGGTTTGTGGTGATTGCGTTGGTGATCGTGGGCTTGGATCGATACCGTCGTCGCTGACTGCAAAGCCAAGATTGCAACCTGCGGCGCTCCTACAGGGGAATTACCCGCATCTGTAGGCACTGTCGCAGGCTGCGATCTTTCAAGCGTTATTCCTCGTCGCTGCCATCAGCCCGCCAGTAACCCGCCGCTTTGACGAACTGATCATCCAGCCCATGTTCATCCAGCAGTACCCGGCGGATCTGCCGTGACACCTTGGTCTCGGTCGCCACCCAGGCGTACAAATCACCGCTCGGCACCTGAATCTGTTTGACCGTGGTCAGCAGGTTGTCCTTGCCGCCCTCGCGTAACACCCAGATCACATGCACCTGCGCGGCACTTTCCAGGTGCTGCTGTTCCTTGCCGTTCTCCACCTCAATGATCACCAGCGCCCGCCGATTGGCCGCCAGGCTTTCCAGGCGCCGGGCGATGGCGGGCAGGGCGGTTTCGTCGCCGATCAGCAAGTAGCTGTCGAAGATGTCCGGGACGATCATCGAGCCCCGTGGCCCGCCGATGTGCAGGAACTGCCCCGGCGTAGCCTGCTCGGCCCAGGTCGAGGCAGGGCCGTCGCCGTGCAGGACGAAATCGATGTCCAGCTCCAGCGTGTCCAGGTCATAGCGCCGTGGCGTGTAGTCGCGCATGGTCGGCATCGGCTGGTCGGTTTTACCGGCACCGAGGATCAGGTTTTCCAGCGCTGCCGTTTCCGCCGCGTTCTGCGGGAATATCAGTTTGACGTGATCGTCGCTGCCGAGGCTGACAAAACCCGCCAGCTCCGGGCCGCCGAGGGTGATGCGGCGCATGCGCGGGGTCAGGTCGACCACGCGCAGCACTTCCAGGCGACGGCGTTTGATTTCGTGCATGACGCGGTGAATGGTTGGGGTCTGGACTGCAGTCATTCGGCTGTCTCCTGGGCGGCTTGAACGGCGGGGCCGTCGACGATGGCTTTGGCGGTGTCGTTGAGCAGGGCGGCGACGCGCAGGATTTCTGCCGCACTCCAGCGCCCGTGATGCAGTTGTAGTGCGTGACGCAGGTTGTGCACCGCTTCGTGGATTTCCGCCGGGCGATCATGGCCGCGCAGCGAGCGTTTGCTCACGTCGATGCGCATCCGCACACCTTCCAGGGCAATCGCCTGGTCGCTCAGGGACAGGCGCCCGGCGTCGGTCACGCTGTAGCGTTTTTTGCCGCCCTCGGCATCGCCGGTAATCATTTCGCTTTCTTCCAGAAAGGTCAGGGTCGGGTAGATCACGCCGGGGCTGGGGCTGTAGGCGCCGTCGAACATGCCCTCGATCTGGCGGATCAGGTCATAGCCGTGGCATGGCTGTTCGGCGATCAGCGCCAGCAGCAGCAATTTCAAATCGCCGGGGGCGAAGACCCGTGGGCCGCGTCCGCCGCGCTCGCGGCCAGGGCGTTTCTCGAAGCCGTCGCGGCCGTCACCGTGTTCGCGGTGGGAATGATGGTCTCTCATTTTTGTGTTCTCTCGTCATGTTTAGATACAACTTAAGATATATCTTAAGACGAGCGCAAGGCGTTTTTTTCAGCGCCGTGGCGTGTGCCGACGAGCGGTGAAACGCGCTGCACGGACGAACGCGACATAACCGACCGATATTTTTTCAGTTTGAAGAGGGTAACTTCGAAGTTAAAGTTATCACTCTATTAATGTAAGGTTTATATTTGCCAAGTGCCTTTAG